>NZ_JBHXIB010000042.1:0-11172 GCF_042723975.1 Amycolatopsis sp. NPDC058340 | reverse complement strand
CCACTTTTTCTTGTTTAATCTGGGCTTCACCAACCCCGCCGCAACCTGCCACCGCCGCATTTAGAGGACTGAATGCGTGCGTCAGACGACGCGGGCGCAGGCGCGGGCCCCGTTCCGCGCCGCGAGCGCGCTCACCGCGTTCCTCTCGGTGTCCGAGGCGCCCATCAAGGCGGCCGAGCGGGCCCCATCCCCGGAAAACCGCTCGGCAGCCTCGATGTACCGGCGGATCGCCGCCAAGAACTCCTCCCGCGCCGATGCCGCCCCTCCCGGCACCGCACGGACCCCCGTCGCCCCCTTGAGGACGTCCTTGGCGTCGTCCACCTTCACCGCGACGTAGTGCTGCCACTTGCGCAGCTCCGTCGCGGCGTCCCCCTCCGGATCCGGCCAGTAGCGCTGGATCTCGGCGCCGCTGTCCTTCCACACCCGCACGCACACCCGGTCGGCGGCGCGGTAGAACTCGTGCGGCGAGAGCACCGCGAGGGCCCGCTCCGGCACCACGGCGACACACACCGCGGCGAAACACGCCAGAGCCGAGCCGTACGCCAGTCCTTCCACCACGCCGACCCCCAGGACCGAGTTTTTGAACAGGTTCAACTCACTCAGGCTATGGCTCCGCCCCGGGACGGGTCAAGAAGTTTTTTGAACGCGTTCAGACGAACCGGCGACGACCGGCGAAGGCACCGAAGGTCATCTGCGCGGCGAAGACCGCGAGCATCATGATCCAGGGCACGGTCCAGCCGTGGGTGAGGTCGTGAAGCAGCCCGAAGAGGAACGGCCCGACGGCCGCCATCAGGTAGCCGATACCCTGCGCCATCCCCGACAGCCGCGCGGTGTCCTCGCCGGTGCGGGCCCGCAGCGCGATCACCGTCAGCGCGAGCGAGAAGACGCTCATCCCGAGCCCGATGAGAAGGCACCAGAGCAGCGGCGAAGCGGCGGGCGCGACCATCATGCCGACCATGCCGACGAAGCCGGGAACGCCCAGCCCGACGATCCACGGGCTCTGGCTCTTGTGCCGGGCGGCCATCGGCGCCACCACGAGACTGATCGGGACGGCGATGAGCGAGATCAGCCCGAGCAGCAGCCCGGAATCGCCCTTGCTCACCCCCGCGTCGATCATCACCTCCGGCAGCCAGCCCATCACGACGTAGGCCAAAAAGGCCTGAGTGCCGAAGAAAAGCGTGACCATCCACGCAAGGGGGCTACGCAGGAGCGATCGCCCGCTACCCTGCTTGCCTGCCTCGGCAACGGGCGCACGTCCCGCACCGCGGGCTGCGAGAATCCAGACGAGGAGTGCGAGCACCGCCAGTACCGACCAGGCGCCGAGACCTTGGCGCCAGCCGCCGAACGCGTTCTCCAAGGGAGGGGTGAGCGCGGACCCCAGGGCGCCCCCGCCCTGCAGAGCGGCGGTGTACACGCCGGTCATCATGCCGACACGTGCCGGGAAGGAGTCCTTGATGACGACCGGGATCAGTACGTTCGCCAAGGCGATTCCCGCCGTGGCGACCAGGGTTCCCCCGAGCACGACGTACGGTCCGTCGATCACGCGCAGCACCAGGCCGACGGCCAGCACCGAAAGCGCGGACGCGATGGCCGCGCCGATGCCGAACCGGCGGGCCAGCAGCGGCGCGGCGAGTCCGGCGGCGGCGAAACAGAGGCCGGGGAGCGTGGTGAGCACGCCGGCCCAGGTCGCCGTGGCGCCGAGGTCGTCGCGCATTTCGCCGAGCATGGGGCCGACGCTGGTGATCGCGGGCCGCAGGTTCAGTGCCACCAGGATCACCGCGACACCGAGCAGCACGCCGCCGGTGATCACTCCCGGCCGCCACTCCGTTTCGATCGAGCCTTCGAGTTCAAGGCTTTCGTCGAACGGGGCCACGGATTCTCGAGAGTCGACACGCACGTCGGCTAGTATCACATACATAGGATGATTGGATGAAGGGACAACGCTGTGCCATTGGCCACCACGCGCCGTGCCGGCCTGGTCGATCAGGTCATCGAGCAGCTGCGTGACGCCGTCACGCAGGGAGAATGGCCCATCGGTCAGCGGATTCCGACGGAACCGGAGCTGGCCGGGCAGCTCGGCGTCGGGCGCAACACCGTCCGCGAGGCCGTTCGCGCCCTCGCGCACACGGGGCTGCTCGAGGTCCGCCAGGGCGACGGGACCTACGTGCGGGCGACGAGCGAGGTGTCGGGCGCCATCCGGCGGCTGTGCGGTTCCGAACTGCGCGAGGTGCTGCAGGTGCGGCGCATCCTAGAGGTCGAAGGCGCCCGGCTCGCGGCCGTGTCGCGGACCGAGGAGGAAGTCGTCGAGCTGCGTTCCCTGCTCGAACGCCGCAACGCCGAGCTGCGCGAGGGCCATTGGGAGGACTTCGCCCGCCTCGACGCGGAATTCCACTTCGCCGTCGTCCAAAGTGGACACAACACCCTGCTGACCGAGATGTACCGCGGGCTCACCGAGGTGATCACGGCCAGCGTGGCCGCCACGTCGAACGTGACGCCGGGGCGCGAGTATCTGCCGGAGATAGGGCACGAAGGCCTCGCCGAGGCCATCGCCGACCGCGACGCCGACCGGGCCGCCAGCGAGGCGTGCGGTTTCCTGGACGAACTCCTGGCCAGGGTGGACCAGGACGAGAACTGACCCCACAACCTCGTGAGTGGTAAGGACGGTTCTAACCGTCCTTACCACTCACGAGGCGTTTACGGCAGGGTGAGGATCTCGGCGCCGTCCTCGGTCACCACGAGCGTGTGCTCGAACTGGGCCGTCCACTTCTTGTCCTTGGTGGTGACGGTCCAGTCGTCGGCCCAGATGTCGTAGTCGATGGTGCCGAGGGTGATCATCGGCTCGATCGTGAAGGTCATGCCCTGCTCGATCACCGTCTCGACGGACGGCTCCTCGTAGTGCAGGACGGTCGGCGCGGTGTGGAACGCCGGCCCGACACCGTGGCCGGTGAAGTCCCGCACGACGCCGTAGCCGAACCGCTTCGCGTAGGACTCGATGACACGGCCGATGACGTTGAGCTGCCTGCCGGGACGGACGGCCTTGATGGCGCGCATCGTCGCCTCGCGCGTGCGCTCGACCAGCAGCCGCGCCTCCTCCGAGACGTCACCCGCCAGGAACGTCGCGTTGGTGTCGCCGTGGACGCCGCCGATGAACGCGGTGACGTCGATATTGCAGATGTCGCCGTCCTCGATCACCGTCGAATCCGGGATGCCGTGGCAGATCACCTCGTTGAGCGAGGTGCAGCACGACTTCGGGAACGCGCGGTAGCCGAGCGTCGACGGGTACGCGTGGTTGTCCAGCAGGAACTCGTGGATCACCTTGTCGATGTCGTCGGTGGTCGCGCCGGGTTTGACGGCCTTGCCGCCCTCCTCCAGCGCCTGCGCCGCGATCCGGCTCGCGACCCGCATCGCTTCGATCACCTCGGGCGTGCGGACCCCGTTGCCCGTGTCGCGTTTCGGCGCCGGCCGGTCGACGTATTCGGGGCGGGCGATGCTGGCGGGGACGACTCGCCTCGGCGTCTGGACGCCGGGCTTCAAGGGGGAGCGAACGGACATGAGCCCAGCCTACGACCTGGCGGCTAACCGAGCCCCGTCAGGAAGCGCTGGGCGGCCTCGACCGCGGGCCTGGACGTCCCCGCGTCGGTCGTCAGCACCGCGAAGGCCAGGTCGCCGGTGTAGCCGACGAACCAGCCGTGCGAATGCGTGCCGTCGCCGAACTGGGCCGTCCCCGTCTTGCCCCGGACGTCCGGCAAGGGTTTGAGCAGCGTCGCCGTGCCGTCGGTGACGACTTCGCGCATCATCCCGCGCAGCGCGTCGAGCACCTCCGGTTTGATCGGTTTGCCGAGCCCGGACGACGTGGTGGCCATCCCCCGCACCAGCGTCGGCACCGGGACCTTCCCCGACTGGACCGTCGCGGTGGCGACCGCCAGGCCGAACGGGCTCGCCACGACGGTCCCCTGGCCGAACCCGTTCTCCGCCCGCTGCGCGACGGTGTTCGCCGGCGGCGACGAACCGGTGATCGTCGTCAGGCCCGGGATCACGAAGTCGGCGCCGACGCCGAGATCGCGCGCGGCGTCGGTCAACGCGGCGGGAGGCAGGTCGGTCGAGAGCTTCGCGAACGTCGTGTTGCAGGACTTGGCGAACGCCGTGGAGAGCGGGACGACGCCGAGGGCGAACTTGCCCTCGTTCGGCACCGTCCGGTTCTCGAAGGTGGCCGTGCCGGGGCAATCCACGGGGCTGTCCGCCCGCACCGTGCCCGCGGACAACGCCGCGACGGCGGTGGCCATCTTGAACGTGGACCCCGGCGGGAACCGGCCGGTGAGCGCGATCGCGCCCTGCGGGTCGGCAGGCGCGTTCTGCGCCACCGCCAGCAGTTCGCCGGTCGACGGCTGGATCGCGACCAGCGCGGAGGGCGTCGGGACCGGGGCGAGCGCCCGTTCCGCCGAACCCTGCGCCTTCACGCTGAGCGTGCTGACGACCGCGGGCGCCGGTTTGGGATTCTCGGAGTGCAGGTCGGTGATCTCGCCGCCGCCCGTGTCGAGCGTGACGACGCGCCAGCCCGCCGAGCCCTCCACCTGGTCCTCGACGAGCGACCGGACCGCGGGCAGCACCTGCTTGCCGAAGTTCTTGTCGTCCGGCAGCAGCCTTTCCTGCTGGCTGAACCGGACCCCGGGCAGGTCGTAGATCTGGGGCTTCACCTCTTGGTAGCTGTTCGCCCGCAGGCTCACCACCGGATAGCCGGAGCCGGGTTTGAGCGTCTTCACGCCGTCGCGGATCGACTGACCGGTCACCGACGGCTCGAACCGGTTGAGCGCCGCGCCAAGTTTGTCGGTGACGGCCACCAGATCGCCCGCCTTCGCCGGGTCGAGCACGACACTGACGACCGTCTGCGGGCGCAGCAACGGCGTCCCGTCGCGGTCCAGTACCGGCGCGAGATCCGGCGGATCCGCCTTCAGCGCGATGCTCTGCTGCGCGGCCAGCTGCGGATGGAGCGCGGTGGGCAGCCAGCGCACCTTCCAGCCGTCCTGGGTGGAATGGACCTGCGCGTCGGCCTTGTACGTCCAGACCCGGCCGCGCGGCAGGTTCCAGGTGAGCTGATAGGTCGCCGTCCCGTTGTCCGCACCGGACGAATGCCGGACCTGCTTGTCCACGATGGTGATCGACTCGGGCGAAAGCGCCTTCCGCGCCATCTCCAGCGACTCGCGCGCGGCGTCCGGCGAATCGGTGAAGGACGCCGCGGCGGCGACGTCACCGGAAGTCAGCCCGCCGAGGAAACCCGAGATGGCGTCTTCGGGACCCGAATCGGCGAAGAGCCCGCACCCGGCGGCCGAGAGGCCCACCAGCCCCGCGAGCACGACGACGGCGACACGACGACCTGCAGGCATGTTTGGAGATCCTGCCAGCCCCGGCCCGTTCCGGCCGGACGCGACACGGCCTAGAACAGAACCGTCGCGTACTGCCCGACCTGCTGGAAGCCGATCTTGCGATAGGCGGCGAGCGCCGGGCTGTTGTAGGCGTTGACGTACAGGCTGGCCGTGCGGCCCATCCCGCGGACGAGCCTGGTCACCACGGACGCCGTCCCGGCGGTGCCGAGCCCGCCGCCGCGGCGTTCCGGATGCACCCAGACCCCTTGGATCTGGCCGACCGTGGAGGACATCGCGCCGATCTCGGCCTTGAAGACGACCTCGCCGTCCTCGAACCGCGCGAACGCCCGGCCGCCGGCGATCAGCTCCGCGACGCGGGCGCGATACCCGGCGCCACCGTCACCGTTGCGGGGGTCGACGCCGACCTCCTCGACGAACATGGCGATCGCGGCCGGGAGGTACCGGTCGAGTTCCTCCGGGCGCACCGCGCGGACCAGCGGATCGGCGGCGACGGACGGAATCCCGTCGAGTGCCATCAACGGCTGGTCGTGCCGGACTTCCCTGGCGGGGCCCCATTCCGGCTCGAGTTCGTCCCACAGGCCCAGTACCTGCTCGGCCGGGCCGACGAGCGACGAGCAGCTCCGCTGACGGCGCAGGGCGCGATCGGCGAAGGAACGCAAAGCGGAGGCGTTGCCGCGCAACGGGATCAGATTCGGCCCGGAGAAGCACAACCCCTGGAGCCTGCCCGCGCGCACGGGGCGGGAATCGGCGGCCCAGAGCTCGCCGCCGAGCCGCCAGGGGTCGAGACCCGCGGTCTCCACCCTGGCACTGACCATGCAGCTGCCGACCGGGTCTGTGGCGAGCGCGGCACGGACCGCGGGATAGTCCCGATCATCGAGCAGCCGTGCACCTGCAAGCCGCAACACCACTCCAGAGTGCCAGATGAGCGGCGCAAACGGAACGCAAGCTTCACGACACGCTGAGAGAACTTCGGCAGGTCGGGATCACCACGCCGGGAAAGGTCCGGTCCCGGCGTGGTCTCGACCAGTCAGCCGACGGTGACGGTGGGCTCGCCCTCGCCGATCGTCTGGCCCGACTCTTCGGCGATGCGCATGGCCTCTTCGATCAGGGTCTCGACGATCGCGTGTTCGGGGACGGTCTTGATGACCTCGCCCTTGACGAAGATCTGGCCCTTGCCGTTACCCGAAGCGACGCCGAGGTCGGCCTCACGCGCTTCGCCGGGGCCGTTGACGACGCAGCCCATGACCGCGACGCGCAGCGGGACCTCCATGCCCTCGAGCCCGGCGGTGACCTGCTCGGCGAGCGTGTAGACGTCCACCTGCGCACGGCCGCACGAAGGACAGGAGACGATCTCGAGCTTGCGCTCCTTGAGGTTCAGCGACTGCAGGATCTGGATCCCGACCTTGACCTCTTCCACCGGCGGCGCCGACAGCGAGACCCGGATCGTGTCGCCGATGCCCTGGCGCAGCAGCGCGCCGAAGGCCACGGCCGATTTGATGGTGCCCTGGAACGCCGGGCCCGCCTCGGTGACCCCGAGGTGCAGCGGGTAGTCGCACTGCTCGGCGAGGATCTCGTACGCGCGCACCATGACCACCGGGTCGTTGTGCTTCACGGAGATCTTCACGTCGTAGAAGTCGTGCTCGGCGAACAGCGACGCCTCCCACAGCGCGGACTCGGCCAGCGCCTCCGGGGTCGCCTTGCCGTACTTGTCCATGATCCGCTTGTCCAGCGAACCCGCGTTGACGCCGATCCGGATCGGGGTGCCGTGGTCCTTCGCGGCCCGCGCGATCTCCTTGACCTGGTCGTCGAACTTGCGGATGTTGCCCGGGTTCACCCGGACGGCCGCGCAGCCCGCCTCGATCGCGGCGAAGACGTACTTCGGCTGGAAGTGGATGTCGGCGATCACCGGGATCTGCGACTTCTTCGCGATCGCGGGCAGGGCTTCGGCGTCGTCCGCGGACGGGCACGCGACGCGCACGATGTCACAGCCCGCAGCGGTCAGCTCGGCGATCTGCTGCAGTGTCGCGTTGACGTCGGAAGTGAGCGTGGTGGTCATCGACTGCACCGAAATCGGGTGCTCGCTGCCGACGCCGACCGGCCCGACCTGCAGCTGTCGGGTCTTGCGACGCTCGGAGAGGACGGGAGGGGGAAGCGCTGGCATACCAAGAGCGACAGTCACGCCTTCAAGCGTACCTACCCCGATCGGCGGACATACACGACGTCAGCCGTCACGGTGAGCAGCGTTACCTGGGCAGCCCAATGATGCTGACAGCGCGCTCCGTCGCCACCGTCGGCCGTCACTGGAACAGCTTGACCGGGTTCACGATGTCGGCGGTGACGGTGAGCAGAGTCACCGCGCCGCCGATGAAGACGAGCACCATCGTGACCGCGGACAGCTTCGTGTAGTCGACCGGTCCGCCCGCCGCCTTGCCGCGCAGCTTCCGGATCCAGTCACGGACGCGCTCGTACCAGACGACCGCGATATGCCCGCCGTCGAGCGGGAGCAGCGGCAGCAGGTTGAACACGCCGATGAAGAAGTTCAGGCTCGCCAGCAGGAGCACGAAGATCTCCCACAGGCCGCGCTCGGCGGCCTCGCCACCGATCCGGCTGGCGCCGACCACGCTGACCGGGGTGTTCGGGTCGCGCTCGCCGCCGAAGATGGACTCCACCACCGCGGGGATCCGCGACGGGAACTCGATCAGCCGCTTGGCGGTCTCGGAGAACATCGTGCCGGTGAAGCTGAGCGTCCCGCCGATCGCGTCGACGGGGCCGTAGGTCAGCAGCGGCGGCGCGGTGTTCTGGATCGGCGAGGCGCCGATCATGCCGACGTCCTTGACCGTGGTGTTGTTGGAACCGTCGGCGACCAGCCGCTGCACGCGCGGCACGTCGACGGTCAGGTTCAGCCGCTGCCCGTTCCGCTCGACCACGAACGGCGTCGGGCCGTTGGCGACCTGGACGGCCGCGAGCATTTCGCGCCAGGTCTTGATCGGCTTGCCCGCGACGGAGACGACCTTGTCGCCCGCCTGGAGACCGGCGGTCTTCGCGGGGGTCGGGGCGTTCGGCGGGCAGGTGGTGTCGTTCAGCTGCTCCACCGTGGTGGCCGCACGGGCGCACGACGTGGCGCTGATCACGGCCTCGGTGGGAGCGGCCTGGGCGGCCGGGTTCGGCAGGCCCATGGTGACGGCCATCAGGTAGAGGATGATGAAACCGAGGATGAAGTGCATCGCCGAGCCCGCCGACATGACGACGGTGCGCTTCCAGGTCTTGAAGCGCCACATCGCGCGCTTCGACTCCTCCGGGGTGACCTCGTCGAGCGCGGTCATGCCCGCGATGTCGCAGAACCCGCCGAGCGGGATCCACTTCACGCCGTATTCGGTCTCACCGCGACGGAAGGAGAAGATCGTCGGCCCGAAGCCGATGAAGTAGCGCCGGACCTTCATGCCGAAGGCCTTGGCCGCCCACATGTGACCGGCTTCGTGCAGCGCGACGGACAGGCAGATCCCCAGCGCGAACAGCACGATCCCGAGAATGAACCAGAGCACGCGCTACTTCCCCTTACCGATCAGCGCACCGGCACGCGCGCGAGCCCAGCGCTCGGCAGCTAGTACGTCATCAACGTCGCGAGGTTCACGACGCCATTCGTCGGCGGCTTCCACCACCTGGGCAATAGTGTCCACAATCGAGGTGAAGCCGGTGTTCTGTGCCAGGAAGGCGGCCACCAGCTCCTCGTTCGCCGCGTTGTAGACCGCCGGGATGCAGCCGCCCACGGTCCCGGCGTGCCGCGCCAGCTCGACGGCGGGGAACGCGTCGTTGTCCAGCGGCTCGAAAGTCCAGCTCGCGGGCTTGTCCCAGACGCACGCGGCCGCCGCGCCCGGCACCCGGTCCGGCCAGTGCAGCGCCAGCGCGATCGGCAGCCGCATGTCGGGCGGGCTGGCCTGGGCGATCGTCGAACCGTCCACGAAGGTCACCATCGAGTGGATGATCGACTGCGGGTGGACGACCACGTCGATGCGGTCGGTCTCGATGTCGAACAGGAGCTTCGCCTCGATCAGCTCCAGCCCCTTGTTGACCAAGGTGGACGAGTTGATCGTGATGAGCGGCCCCATCGACCAGGTCGGATGCGCCATCGCCTGCTCGACGGTGACGTCGGCCAGCTCCTCGCGCTTGCGTCCTCGGAACGGGCCGCCCGAGGCGGTGAGCACCAGCCGGGCGACCTCGGACTCGCGGCCGGCGCGCAGGGCCTGCGCGATCGCGGAGTGCTCGGAGTCCACCGGGACGAGCTGGCCGGGCTTGGCCGCGGCCAGCACGAGCGGCCCGCCCGCGATCAGCGACTCCTTGTTGGCCAGCGCGAGCGTGGCGCCGGTGGCGAGCGCGCGCAGGGTCGGCGGGAGGCCCTGGGAGCCCGGAAGCGCGTTGAGCACGACGTCCACGGGGGTGGCGTCGATCATCTCGACGACCGCGTCGGCCCCGGCGTAGATGCGCGGGAGCTTGAAGTCGCCGCTGGAGTAGCCGCGCTTCTGCGCCTCGGCGTACAGCGCGAGCTGCAGGTCTTCCACGGCCGTCGGCCTGCTGATGGCGACGGCGTCGACCTGGTGCGCCAGGGCCTGCGCGGCCAGCGCGGCGGGGTCGGAGCCGCCCGCGGCGATCCCGGCGACCCGGAACAGCTCCGGGTTGCGGGCCGCGACGTCGAGGGCCTGGGCGCCGACCGATCCGGTCGAACCGAGCACGAGCACACTTCGCGAGGTAGTCATCGGGGCTCATTGTCGCTTGGGGCCCGTCGGGCGCGTGCAGCCAGGTGTGGGATCATTCGCGGGCAAGCGAACCATCGGGTTTTGAGGAGTTGATCGTGGCGAGCAAAGCGGTCGAAAAGCGCGGCCGGGTGGGCGTCGACACCGTTGACCCCCGCGACGAGCCGTCGGCCGAGTGGGGCTGGCACGGTTCCTTCCCGAAGGCGACGCGGGTCGCGGGCTGGCTGAGCGCGATCATCCTGCTGGTGATGCTGTACGGCAACCACCACGGCTGGACCGAGAACCTGTGGCTGATCGGCCTGTCGCTGCTGATGATGTTCGGGCTGGTGCTCGACATCCGGAAGCAGCGCACCGCCTGGCGCAAGTAGCTCCTTCACGGCTCAATGGCCCCTGTCCACCTTCGTGGGCAGGGGCCATTCGCCGTTCTGGGCCCACAGCTCGTTGACGATCTTGCCCGCGTCGTCGGCCTCGACGCCGTAGCGATGCCGGTATTTGGCCGCCGGACGCTGGACCGCCGCGGCGACTTCCCCGATCGCGACGTTGTTCCACGAGTCGTTCGGGAAGAACTGCCGCATCACGGCGAGGAACCGGCCGGTGGCCCAGACCGGGTCGGTCCGCTGTTCGAAGGAACCCCAGCTCGCGCGCTGCTGGAAGAGTCCGACCGAGTCACCGAGGCCGCCGTCGAGATTGGCGATACTCGACTCGACGATCACCGTCGCGATCGCGATGGCCGCCGCGCGATCGTTGAGCCCCGATCTCTGCACGGTCTCGACGATCACTCTGGCGCACGAGGTGTTGTACGGGTTCATGTAGCCGCGCATCTTGGTGGCGAGCTGCTGGTTGAGGGTTTTGGCGGCGTCCCCGTCGTCGGTCGACGCGCCCGCCTGGACGCAGGGCAGGGCGACGTGTTCGACCTGGTCAGGCCGGATCTCGGTGGGCGGGAGCAGGACGAGGGAGAAGGCGAGGTACGCGGCGGTAAGCGAGCTCAACATGCGGTGACCGTTCGGTGCGGGTGGTCGTGAGTGGCGATTCGTGTTCTAACG
>NZ_JBHXIB010000041.1:0-65268 GCF_042723975.1 Amycolatopsis sp. NPDC058340 | reverse complement strand
CTTTCGCAACGTTGAAGGTTGCGAAAGTGGCTTTCGCAACGTCGGCCGGGCGCCCGGCGAGCTCGGCTGAGTCCTCATCGCAGCTCCACCTCCGCCCCGCGGTACAGCGGCCCCACCAGCAGGCTGCCCCAGTTCGGCACCTGGTCCGGCGTCGTGCCCATCGCCGGCGACACGAGCAGGTCGACCAGCCGCTGCTCGTCCGGCGAGTTCACCACCGAACCACCCGCGCCCCCGCCCGCGGGAATGGTCCCGTTCGAGGGCAGGGTGCCGTCGGGATCGCGCGGCGGCGCGGGCTTCGACGATCCGTCGTCGATGGCGCCGTCCGGCGGGTACTGCGGCCAGCGTCCCGGCGGCGGTACCTGCGGATAGCAGCGCGGGCCGCGTTTGTCGTCGTACTTCGGCTCGTCGACCCCGGGCAGGTACTTGCCCCGGCTCGGCGTGAACTCGATCGTCACCCGGCTGACCTCGGGATGCGCGGTGCCCTTGCCGAACGCGAGTTCCGCGCGGGGCACCGATTCGGCCAGTTGTTTGAGCAGGCACGGGTACTCCGGCGCGTATTTCGCGAGGACGTCCAATGTGGGCTGCAGGTTGGTGGTGAGCCGGATCAGGTTGTCCTGATTCACTTTCAGGAAGCTCGTCAGGTCGATCGAGGCCGCGGTCACCGTCGAATAGACGTCGGCGAGACCGCGCTGGCTCTCTACCAGGGTCTTGCTCGTGGTGGTCAGATCCGAGAGCGCGGCCAGCAGATCCGGCGCGGCCTTGTCGTAGATCTTGGCGGCGTCGGCGACCCCGGTGATGTCGGCCTTGAGATCGGGCAGCGACGGGTTCACCTTGCCGAGGTAGTCCGAAAGTCCCGCCATCGTCGCGCCGAGTTGCTTGCCTTGACCGTCCAAAGCGGACGCGACGGCGTTGAGCGTGCTGGCCATCTTCTCCGGCTGGACGGCCTGCAGCAACGGCATCACGTTGCCGAGCACGGTTTCCAGTTCGATCGCGCTGCTGCTGCGGTCCTGCGGGATGACGTCGCCCTCGGCGATGTGGCGCTCAGGCTTCTCCGGTACCTGCAAAGCGACGTACCGCTCGCCGAACAGCGTCTTCGGCAGCAGCCGCGCGGACACGTTCGACGGGATGACCGACGTCTTGTCCGGCTGCAACGCCAGATCCATCGTGGCGCGATCCCCGTGGGCCTGGATCGACCGCACCTCGCCGACGACCATCCCGCGCACCTTGACGTCCGCGCCCACGCGCATCTGGTTGCCGATGCGGTCGGTCTCCAGTTTCACCACGGTCACCGACGTGAAGGCCTTCTGGTAGAAGGCGATGGTGGTGACGAAGAACAGCACGACCACCACGAGGAAGATCAGCCCCAGCACCTGGTGCCGGAGCCGCTGCAGCAGAATCCTCCTGTTCACCCGGAAATCCTCACTGTCGTGGTGGCGCCCCAGATCGCGAGGCTCAGGAAGAAGTCGAGGACCGAGATCAGCACGATCGAGGTTCGCACCGCGCGGCCGACCGCGACGCCGACCCCGGCGGGCCCACCGCTGGCGGTATAGCCGTAGTAGCAATGCGAAAGGATGACGAGCACGCTGAAGATGATCACCTTGAGGAACGACCAGAGCACGTCCTCCGGTGGCAGGAACAGCGTGAAGTAATGGTCGTAGGTGCCCGCGGACTGGCCGTAGAGCCAGATGGTGATCTGCCGTGAGGCGAGATAGGACGAGAGCAGGCCGACGGCGTACAGCGGGATGACCGCGGTGACGCCGGCGATCACCCGCGTCGTCACCAGGTACGGCATGCTCGGCACACCCATCACTTCGAGCGCGTCGATCTCCTCGGAGATCTTCATCGCGCCCAGTTGCGCGGTGAACCCGCAGCCGACGGTGGCCGAAAGCGCGAGCCCGGCCGAAAGCGGCGCGACCTCACGGGTGTTGAAGTAGGCCGAGATGAACCCGGTGAGCGCGGCGGTGCCGAGCTGGTTCAGCGCCGAATAGCCCTGCAAGCCGACGATGAGGCCGGTGAACAGCGTCATCCCGATCATCACGCCGAGCGTCCCGCCGATCACCGCGAGCGCGCCGGTGCCGAAGCTGACTTCGGTCAGCAGGCGGAAGATCTCGCGGCCGTAACGCCGGATCGTGCGCGGGGTCCAGGCCAGCGCGCGGAAGTAGAACGACAGCTGGCCGCCGAAGCCTTCCAGCATCGCCCCGGGACGCGCGATGATCTCGAGCGTCCGGTCGGAAACAGCGGGTTCGCCTGCCATGTCACATCGCCTTCGGCGGCACGATCCGCAGGTAGATCGCCGTCAGCACGACGTTGATCAGGAACAGCAGCAGGAACGTGATGACCACGGCCTGGTTCACCGCGTCGCCGACGCCCTTCGGCCCGCCCGCCGGGTTCAGCCCGCGGAACGCCGCGACCACCCCGGCGACGAAACCGTAGAGGAGCGCCTTGATCTCGCTGATCCACAGATCCGGCACCTGCGCGAGCGCGTTGAAGCTCGCGAGATACGCGCCCGGGGTACCGCCCTGCATGACGACGTTGAAGAAGTAGCCGCCGAGCACGCCGACGACGCTGACCAAACCGTTCAGCAGCACCGAAACCACAATCGCGGCGAGGACGCGGGGCACGATCAGGCGCTGGATCGGGTTGACCCCGAGTACCTCCATCGCGTCGATCTCTTCGCGGATCTTGCGGGCGCCGATGTCGGCGCAGACCGCGCTGCCGCCCGCGCCCGCCACCAGCAGCGCGGTGATCAGCGGGCTCGCCTGCTGCACGATCGCGAGCGCGCTGGCGGCGCCGGTGAACGACTGCGCGCCGATCTGCTGCGTCAGCGAGCCCAGCTGCAGCGCGATGACCGCGCCGAACGGGATCGCCACCAGCGCCGTGGGCAGGATGGTGACACTGGCGAAGAACCAGCACTGCTGGATCCATTCGCGGAACTGGAACGGTCGTTTGAAGATCGCGCGCAGGACTTCCCACGACAGCGTCGCGAGCCTGCCGACCTGTGTGAGCGCACCCGTACCGGGGACGGACACCGTCGCTCCCACAGAACCTCCCAGTCGCCTGCCCCGAGTCTTACTCCACCTGTCAACGCCCCATTGCGTTAGCGGTGTTCACTCTGCTCTCGGCACCTCCGCGTCAAAACTTGAGCGCATGCGTGGCCGTGGCACCGCCGTCGGCGACGAACTCCGCGCCCGTGCTGTACGAACTTTCGTCACTGGCCAGGAACAACACGAGTTTCGCGATGTCCTCCGGCTGCCCGACGCGGCCCAGCGCGACCTTCTTGCCCACCCACGACATGTCGACTTTCTGCCCGCCCGCGGCCGCGGCGACCATCGGGGTGTCGATCGCGCCGGGGTGGACCGAATTGACCCGGATGTTCTTCGCGCCGAGTTCGAGCGCGGCGACCTTGGTCATCCCGCGGATCGCGAACTTGCTCGCGGTGTAGGCGACGAGGAACGGCATCCCGGCGAGCCCCTCCACTGAGGACACGTTGACGATGGAGCCGCCTCCGGCCCCGGTCATCGGTTCAACGACCGAACGCATCCCGAGAAACGCCCCGATCTGATTGACCCGGATGACGCGTTCGTAGTCGGCGAGCGTGGTCTTGCCCAGTTCGGAGAAATGCAGGATGCCCGCGTTGTTGACCAGCACGGTCGGCGGGCCGAACTCCGCGTGGGCACGCTCGATCGCGGCCTCCCATTCGGCCTCGTCGCCGACGTCGAGGTGCTGGTAGACGGCCGATTCGCCGAGATCGGCGGCGAGTTTCTTGCCGTCGAGGTCGTTGATGTCGGCGATCACCACCCGCGCGCCCTCGGCGACGAACAGCCGCGCGGCCGCCTCGCCCTGCCCGCGGGCGCCGCCGGTGATCAGCGCTACCTTGCCGTCGAGCCTGCCCATCGTCATCTCCTCCGGTTCACGGCAGCGACATGATCTCGGACGCGGAGAACATCCGTTCCGGGTCGCGGTCGGCGAAGTAGCCGCCCACGCTGGTGGCGAGTTCTTCGGGGGTCCAGACGCCGTTGGCGGTGTCGAACCGCTGTTCCACCGACGGCGGCCGCATCAGCGCGACCATCCCGCCGTAGACGAGGAACACCTGTCCGTTTACGCGATCGGCGTCCGGCGAGCAGAGGAACGACACGAACGGCGCGACATGGTCGACCGAAAGCGGGTCGATCCCCTCCGGCGCGTCGGCGCCGAAGACCGCTTCGGTCATCGCGGTGCGGGCACGCGGACAGATCGCGTTGGCGCGGACGCCGTAGCGGGACAGGCCGCGCGCCGTGGAGACGGTCAGCGCGGCGATGCCCGCCTTGGCCGCGCCGTAGTTCGGCTGGCCGGGCGCGCCGAGCAGGAACGACTCCGACGCGGTGTTGACCACCCGGCCGTACACCGGCGCGCCGTCCACTTTGGACTTGTCGCGCCAGTACGCCCCGGCGTTGCGCGAAAGCAGGAAATGCCCGCGCAGGTGGACACGGAGCACCGTGTCCCATTCGTCGTCGGTCATCGAGAAGAGCATCCGGTCGCGCAGCACGCCCGCGTTGTTGACCAGGACGTGCAGCCCGCCGAAGTGGTCGACGGCGGCGGTGAGCAGCGCGTCCGCGGTCGCGGACTCCGACACGTCGCCGGTGACCGCGATGGCCTTGCCGCCCTCGGCCTCGATCTCGTCGGCCACCGCCCGCGCCGCGTCCGACACGTCGTTGACCACCACCGACGCCCCCGCGGCGGCCAGCGCCAGCGCCTCGGCCCGGCCGAGTCCCGCGCCGGCGCCGGTCACGATGGCCGTCTTGCCGTCCAAACTCACTCCGGGCCTCCTTGCCTCTCTGCACACACTAGAATCTGTTCTCGCTCGATGCAAGCAGCAAATAGACGGCACTAACCACGTATGAGCAGGGCGTTTTTTGGACAGCTCGCCACGGCTTGAGTAACACGTTCTACTTGATTCTGCGGAACTTCGCCCGGTGCGAGGACAAGCTCCTCGTCGTCGTCGAGATCGAAGACCTCGGGCGCGAAGCCGACACAGATCGCGTTCGCCTCGCAGAGCGAGCGATCGACGTCGATCTCCATATTCCCTCCTCGCCGCCATACCTGGTACAACTAGAACAGGTTCTACCCTACCGCCGTGAGCGGCCATGGCACCAGTAACGAGCACCGACGGCAGAGGTGACGGATGCGGATCGACTACACGCCGGAGCAGCGGGCACTGGCAGGCGAACTCCGGGAGTACTTCGCCGGGCTGATGACCCCGGAACGCCGCGAAGCCCTCGCAGGCGACGGTGGCGAGTACGGCAACGGCCTGGTGTACAAGGAAATCGTTCGCGACCTCGGCAGTTCGGGCTGGCTCGCGATCGGCTGGCCCCGCGAGTACGGCGGGCAGGACCGGCCGATGCTCGACCAGCTCATCTTCACCGACGAGGCGGCCGCCGCCGGGGTGCCCGTCCCGTTCCTCACGGTGAACACCGTCGGGCCGACCATCATGCGCTACGGCACCGAAGAACAGAAGGCGTTCTACCTGCCGAAGATCGCCGCGGGAGAGCTGCATTTCGCGATCGGTTACTCCGAGCCTGGCGCGGGCACCGACCTGGCGGCCCTGCGCACCCGCGCGATCCGCGACGGCGACGACTACGTCATCAACGGCCAGAAGATGTGGACGAGCCTGATCGAATACGCCGACTACATCTGGCTGGCCGCCCGCACCGACCCCGAGGCGCATCGGCACAAGGGCCTGAGCATGCTGATCGTGCCGACCTCCGCACCCGGCTTCTCCTGGACGAAGGTGCACACCGTCGCCGGGCCGGGCACGAGCGCCACCTACTACGACGACGTCCGCGTCCCGGTGACCTCCCGGGTCGCCGGGGAGAACGAGGGCTGGCCGCTCATCACGAACCAGCTCAACCACGAGCGGGTCGCGCTGACCTCGGCCGCGCCGATCCAGACGTCGCTGCGCGAGGTGCGGACCTGGGCGCAGACCACGAAGCTGCCCGACGGCACCCGCGTCGCCGACCAGCCGTGGGTACGGCTGCACCTGGCGCGGATCCACACGCACGCCGAGTACCTGAAACTGCGGAACTGGCGGATCGCCTGGGCCGCCGCGAGCAGCGAGCTGGGCCCGGAGGAGGCGTCGGCGACCAAGGTGTTCGGCACGGAGTTCGCGACCGAGGCGTACCGGCTGATGATGGAGATCCTCGGCGCGGGCGCGGTGGTCCGCGAGGGCTCCCCCGGTGCCCAGCTGCGCGGCCGGATCGAACGGCTGCACCGCTCGTCGCTGATCCTCACCTTCGGCGGCGGCGCCAACGAGATCCAGCGGGACATGATCGCCGCGACCGCCCTCGGCCTGCCCGTCACGCGCTAGGAGATATCGATGGACTTCACGCTCACCGAAGCGCAGCGAGACCTCGCGTCGCTCACGCGCCGGATCCTGACGGACAAGGTCACCCCGGATGTGCTGGGGCCGCACGGTTCCGGCGGCTTCGACGCTCCACTGTGGACTTCGCTGGCCCAGGCCGGCGTGCTCGACGCCGCCCTTCCGCAGTCGGTCGGCGGTGGCGGTTTCGGACTGCTGGAGCAGTGTTCCGTACTCGCCGAGATCGGCCGCGCGGTCGCGCCCGTGCCGTATCTGACGTCGGTGGTCATGGGCGCGGCGGCGGTGGCCGCCTTCGGAGACGGGCGGCTGGCCGAGCGCTGGATCGTCCCGGTCCTGCGCGGTGACCACGTCCTCGCGGTGGCTCTGCCGGACTACGGCGTGCCGTGCGGGTTCACCGCCGAGGCCGACGGCGACGGCTGGCGGCTGACCGGCGCGCAGACCGCGGTGCCGTCGGGCGCGTTCGCGCACGGGTTCCTCGTCGAAGCCGCCATCGACGGCGGTAGTCAGGTGTTCCTGCTCGACCGGGACGCGGTGACGGTCTCGCCGCAGCGGACCGTCGACCACGCCGACGCGGCACTCGTCGAACTGTCCGGCGCGAAGGCCACGGCCTCGCTGGGCGACGTCGGCGAATGGCTGCGGCTGCGGGGCACGATCGGTGTCTGCGCGCAGCAGCTCGGCGTCGTCGAACGGGCACTGGAGCTGACCGCGGCGTACGCGCGGGAGCGCAAGCAGTTCGGTCACCTGATCGGGAGTTTCCAAGCCGTGCGGCAGCGGCTCGCCGACGCCTACGTCGACGTCGAAGCCGTCCGGCTGACGTTGTGGCAGGCCGCCTGGCGGCTGAGCGAAGGACTTCCGGCGGCCGAGGAGGTCGCGACGGCGAAGTTCTGGGCGGCCGAGGCCGGACATCGGGTCGCGCACACCGCCGTGCACATCCACGGCGGGGTCGGCATCGACGTCGACCACACCCTGCATCGCTACTTCGTCGCGGCGAAGCGGCTCGAGTTCACCTTCGGCGGGGCGACCGCGCAGCTGGGCGGGCTCGGCGACCTCCTGGCCGCGGCTCCGGCATGACACCCACGGTCACGGAACTCCTGCTCGCGCGGGCGGAGGACCGCTCGACCGGGTTGCTGTTCGAGGACCGGCGCTGGACCTGGGCCGACCACGTCCGGGCCTGCGCCGGACACGCGGCCGCGCTCGCCGGGATCCTGCGTCCCGGCGGGCATTTCGGGTTACTGGCGGACAACGTCCCCGAGTTCTCGTTCCTGCTCGGCGGCGCGGCGCTCTCGGGGCACGTGCTGGTCGGCTTGAACCCCACCCGCCGGGGCGCGGCGCTGGCCCGGGACATCGCGCTGGCCGACTGCGAGCTGGTGTTCACCGAGGAGAAGTACCTTCCACTGCTGTCCGAGGCCGGCGTGCCGGTGCTGCCGCTGAGCGATCTCGAACCGGCGAGGGAGGCCGTCGTCCCCGTCGCCGCGAAACCCGAAGACCTGCTCATGCTGATCTTCACCTCCGGCACCAGCGGCGATCCGAAGGCCGTCCGGTGCACCCACGGCAAGATCGCCTATCCCGGCGAGATGCTGGCCACCCGGTTCAGTCTGTCCACAGAGGACACCGTCTACGTGTCGATGCCGATGTTCCATTCCAACGCCATCATGGCGGGCTGGGCGGTCGGGCTCGCCGCGGGCGCGGGGATCGCGTTGCGGCGGCGGTTCTCGGCCTCCGGCTTCCTTCCGGACGTCCGGAGGTTCGGGGCCACCTACGCCAACTACGTCGGCAAACCACTGTCCTATGTGCTCACCACGCCCGCGCGGGACGACGACGCCGACAATCCGCTGAAACTGGTCTATGGCAACGAAGGCGCGGAAGCCGACCTCGCCGCCTTCGGTAAGCGATTCGGCTGCCACGTGGTCGACGCGTTCGGTTCGACCGAGGGAGGCGTGAACTTCGGCAGGGACGCCACCACCCCGCCCGGTTCGCTCGGCCGCCTGCTCGACGGCGTCGCCGTCCTCCATCCGGAGACCGGGAAACCCTGTCCCCCGGCGGAATTCGGCGAAGGCGGGCAGCTGCTCAACACCGCCGAGGCGGTCGGCGAACTGGTCAACACCGGTGGTCCCGGTTTCTTCGCCGGGTACTACGGCGACCCCGCGGCCGAGGCCGAGCGGATGCGCGACGGGATGTACCACACCGGCGACCTGGCGTACCTCGACGCGGACGGCTACTGCTATTTCGCGGGCAGGCTCGGCGATTGGCTGCGCGTCGACGGCGAAAACCTCGGCACCGCCCCGATCGAACGCGCGCTCCTGCGGCATCCCGCCGTCAGCGAGGCCGCCGTGTACGGCGTCCCGGATCCGCGCGTCGGCGACCAGGTGCTGGCCGCGCTCGTCTGCCGGGCACCGATCGACGCGCACGAGTTCGCCGCTTTCGTCGCCGCACAAGGCGATCTCGGGCCGAAACAGCGGCCGAAGTTCGTGCGGGTGCTCGAAAGCTTGCCGCGGACGGCCACGCACAAGGTGCTCAAGCGAGAGCTGGCCGCGGACGGCACGACGGACGCCTGGGAAGTCCGCTACCCCCGGGACCGATCCCAGGGTCGGGACGGGTGATCTTCCCGATGTCCCGGGACCTGTTCGCTCCCTACGTTCGGTGCCATGAAACGAACAACACGCCGCATCGGCGTACTCGCCACCGCGCTCACCCTCCCCGCCGTCCTCCTCACGCCGTCCGCTTCGGCGGCACCCGTCCGGTTGACCCTGCCCGCGCCGACGGGCCCGTTCGCGGTCGGCAGCACCGACCTCCATCTGCTCGACCGCTCCCGCCAGGACCCGTGGGTTCCCGGTACGGCAAGGGAATTGATGGTCACCGTGCGGTACCCGGCGCTGCCGAGCGGAAAGCCGAAAGCGCCGTACATGGCGCCAGGTGTCGCGAAGGTGGTGGCCGAAGGCGACGCCGTCAAACTGGGGATGCCGGCGGATCGGATCGACTACCGCTTCCCGACCCACTCCCGGATCGGCGCGCCCGCGATCGGCGGCAAGCGGCCGGTCGTGCTGTACTCGCCCGGGGGCACGTTGTCGCGTTCGCACGGCACCACGCACCAGGAGCAGCTCGCGAGCGAGGGCTACGTCGTGGTGGCCATCGACCACACCCACGAAGCGGAAGCGGTGGAGTTCCCCGGCGGCCGCGTCGAGAAGAAGGCCTTGCCGCCGTCGAGTATCGAGGTGTCGAAACGCGTGATCGAGACCCGCGTCCAGGACACGCGGTTCGTCCTCGACGCGCTCGGCCTGACCCGGGCCGGCATGTTCGGCCACTCGGCCGGTGGGTTCACCGCGGGCGAGACGATGGTGAGCGACCGGCGCGTCGTCGCCGGGGCGAACCTGGACGGCAGCATGGCCCACTCGCAATCCCAGCGGATCTTCGGCCGCGTCGCCGACGAAGGACTGGACCGGCCGTTCCTGCTGATGAGCGCCGGTGACCACAGCGCGGCGTCGGACGCGTCCTGGCAGGAGTTCCAGCGCAATCAGCGCGGCTGGACCGGGGAAACGCGCCTGCCGGACGGTGAGCACTTCAGCTTCACCGACTACCAGACCCTCCTGCCTCAGCTGGGCAACGCTCCAGCCGCGTTCGTCGGCACCATCGACCCGGCACAGAGCGTCGCCGTCCAGCGCGCTCGGCTCTCCGAGTTCTTCGCCGAGAACCTGCGTCACCGAAGCAGCGACGCGACCAAGGTGTCCTTGAGCCAGGCTTCGTAGTCGTCGTGACTCCACCCGGCCTCGGTGACGAGGCTGGTGTGGACGTCGGCGCTCATCAGCGCGACGGCGATGTCCGTGGCCCTCGGCGCCAGGCGACCGGTCTTCCGGACACGGTCCATGACCATCTCGACGCCGAGCCGGTTCCGCCGCGCGCCCTCCGCCTGTGTCGCGGCGATATCCGGATCGACGGCGGCACCGGAGCTCAGCATCGCGACGATGTCGCCGCAGCGTTCCCGGACCTGGCGGGCGACCGTGGCCAGCAGACCGAGCAGCGCGACCGGATCCTCGGTCCGCCGCGCCTCGGCGACGACGTCGGGAATCCCGGCCTCGTCGTCGAGGAGGTCGACGAGACCGCCGAGGACGCCGGCCTTCGAACCGAAATGGGCGTAGATGGTCTGCGGGGAGACCCCGGCTTCCTGGGCGATGAGGCGGATCGGGGTCCGCGCGTACCCACGCTCGGCGAACAGGCCGCGGGCCGCCGTCAGGATCGTGCGCAGCGTCAGCGCCTCACGGCGATCGCGCAACCGGACGATGCCGGGAAGGTCCGCCGACATGTATGCTCCTCGAAAGTTGGAACGTTGTTCTAAGCAATGGATCGCTGTTACAAGAGAGGATAGCGATGACCACCGAGGAGATCATCACCGCGATGGAACGAGCCTGGAACGCGGGCGACGGCCAGGCGTGGGCCGCGAACTTCGCCGAGGACGCGGACTTCGTCGACGTCGTCGGCCGGATCCAGCGCGGCCGCGCGACGATCGCGCGCGAGAGCCAGAACATCTTCGACACCATCTACCGGGGCAGCACGCTCCGGATCCGCCCGGTGTCGAGCCGCCCGCTCGGTGGCGGATTCGACCTCGTGCACACCGCGACCGTGCTGACCATCCCGGCCGGTCCCCTCGCCGGGGAAGCGCGAGCGGTGCAGACGATGGTCGTCCACGACGAGCGGGTCGTCGCGTTCCACAACACGATCCGGGGCGATATCGCGGCGTTCACCGGCCACGACGCGGACCTCGCGGCCCGCTCGCCCCAGGAGTGGGACGCGGCCGAACTCAAGTAGGGGCGTTGATCGGGCGCAGCCGGCGCGGCCCGGTGTCGGGACGCGACGGTGGCGGGCCCAGCACGATCCGGGCGTTGGCCACGAAGGCGCCGTCCGGGGAGGCCAGGATCGGGTCGAGCGTCATCGACCGGACCTCGGGGTTGTCCTCGGCGAGCGCCGCGACGCGCAGCACGATGTCCTGGAGCGCGGCCAGATCCGCCGGTTCGTCGCCGCGGTAGCCGGTGAGCAGCGGCGACGTCCGCGGTTCGCGCAGCAGGGTGGCGGCGTCGACGTCGGTCAGCGGGACGGCGCGATAGGCCCGGTCCCCCAGCAGCGTGCTGACCAGACCGGAGAGCCCGAACGACACGAGCGTGCCGAACGAAGGGTCGTCCTGCAGCCCGATCACGCAGGACAGGCCCTTGGGCGCCATCCGCTGGACGTAGACCTCGTCGTCGCCGGAGATCTCCCGCAGATCGAGGTACGCCCGGCGCACACCGTCCACAGAGGACAGATCGAGCCGCACCCCGGCGAGGTCCGGCCTGCCGCGCAACCGTTCGTCGACGGCCTTGAGGGTGACCGGGAAGCCGAGGTCCTCGGCCGCTTTCACCGCTTCGTCGGCGGACGTCACGACCTGGAACGGGACGACGTCGATGCCGTAGCAGCCCAACAGCCGGACAACGTCGTCGTCGGAGAGCAGCGTCGTCTTGCCGTCCTCGGCCGCCAGGAGCTCGCCGACGATCACCTGCGCCTGCTCGGCGTGCAGTCCGGCGGGCCGCACCAGGTTGCCTTGTGGCCGCTGGCGCCAGGCGGCGTACCGCACGACACGCGCGAGGGCGTTCACCGCGCGCTCCGGGCTCGGGTACGACGGGACCGAACCCCGCGTCGGCACGCCGTCCTCCGACAGCACGGCCAGCTCGTCCGGCACGCCCTCGACGGCCAGGAAGGTCGACACGATCGGCTTGTTCTTGTCCATCTCGACGACGGCCTCCCGCAGCGCGCGGGCATACGCGGTCCCCGGGATCGCCAAGGGCGGCACGAAGACCACGACGAGCGCGTCGGTCTCCGGCGAGTTGAGTGCTTCGCGCACGGCGGCGGCGAATTCCTCCGGGCTCGCCTGCGGCCCGACGTCGACCGGGTCGGCGGTCAGCCGGAGGCCGTGCGCCCGCGCCGTGTCGGCGGCGAGCAACCCGATGGCGCTGGAGTTGCCGACGATGGCGATCCGCGGCCCGGCGGGCAGCGGCTGATGGGCGAAGACCAGCGCGGTGTCGAAGAGCTGAGCGAGCGTGTCCACGCGGACGACGCCCGCCTGCTCGAACAGGGCCTGGACACTGGATTCGTCGACCTCCGCCGACGTCGCGGCGAGCTGCGGGCGGACGGCGTGCCTGCCGGATTTCACCGCCACCACCGGTTTCGTCCGCGCCAGCCGCCGCGCGAGCCGCGCGAACTTGCGCGGGTTGCCGAACGATTCCAGGTACAGCAGGACGAGGTCGGTCGCCGGATCGGTCTCCCAGTACTGGAGCAGGTCGTTGCCGGAGACGTCGGCCCGGTTCCCCGCCGAGACGAAGGTGGAAAGGCCGAGGCCGCGCGCTTCGGCGTCGGCGAGGATCGCGGTGCCCAGCGCGCCGGACTGGCAGAAGAACCCGGTGCGGCCGCGCGCGGGCAGGCGGGGCGCGAGGGTGGCGTTGAGCCGGACCGAGGCGTCGGTGTTGAGCACGCCCAGCGCGTTCGGGCCGACGACGCGCATGCCGTGCGCCCTGGCCTCCCCGACCAGCCTCAGTTCGGCGTGCAGCCCGTGCGGCCCGGCCTCGGCGAACCCGCCGGAGACGATCAGGAGGGTCTTGACCCCCTTCGCCAGCGCACCGTCCAAAACGGACTCGACGGCCTCGGCGGGAACGGCGACCAGCGCGAGGTCGACGTCCTCGGGAATGTCCACGACGGACGGATAGGCACGGACACCGCGGACGGACTTGTGCTCCGGGTTGACCGGGTAGACCGTGCCGGCGAAGTCGGCGCTGAGCAGGTTGGTGAGGGCGACGTAGCCGATCTTCGTCGGATCGGTGGACGCGCCGATCACCGCGACCGACTTCGGATGCAGCAGGTTGTGCACGCTGCGGGCCTCGGCGGCCTGCTCCCGGGAGCGGGCGACCGCGAGCGACTCCTCGGTCGGGTCGATGTCGAACTCCAGGTGCAGCACGCCTTCTTCGATCTCGCGGCTGACCTGGTAGCCCGCGTCACGGAACACGCGGACCATGCCCGCGTTCTCGGCGAGCACCTCGGCGACGAAGCGGCGCAGCCCGGATTCCGAGGCGGCCGCGGCCAGATGCTCCAGCAGGATCGACCCGAGCCCGCGGCCCTGGTGTGCGTCGTCGACGACGAACGCGACCTCGGCCGACGGCCCGTGCTCGAGCCGCTCGTACCGGCCGACCGCGACGATGTCGTCGCCCAGCAGCGCGACGAACGCGACCCTGTCGTGGTGGTCGACGACGGAGAACCGTTCGAGGTCGCGCTGCGGGATCCGCGGATAGGCGCCGAAGTACCGGAAGTACCGGGTGCGTTCGGACAACCGGCCGTGGAAGGCGACCAGGCCGTCGGCGTCGCTCGGGATCACCGGGCGCAGGTGCACCGTGCCGCCGTCGGAGAGCAGGACGTCGGCCTCCCACTCACGCGGGTAGTCGTAGGGGTCGCGCTTGGTGTCCTCACTGACCATGAGCGTGTCTCCCGAACTGAAGGTGATGGGTTGGGTTCGGACACGCGCGCGCGTTTCTCTTCGGCCGGAGGCCTCGGTTTTCCGGAGGCGGGCCGCCGGCCCGGCCGGGTGAGTGAACAGCCGCCGCGTCCCGGCTACGGAAAACCGAAAGCGCGCTTCGAGAGACACTGACCATGTTCAGTCCCTCGGATCGTCCGGATCGAGGCCGTGCAGGGGGAAGATCGCGCGGCGGGTGTCGCGGATGGCGATGTCGACCGGCTCGTCCTCCCCGTCCCCCCACGGGACGAAGGCGGTGTCGCGGCCGTCGGACATGCCAGGCGGGATTTCGGCCTTCGGCGCCGCCCTGGAGATCGACGCGACCCAATTCGGCGGCAGCGACGTCGCCGGGTCGACGTCGCGGTCGAGCACGGTGGCGAGCAGATGGGTCCAGGACCGCGGCACCACCCTGATCAGCTGGTAGCCACCGCCGCCCACGGCCAGCCAACGGCCGCCGGTATGCGTCTCGGCCAGCTCGCGCAGCCGTCGGTAGATGGCGCGATGGCCGTCCACGGAGAGCGAGAGATCCGCCAGCGGGTCTTCCTCGTGCGAGTCGACGCCGCATTGGGTGACGAGGATCTGCGGCCGGAACTGCTCCAGCAGCGACGGCACCACCGCCTCGAACGCCCGCAGCCAGCCGCCGTCACGGGTGCCGGGCGGCAGCGGCAGGTTGACCGCGGTGCCCTCGGCCCCACCCTTGCCGATCTCCGCCGAGTAGCCCGTGCCCGGCCACAACGTGAACGGGTGCTGGTGCAGGGAAACGGTCAGCACCCGCGGGTCGTCGTAGAACGACGTCTGCACGCCGTCGCCGTGGTGGACGTCGGTGTCGACGTACGCGACGCGCTCGAAGCCGTGGTCCAGCAACCACGAGATCGCCACCGAGCAGTCGTTGTAGACGCAGAAGCCCGACGCCTTGCCCGGCATCGCGTGGTGCAGCCCGCCGGCGATGTTCACCGCCCGGGTCGCCTCGCCTTCGGCGATCTTCCGCGCGGCCAGCAGCGTCGAGCCGACGACCAGCGCGGACGCCTCGTGCATCCCGCTGAAGACCGGGTTGTCCTCGGTGCCGAGCCCGTGCGCGAAGTCGGCACCGGTCATCGGCGCCTGCCGGACGGCCTCGATGTACTCGCCGAGGTGCACGCGGCGCAATTCGTCCTCGCCCGCCGGGCCGGGGATCAGCAGCTCGACCCCGTCGAGCACGCCGAGTTCGGTGGCGAGCCGGATGGTCAGTTCGAGCCGCACCGGATTGAACGGATGCTCGCCGCCGAGGTCGTAACCCAGCAGCGAGGAGTCCCATACGACGGCCGGTGCTCGCATGGCCGGAACTCTAGTGCCCGGACGCGGCTCGCGCGTCGCTCCGGACCGCCCGCGGGTCAGCCGGGCAGATCCCCGGTCGCCACCGGGCGCTCCGGATCGCGGGACCAGTGCGACCACGAACCCGCGTACAGCGCGGCGGGCGCGGGGTGACCGGCGACCTCCAGTGCGAGCACCACGGACGAGGCGGTGACGCCCGATCCACAGTAGACACCGACCGGGGTCTCCGGGGCCAAGCCGAGACCTTCGAAGCGCTCGGCCAGTTCCGAAGCGTCGCGCCAGCGGCCGTCCTCCCCGACGTGCCCGGAGAAGGGCGCGTTGACCGCGCCGGGGATATGCCCGGCGCGCGGGTCGATCGGCTCGGTCTCCCCCGCGTACCTCGGCCGCGCCCGCGCGTCGAAGAGCAGCCCGTCCCTGGCGAGCGTGGCGGCTCCGGCCGCGTCGAGCACCGGCATGCCGCCGGGCTTCACGACGACGTCGCCCTCCTCGGGTGAAGGAACCTCGTCGGTGACCGGGCGTTCCTCGTCGACCCAGGCGGCGAACCCGCCGTCCAGTACCGCCACCTCGGCGTGCCCGGCCCAGCGCAGCAGCCACCACGCCCGGGCCGCGACCGAACCGTCGGAATCGTCGTAGACCACGACCGGGTGACCGGCACGGACCCCGGCGGCCCGCAGGTGCCGCTGCAGCGTCTCCGGTTCGGGCAGCGGGTGACGGCCGCCCTCGCCAGGCTCCCCGGCGAGCGCCGTGTCGAGATCGACGTACACCGCGCCGGGGAGATGCGCCTCACGGTAGGAATCGGCGCCCGGCGGCCCGGCGAGCCGCCAGCGGACATCGAGGACTACGGAGCGTGCGGAATCCGGCCCGGAGAGCTGCTCCGCGAGTTCGCTGGTGGTGATCATGGGGCGCATGGGCCCATCTTCCCGTGACTCGCGGCTCCATGCCCAGCTTGGGGGACTTTTCCCGGCTCGGTGCTTGTTCTCCCCACGCCTGCGTCGCTGTCGGTGCCAGCGACTACGATGAGCAACGCGGACGAAGGGGACAGCGTGAACGATCTCATCGACACCACAGAGATGTACTTGCGTACCATCTACGAGCTCGAAGAAGAAGGTGTCGTCCCGCTGCGGGCCCGGATCGCGGAGCGGCTGCAGCAGAGCGGCCCGACCGTGAGCCAGACCGTCGCCAGGATGGAGCGCGACGGACTGGTCGTGGTCGCGGACGACAGGCACCTGCAGCTGACCGAGCACGGGCGCGAGCTCGCCATCGCGGTCATGCGCAAGCACCGGCTGGCCGAGCGCCTCCTGGTCGACGTCATCGGCCTGGAATGGGAGCACGTCCACAACGAGGCCTGCCGCTGGGAACACGTGATGAGCGAGGCCGTCGAGCGCAAGCTGGTCAAACTGCTCGACCACCCCACCACGTCGCCCTACGGCAACCCGATCCCGGGGCTGGACAAGCTCGGCGACGGCGATCCCGCCCCGCCCGCGGAAGCCGACCTCGTGCGGCTCGACGAGTTCGCCCGCATGGGTGGCGGCGAGGTCGAGATCCGCCGCATCGCCGAGCACGTGCAGCTGGACGAGACGCTGATGACGGAGCTCAAGTCGGTCGGCATCGTGCCCGGCAGCCGGGTCAAGGTCGGCAAGACGGCGCCCGGCGGGACCATCGAGGTCACCGGCGGGAGCAGCACCGCGCAGGTGCCCGTCTCGGCGCTGCACGCCGTGCTGGCGCAGGCCAGGTGAGCGCCGCGTCCGACGCCGCGGAGACCTTCCAGGCCCTCCACGGCCGGGCTCCGGCCGGCGTCTGGTCCGCACCGGGCCGGGTGAACCTGATCGGTGAGCACACCGACTACAACGACGGTTTCGTGCTGCCGTTCGCCCTCCCGCACCGGCTCGCCGCCGCGGCGACGCCGCGCGAGGACGGTGTGCTGACCGTGGCCACCCTCGGCTCGGACGGCCGGGTGCAGGAATCCGGCCCGCTCACCATCGCCGAGCTGCGGCCCGGTTCGGTCGAGGGGTGGGCCGCGTACCCGGCCGGGGTCGCGTGGGTCCTGCGGGACCAGGGCCTCACCGGTGGCGCGGACGTGGCGATCGCGGGGGACGTGCCCTCGGGGGCGGGCCTGTCCTCCTCCCACGCGCTCGAATGCGCCGTCGCGCTCGCCCTCCTGGGGCTGGCGGGCAGCACCCCGGGGACCGGCGCGGGTTCGCCGACCCTGCACGAGGTGGCGCGCTGGGTGCAGCGTTCGGAGAACGACTTCGTCGGGGCGCCGACCGGCCTGCTCGACCAGACCGCTTCCCTGTGCTGCACGGAATCGAACGTGCTGTTCCTCGACGTCCGCTCCGGCGAGATGGAACAGGTGCCGTTCCCGCTCGAAGAATCCGGCGTCCGGATCCTGATCATGGACAGCCGCACGAAGCATTCGCACGCCGAGGGCGGCTACGGCGAACGCCGCAGGGGCTGCGAGCGTGCCGCGGAACTGCTCGAGGTGAAGGCACTGAGGGACATCGGCGTCGACGGGCTGGACACCGCGCTCGCCAAGCTGCCGGACGAGCTCGTGCCTCTGGTGCGCCACGTCGTGACGGAGAACCAGCGCGTCCTCGACACCGTGGACCTGCTGCGCGCGGGCCGGATCACCGAGATCGGCCCTCAGCTGGACGCCTCGCACGTGAGCATGCGCGACGACTACCGGATCTCCACCCGCGAGCTCGACCTCGCCGTCGATTCGGCCCGCGAAGCCGGGGCGCTCGGCGCGCGGATGACCGGCGGCGGCTTCGGCGGTTCGGCGATCGCACTGGTCCGCGAGTCCGATGTGGACGCCGTGGGCCGAGCGGTGAAGGCCGCGTACGAGGCGGCGGATCTGCGTCATCCCAGGCTGTTCACCGCCGTGCCGTCGCGTGGCGCCGGCCGCGACGAGCTTTAGAGAGAAGCCGGCCCCATGACGCGGAGGCCTGCTGTGAAGGCCGCTTTTGCGTGATTCGCGTGTCCAGGCACGGGACACGCGTGATCGGGGACGTGACTCGCGTGATCGAAGACCGGACACGCCGAGGCCGGATTCCGTAGCCCACACCCGCACCCCCGGGCGCGCA
The DNA here is from genome assembly GCF_042723975.1 of Amycolatopsis sp. NPDC058340. NCBI lineage: Bacteria > Bacillati > Actinomycetota > Actinomycetes > Pseudonocardiales > Pseudonocardiaceae > Amycolatopsis > Amycolatopsis sp. NPDC058340. The sequence goes on along the minus strand of NZ_JBHXIB010000041.1, from coordinate 47,000 downwards.
CCGTGCCCGGGGGCGAGGACACTGGGCCGCGACCGCATCCGCAGCAGAAAGGCGCGAACGTGACCGACGAACCGACCAAGACCCTGAAACTGATGGTGACGGGCGGAGCCGGTTATGTGGGCAGCGTCTGCGCGGCCCGGCTCATCGAGGCCGGGCACGACGTCACTGTGGTCGACGACCTCTCCACCGGGCACGCCGACGCGGTGCACCCGGACGCCACCTTCGTCGAAGGCGACGCCGCCGAGGTCGCCGGGCGCCTGCTCGGCGACGGCTTCGACGGTGTGCTCCACTTCGCCGCCAAGTCGCTGGTCGGCGAATCGATGACGGATCCGGCGAAGTACTGGGAAGGCAACGTCCTGACCTCGCTCCGCCTGCTCGAGGCGATGCGCGACCACGGCACGAAGCGGCTGGTGTTCTCCTCCACCGCGGCCACCTACGGCGAACCCGAGTCCTCCCCCATCCCGGAGACGGCCCCGACCCAGCCGACCAACACCTACGGCGCGACGAAGCTGGCCATCGACCACGCGATCACGTCGTTCTCGCGCGCCCACGGCATCGCCGCGGTCAGTCTGCGCTACTTCAACGTCGCCGGCGCGTACGGCTCCTTCGGCGAGCGGCACACCACTGAAACCCACCTGATCCCCCTCGTGCTCCAGGTCGCCACCGGGGACCGCGAGCGGATCCAGATCTTCGGTGACGACTACCCGACCGCGGACGGCACCGCCATCCGCGACTACATCCACGTGGTCGACCTCGCCGACGCGCACCTGCTGGCCCTGCGTCACGCTGCCGACGGCGAGCACCGCATCTACAACCTCGGCAGCGGCACCGGTTTCTCGGTGCTCGAGGTGATCGAGGCGTGCCGCCGCACCACCGGTCACGAGATCCCCGCCGCGGTCGCGCCGCGCCGCGCGGGCGACCCGTCGGTGCTGGTGGCGTCCAGCGAGCGGGCCGGTGACGAGCTCGGGTGGAAGCCCGAGCGCACCGACCTCGACGGCATCGTGGCCGACGCGTGGGCGTTCACCCGGTCCCGCCGGAACGCCTGAGTGCGATCTCCGGTGGTCCTTCGGCTTGCTGCCGCAGGACCACCCTGACCAGTTCGGACGGCGGCACCATCGCGTTGAGGGCCGTGCTCAGCAGCGCCGCCAGCTCGTGCCCGGGGTCGGCCTCGCCGGCCCTGGCCAAGGCCATCCCGGCGGTCGCCAGGTCACCTCGGACATAGGCTGCGTGCGCCTTCAGGACGAGCGCGTCGGCCGCTTCGGGGGCCGGGAGTTCCCGGGCCAACGTGAGCCAGAGGTCCTCCGCCGCGCGGGCGAGCGACGAGTCCGAGGGGACGGCGGTGAGCAGGCAGGCGCCGCGGACCTCGACCAGGGACAGCGCCCAGGCCAGCCGGACGGCCTGGTCGTCGGTGATCGACCGGTCGCCGCCGTCGGCGCGGGTGAGGGCGGCGTTCACCTCGGCGACTCCGGCCGGGACGGGATCTTCCCCTCGCCAAGGCGGATCGGCCATCCTGGTGAGGAGATCGGCCCGTCTGGCGAGCGTCTCCGGCGCGACGGGGTCGAAGAGCCGCTCGAGCTCGTCCCGGCTCGCGTGGGTGACCTGCCCGGCACCGGTGACGATCGCGGCGGCCACCGAGTCCCGAGGATCCGGCAGGCGCCCGCCACAGGTCCTTTCCCGGTAGCAGCCCCAGTGCACGTCAGCGGCGATTCGCGGCGCCCACACCGCATGCGTCAGCGAGATCTCGTATTCGGCCAGCGAGGCTTCCAGCCGCCGGATGAACCGGCGGCGCGGTGGCCGTCCCGCCTTGTTCGCGGTGCCACCGCCGACCACCGCGACGGTGGCACCGGTGTGGCCGGTCACGGCGAGCCTGACCGCCAGGTCACGTGCCTGGTCTTGTTCCAGGCCCGGCGGCGGCAGGTCCACGCGCATGACGAGGCCTTGTTTCATCCGTCCCGGGCCGCGCAGGCCGAAGACGACGACGGAGTCCTCGGGGTGGAATCCGAGGAGGTACGGGATCGCGACGAGCAGGTCCGCCGGATCCGTCAGATCGACCTTGGTCCTGCCGGTCGGGGTGGAAGTGGTCATGCCCCCACCCTGCGGCGGGAATGGGGCCGCTGGGTGGGGGCAGGACACATCTGTGGACAGCCGGGACCGTTGTGGACAACCGCCGCCGGACCGATCGCGGGAGGCCGATCCTGTCGCCTGCGTGATCTACAGTGCCCGGCCCCGCGGGATCAGTCGCAGTGCTCGAACGGGCTCTCGTAGGCGTTCGATCCGACCGAACCGCCCCACTTGACGCAGGTCGAGGCGGCCGTCTTCTTCACCGGTCCGGCGTAGTAGGTGAAGCTGCCGGAGTCGGTCACGCGAGCCGAGCCCTGCACCTCGAGGAACGCCGAAACCGGCGAAGCGGTGCCGAGCGAAACGGCCTTCAGCGTGGTGACGCAGTTGGCCTTGGTCGAAGCGTTGTACAGCAGGTACGCGGTTCCCGAACCGTTCGCGAGCCCCTGCGAGTCGACGACAGAGAAGCCGCTACCGCACACCTCGGTGGCCTCGTACGGGTTGCCGCTGCACGAGTTCTTGCTGGTGAAGTTCGTGTGGCCGTAATACGGCACCGCGACCCCGTTCAGCACCGCCTTCTGCACCACGCCGTTGAGCCGCTCTTCGAAGTGCAGGTGGGGGCCGGTCACCCCGCCGGTCGCGCCGGCCGTGCCGATCTGCTTGCCGAGGCTGACGGCCTGGCCGACCGACACGGACTGGGTCGAAAGGTGGGCGTACCGGGTACGCCAGCCGCCACCGTGGTCGATCTCGACCCAGCGCCCGTAGCTCGTGCTGCCTTCGTTGGCGACGCGCGTGACGGTGCCGCCCGCCGACGCCAGCACCGGCATCCCGGTGATCCCCGACTTCTGGAAGTCGACCGAGTTCGCCGGGCTGTGCCCGCTGAACGTCGCCGCCGTGACCGTGACGCCGCATTTGAAGGGGACCTGGAAGTTCGGGGCGGCCGACGCCTGCGTCGTGCCGGCGAGGGTCAGGCCGAGCGCGGGGAGAACGGCGGCCGCGGCGAGCACTGCGAAACGGCGCAACCTGGACATGGAGACCTCCATCAGGTGGGGAAGCCGGACAGGACGGAGCAAAGCCGGGGGAAATACATTTTCCGTACAAGCCCGAGGTCGGGTCGGGGTTTTCCGGCCGGAACGCCGGGTGCCCCGTCCCGCGACGACGCCCGTCGTCGGTCGTGATGGCCGCATCGGTGACGTAGTGAAGGCCTCCTTCCTTACCTTGAAGGTAGGGAAGGAGGCCTTCACGGACGGCGGCCCCGCTCAGCCGAAGGCGGCACGCAGCGCCGGCTTGCCGCCCGCCACGGGCAGCACCAGCGAAGTGCGGTTCAGCTCGACCGAGACACCGGCGCCCGGCTTCGGCCGGAGCGTGTAGTCGTGATCGCTGGAGGCCACCAGGAACTCGATCTTGTGCCCGGCCGCGAGCAGGTAGTCCTTGGCGACCAGTTCCACCTCGACCTTGTAGTTCTCACCAGGGGTGATCGGATCCGTGCGGGCGGGGTCGCGCCGGTTCTGCGGATCGGTCCAGCCCCGCGTGATCACCTTCGCCGTCCCGTCCGGGGCGCGGTCGAGGAGCACCGCGGTCACGTTCGCGGCCGGCTTGTCGAAGGACAGCGACAGGTCGGTCTTCACGGTTCCGGAAAGCCGCACGGGCTGTTTCGCCGCGGTGGTCGAGTACAGCAGGCGGTTGCCCGACGACGCGGCGGCCGCCAGCTGTTCGATCGTCTTGCCCGCGTCGTCCGCCAGCGTCTCGACGGCCGCCTTGCCCGGAACGGGGTTGCGCGTGTCGAGCTTGCCCTTCGAAGAGCCGCCGGGCCACGGGTAGAGCTTGACGTCCTGTGTGCCGGGCAGCGGCCACTCCGGCTCGTCCACCCACGACTTGTCCTCGCGCTGGATGGTGGCCTTCGGCTCCCGTTCGATGCCGTTGTCGATGCCGTAGAGGTAGTGCGACATCCACTTGTTCAGCGTGGCGAGCCAGACGTCGCGGCGGAGGCTGTACGGGTCGGCGTGCCCGGCCTGGTGCAGCCAGATCTTGTGCTCGACACCGCGCGCCTTGAGCATTTCGTACCAGCGGGTGCCCTGGTCGGTCTTGACGTTCCAGTCGCCGAGGCCGTGCACCACGAGCACCGAGGCGCGCACCTTGTTCACGTCGTTGCGGTAGTTCCGCACGTCCCAGAAGGGGCTGTAGTCACCGGTCACCCGGTCCTGGTCGACCGTGATGCCGTCGATCAGCGGACGGCAGACGGCGCGATCCTGGCGCGTGTAGACGTAGTCCGCGAGCACGTCCGCGTCCTCGCCCTGGAATCCGCCGGCCGCGACGACGGCGCCGTCGTTGCGGTAGTACTCGTACCAGCTGGAGATCGCCGCGATCGGGACGATCGTCTCCAGCCCTTCGACGCCGGTACTGGCCACCGCGTTGGGCAGCGTCCCGTTGTAGGACACGCCCATCATGCCGGTCTTGCCGGTGCTCCAGTCCGCGACCGCGGCCTTGCCCGCCGCGTCCCGTGCCGTCGTGCGGCCGTTCAGCCAGTCCACAATGGACTTCGCGCCGATGGTCTCGTTGACGTCGCCGCTGCTGGGGCAGCCGGTGGACTGGCCGCTGCCGAGCGACTCCCCGTACACCACGGCGAACCCGCGAGCGGTGAAGTAGTCCTGGTAGCGCCAGCTGATCGGTGCCGCGTTCGGGCCGACGGTCTTCGTGGCGATCCGCGGGCCGGCCGGGGCGCGCTTCGCGCCGGGCACGTACAGCTCCACGTCGACGTTGTGGTTCGCGACGTCGTTGCCGCCCGCGTAGTACGGGCTGGCCTGGTAGACGACCGGGACCTTCATGCCCTGCTGCGTCGCGCGGGGCCGCACGACCTCCGCGTGCACGAGGTCGTCCTTGCCGTCGTGGTCGCTGTCGACCGGCGCGGTGACCCAGACGTTCTCCCGGATGACGTCCGCCGGGTCGAACACCGGCTGGGCTTGGCCGTCCTTGAAGACCGGCGTTGGCGGCGCGTCGGCGTGGGCTGGCAACGCCGTCGCCGGCAGGACCAGGACGGCGGTGAACAGGGCAGCGAGCCTGGCGACTCTCACAGGACCCCCAATTGCGGGCGGGCAGGACCCGGCTGAGGTTTCCGGCCACCCGAACGAGAGTCAAGAGACTAACGTCGGAGGCATGCCGAGCACCCTGGAAGCACCGATCGTCGCCGTCACCGTCTACCCGCACCACGCCCGGATCACGAGGCGGGCTTCGGCGGCCCTCGACGGGGAAACGCGTTTCGCCTTCGCGGGCCTGCCGTGGAACCTGGACACCGATTCGGTCCGCGTCACCGGTTCCGGCCCCGCGGTCATCGCCGGGGTCGACGTCGCCGTCGAGCGCCATCCCGCGCCCGCGGACACTTCCCTGCGCGCGCTGACCGAACGGCGAAGGGCCGATCAGGCGGTGATCGACGAGGTCGCGGACGCGGTCTCCGCCGAGACGGCGAAGGTCGATCTGCTGACCGGCCTGGCCACTCGCAGCGGCAAGAGTTTCGCGAAGGCGCTCGCGGCGGGCACGGCCGAGCCGCCGCGGGTCGCCGAAGTCACCGACGCGCTCGGCATCCAACTGGCCGAGGCGCTGGGAAAGCGCCGCGAACTCGGCATCCGCCTCGCCCGGCTCCGTGACGACCTCAAGGCGCTCGACCGCGAGATCGAGACGAAACAAGGGATGTCCGAAGTGGACAGCGCGACGGTCACGGTGGAGCTGGAGCCCCAGGAGGACGGCGCGGAGATCGGCCTCGAACTGTCCTACATGGTCGCGAACGCGAGCTGGGAGCCGGGTTACGACGTGCGTGTCCGCGGCGAGGACGTCTCACTGACCTGGTACGGGCGGATCACCCAGCACACCGGCGAGGACTGGCCGGAATGCGAGCTGGCCCTGTCGACCGCGCGGCCAGCGAACACCGTCGAGGTACCGGAACTCGAACCCTGGTTCCTCGACCGCGTGCGTCCGGTCCAGCCGTTGATGGCGCGTGCGGCGTACGGTGGCGCGTCCCCCGCGGGTGGCGGGATGCCGGAGGCCGCGGGCATGCCCGCCCCGGCCGGGCCGGGGATGGCCGCGCGGACCGCGTCCGTCGAACAGGGCACCACCGCGGTCACCTACCGGCCGGGACGCCCGGTGGCGGTGCCGTCGGGAGCGCAGGGGCACCGCACGACGCTCGCGCAACTGGAGCTGACGGCGAAACTGGGCTACATCACCGCTCCGGCGGTGTCCCCGGAGGCGTTCCTGCGGGCGACCGTGGTCAACACTTCGGAGCACACGCTGCGGCCGGGGAAGGCGTCGGTGTTCCACGAGACGGAGTTCGTCGGCACCACGCGGCTGGAGGTCTGGGCGCCGGGTGAGGAACTCGAACTCGCCCTCGGCGTGGACGACCGGATCCGGATCGAACGGGAGCTCACGCACCGCACGGCGGGCAAGGCGACGCTGTCCGGCGTCCGCAAGCGGGAAGCCGCGTACACCACGACGATCGTCAACCACAGCCCGCGCGAAGCCGACGTGACCGTGCTGGACCAGGCGCCGGTCTCCCGGGACGACGCGATCACCGTCCGGGACGTGCGCACCACACCGGAGCCGGTGGAGCGGACCGAACTGGGCGAGTTCACCTGGCGGCTGACGCTCGCTTCGGGCGCGAAGGGCGTCGTGACGCTCGGGTACCGGGTGGACGTCGCGAAGGGTGTCGAGCTGTCAGGCTGGCGGGAGTGACCCCACGCGCCTCGTGAGTGGTAAGGACGGTTAGAACCGTCCTTACCACTCACGAGCAGTTCAGCCCTGCGAGATGTACGCCTCCAGCTGTTCCTGACTCTTCTCCAGCTGTTCCATCCGGGTCTTCACGACGTCACCGATGCTCACGATCCCCGCGAGCCTGCCGTCCACCACGACCGGGACATGCCGGATACGGCGTTCGGTCATCAGGACCGACAGCTGGTCCACCGAGTCCTCGGGGGTGCAGCTCGCGACCATCTTCGTCATGATCGCGGACACCGATCCGTCGAGCAGCTGGGGTCCGCGCTCGTTGAGCCGTCGCACGACGTCCCGTTCGGAGACGATCCCGACGATCCCGCCCTCGGCGTCGACGACCACCAGGGCACCGACGTTGTGCTCCGCCAGTCTCTCGAGCAGTTCGGTGACGTTCGTCTCCGGCGAGACGGTCGCGACGGCCGCCCCCTTGTTCCGCAACAGATCGGAAATCCGCATACGCGCTCCTCCCGGATGGGTGACCTGAGTCACTCCAGGTTATGGCCTCACCGCCCTGCGCGAAAGTCCGCAGAGTCCGGTTCGATACCAAGCCGGGAGGCGAGCGCTTCGTACGCCTCGATGATCCCGAGGCCGTAAGGGTCGTCGCCGAGCGCGCCGAGGGTCCCCCGCCCGAGCTCCCAGTGTGTCTTCGCGGACTCGTGATCACCGAGTTTGCGGTAATCCTCGGCGAGGTTCAGGTGCAGCGACGGGTAGAAGCCGCGCACGGCGAGCGTCGCGTGGTACTCCTTCGCACGTTCGTCGGTGAGGGAGTCGGCCGCGGCGAGCGCGCGGAGATCCCAGGCGAGTTCCTCGGCCGGATCGTCGCGGACGTCTGCCATGTAATGCGCGAGCGCGCACCGGTGCAGCGGGTCGCCGTCTTCGCCGATCCGTTCCCACAACGCCGCGAACTTCTCGCGCGCGCCGTCGCGGTCGCCGGAGATGTGCAGCTGGAGGCCGGTGTTGATCTCGGCCATCACCTCGTCGGTCATTTGACGTCCGAGGCGGGCGCCGCCCAGGTGTTGCACGCCGACGTCGTCTTCCCGGAGAACCCGGCCTTCGCCCATTTCAGCTGGTTACGACGGCTGCCGTGGGTGTCGCTGTCGTCGGCGCGGCCGTAGTCGTCGAGTGCCGCGTTGGCCAGCGACCTGCTGATCGAACCGCGACCGGCGGCGGCCGCGAGGGCGAGCGCGCCGAAGCAGTTCGCCTGCAGTTCGATACGGCGGACCAGTTCCTTGTCGGCCGGGCTGTCCTCCCCCGGCGACGACATCTTCTCCGCGGCCGCCGACAGGATCCCGCTGGAGCGCTGGACGTGGTGTCCGTACTCGTGGGCCATCGTCGCGAGGTGACGAGACCGTTCGAGGCCCGCGTCGCCCAGCATCCACTGGGTCGGCGCGTAGATCGTGGTGTCGCCGCCGCAGTAGTAGGCGACGGCCTCGTCCGCGCTGGGCGCCTTCCCGCACGCGCTGGTCTCGGGCAGCGTCACCTGCACGGTGGCCGGCAGCGCGGGCTCGTTCGCCTGGTCCAAAGCGGGTTTCCAGGATTCGGCGAGACAGGACACGAAGGTCTTGTAGTACGTCTCCAATTTCTCGGGATCGCGGCTGATCGCGGGCAGGCGGCAGGTGACGGCGCCGAGCGCGATCCCCTCCGCCAGCAGCGGGTTCGTCTCCAGTTCCCGCACCTCCTTGGGCGCGGGTTTCGCGTTCCCGGCGGGAGCTTTGGCCCCTTCGGAGGTGTACGCGCCGGACACCGGGAGGGCTTGACCGTCGATCTGCCGCGGTCCGCCCGCGATCGCCATCCCGGTGGTGGTCAGCGCGGCGACGATGAGCAGGCCGACCACGGCGGCCCCCGGGTTGCGGCGAGGCGGCGCGGGCGCGAACGGTCTGGGTACCTCGTCGGTGCCGGTCATGGTGTCCCCCAAACGTGCGAGCCCACAGCATACGGAATCCCACACCTGGTGGCGCCGGGACCGAGCGCCCGGCGAGACTGTGTGCATGAGTGACGAGGACCCGTACCTGTGGCTGGAAGACGTGACCGGCGAGGAAGCGCTGGAGTGGGTGCGCGCCCGCAACGCCGAGGCGCTGGCGGAACTGTCCACCGGTGAGCGGTTCGCCGGGATCCGTGACGAGGTCCGCGAGGTCCTCGACGCCGACGACAGGATCCCGTACGTCCGCCGTCGCGGCGAGTATCTGTACAACTTCTGGCAGGACTCGGCCAACCCGCGCGGCCTGTGGCGCCGCACCACCCTGGCGCAGTACCGGCTCGACACGCCGGAGTGGGAGCTCCTGCTCGACGTCGACGCCCTGGCCGAGGCCGACGGCGAAAACTGGGTGTGGCAGGGCGCGGCCGTCCTCCGTCCGGGGTATCACCGCGCTTTGGTCGAGCTGTCGCGCGGCGGCGCCGACGCGACCGTGGTCCGCGAGTTCGACCTCGACGAGCGCCGTTTCGTCGAAGACGGGTTCTTCGTCCCCGAAGCCAAGACCAGGATCGGCTGGATCGACCATGACCGCGTCTACATCGGCACCGATTTCGGTCCGGGGACGCTGACCAGCTCGGGCTATCCGAGGCTGGCGAAGGAATGGCGGCGCGGCACACCGCTCGAAGAGGCGGCGATGGTCTTCGAGGGCAAACCGGACGACGTCTCGGTCTCCGCGCACCACGACCCGACCGAAGGCTGGGAACGCGACTTCGTCTACCGGTCGATCGACTTCTACCGCACGGAAAGGTATGTCCGGACGGCCGCCGGTCTCGACCGCATCGAGGTCCCCGAAGACGCGCAGACGTCTTCGCACCGCGAGTGGCTGCTGATCCGCCTTCGTTCGGACTGGACCGTCGACGGCACGACGTACCCTTCCGGCACCCTGCTCGCCTCCGGCTTCGACGCGTTCATGGCGGGCGAGCGCACCTTCACGACCCTCTTCACCCCGGACGCGCATACGTCGCTGGAGTACTGGGTGTGGACGCACGACCATCTGCTGCTCTCGACGCTGTCCGACGTCCGGACGGAACTGCGCGTGCTCACGCCGTCCGAAGGCTGGGCCTCCCGGCCGCTCGCCGGCGCCCCGGAACTGGGCACCGCGCAGATCACCGGCACCGACCCCGACGTCAGCGACGAATACCTGCTCGACTCCAGCGGTTACACCCAGCCGTCGACGCTGAGCTACGGGCACGTCGGCGGTGACGTCGAGGTGCTCAAGCGCGCTCCGTCCTTCTTCGACAGCGACGGCATGACGGTCTCGCAGTACTTCGCGACGTCCGAAGACGGAACGAAGATCCCGTACTTCGTCGTCCGCCCCTCCGGCGCCGAAGGCGGGCCGACGCTGCTGACCGGTTATGGCGGCTTCGAGGTCTCGTTGACCCCTGGCTACAGCGGTGTCATCGGCCGCGGCTGGCTCGCGCGGGGTGGCACCTACGTCGTCGCGAACATCCGCGGCGGCGGCGAATACGGGCCGGATTGGCACACTTCGGTGACGAAAGCCAAGCGCTACAAGGTCTATGAGGACTTCTCGGCCGTCGCCGCCGACCTCGTCGAGCGCGGGATCAGCGAGCCGTCCCGGCTCGGCATCCAGGGCGGCAGCAACGGCGGGCTGCTGATGGGTGTCATGCTGACGCGCTACCCGCACCTGTTCGGCGCGATCGTGAGCCAGGTGCCGCTGCTCGACATGAAGCGGTATCACAAGCTCCTCGCGGGCGCGTCGTGGATGGCCGAGTACGGCGACCCCGACGACCCGGCGGAATGGGACTTCATCGGCAAGTACTCGCCGTACCAGAACGTCCGCGGTGACGGCGGATACCCGCCGGTCCTGTTCGTCACCTCCACCCGGGACGACCGGGTGCATCCCGCGCACGCGCGCAAGATGGTCGCGCGGATGGTGGAGCAGGGACACGACGTGCGGTACCACGAGAACATCGAGGGCGGGCACGGCGCGGCGGCCGACAACGAGCAGCTGGCGTTCAAATGGGCGCTGATGTTCGAATTCCTGTGGGAGAAGCTCGCCTGACGGGTCACGGAGGGGGCGTTCAGGATTTCGTCCTGAACGCCCCCTCCGGCTACTCGGCCACCTTGGCGAGCACCACCCCGCCCACGATCAGCGCCATCGCCGCGAACCGGCCGAAACCGACCGGATCCTTGTGGATCACGATGCCGAACACGATCGCGCCGACCGCGCCGATGCCGGTGAAGACGGCGTACGCGGTCCCCACCGGGATCGAGTCCATCGCCTTCGACAGCAGGTACACCGCGGCGACGCCGAGCACGAAGCACAGCACGGTCGGCCAGAACCGGCTGAAGTTCTCGGTCGGTTTGATGCTCTGCGACCAGGCGACCTCGACGACTCCCGCCAAGAGCAGGATCCCCCAGCCCATCAGGCTTCCCTTCCGGCCTTTTCGGCGCCGAGGAGCGCCTGCTCCCGCGACGCGATCCGGTCGGGATCGCGCGGGCTCAGCCGCGGGTCGACCAGGGCGTTCGTCAGTTCGGAGTGCAGGAACGTGACGCCCCGGACGTCGTAGTGCCCGGCGAAGAAGTCGCGCAGGTAACGCTCGTGGTGGTCGACCGGCTCGCGCGGCGTACCCGGCAGATAGCTGCCGCCACGTGCTCCCGCGACCACGAAAGCCTTGCCCGCCAAGGACATCTTCGGGAACGTCACCTGGTCGATCCACAGCTTGAGCGTCGCGGGGATCGAGAAGTTGTACATCGGCGCCCCGATCAGCACGACGTCGGCGGCGAGCAGTTCGGCCAGCAGCGGCTCGACGACAGCCCATGCCTCGCGCTGCTCCGGCGTCTTCACCACGGAGGCGTAGCCGTCCGGATCGGTGATCCCGGCCTGGAGGAGGGCGTCGCAGATCTCGGTCCAGGCCTGGCCGATCGGTGGCACCGGGTCGGCGGCCACGTCGCGGTAGGTGTAACCCGCGCCCGGGTTCGCGGCACGCCAGACCTCGGCGAACCGTGCGCTCAGTTCACGGGAGAACGACGCACTGCGGGCACTGGAGTCGAGGTGGAGAAGGTGGCTCATCGGGGCCTCCCGGACCAGGAAGTGGACACGGCGTCCACTTGCTTCGCCGGGTACAAGTGGACGCTGCGTCCGGATATTCCCTAGGCTGCGGACCATGCCGGAAGATCTGCTCGCGAACGCCCCGGGACGGGAACGCTCGGATGCCGCGCGTAACCGCGCGAAGATCCTGAAGGCCGCTGAAGAGCTCTTCGCCGCACGTCCGGCCGCGGACGTCACCATGGAGGACATCGCCAAAGCGGCCGGGGTCGGCCGCGCGACGCTGTACCGCCGCTACCCGGACCGCTCGGCGATCGCCGTGGCCTTGCTGGACGAACACGAGCGGGAACTCCAGGAGCGGCTGCTCACCGGCCCTCCCCCGCTGGGGCCCGGCGCGCCGCCCGCCGAGCGGCTGGCCGCGTTCTACGCGGCGATGATCGGGCTGCTCGCCCGGCACGCGCATCTCGTCCTCGGCACCGAGGTCGGACACTCGCGGTTCACGACCGGACCGTACCGGCTGTGGCGCACCCATGTCCGTCATCTCGCCGAACAGGCGAACGCCCGGGATCCGGACGCGCTCGCCGACATCCTGCTGGCGCCGCTCGCCGCCGAGGTGTTCCTGCATCAAACGGGCGAGCTCGGCCTGAGCGCCGAACGGATCACCGACGCCCTGGCCGGGCTCGCCCGGCGCACCCTCTCCTGATCAGCCGGCGAGGCCGTCGGCGACCAGCTTCATCACGGCCCGCCAGTGCTCGCGCTGCGCGGCGCGCTCTTCCGGGCCGGTGAGCCGTTCCTGATGGAAGACCACGGTCGTCTTGCCCGGCCCGGCGGGACGAAGGCCCACCTGGACCGTGCTCTCGTGATCCCAGCCCTTCGGGCGCCAGGTGAGGCGGATCTTCTCGCGTTCCCGGTAGCCGCGGACCTCGCCGACGGTGCCCTCGGCCGTCTCGTACGGCGCGCCCTTCTCCGGCTCCAGCCGCACGTCGCCCAGCCAGGCCGCCAGGCCCGGACCCGAGAGGTACTCCCAAACCTGGTCCAGCGGATACGCCATCGTCTTGGACACGCCGATCTCCCAGCCCGCGTCCTTCGTCTTGCCGATCATCACGCCTCCGCCGTAACCGTCTTACCTGGTTTCCGAAACCGACTATAGTGGTTACATGACTCCGGGAACAAGGCTTCTCGTCAACACCCAGGGTGAGCGGTACCGGTTCGATCCGGGCAGCCTCAGCCTCGAACTCATGCTGACCGGCGGCCCCGGCCCGTACGAGCGCTACGAAATCGCGCATACGCCATCCGCCCTCGCCGACTGGTTCACCGGCTCCCGGCTGGCACTGACCGCTCCCCTGACCGACGTCCGGATCCGGCCCGCCGAACTCGCCGCGCTCAAGGAACTGCGGGACACGCTCTACCGTGTCGCACCCGCGCTCGCCCGGGGCGAAGCACCGTCGGAAGACGACCTCGCCGTGCTGAACAGCGCGACCGAAGCCACCCCGAGACCACTCGTCGACCCGGAGACACGGCGGCTCGCCTGGGCGCCGCCCGTCACCGGGAAGCAACTCCTCGGCGCCGTCGCCCGCGACGCCATCGGCCTGGTCGCGGGCGAACGCTCCGGCCGCGTCCGCGAATGCTCCGCGAGCGACTGCCACCTGCTGTTCTTCGACACCTCGCGGTCGGGCAACCGCCGCTGGTGCTCGATGGAACGCTGTGGCAACCGCGCCAAGATCCGGGCGTACCGGGCCCGCGCCGAAACCGCGTGATCGCTAGGATTCCCGGCGATGCAGGGTGAAGCGAAACTGGAACAACGCGTCGTAGAGACGGCGGAAAAGCTGCTGGCCAAAAAGAAGTCGGTGACCGCGCTCGGCATCCTCACCGGCATCGGCTGGCTCTCGGAGAACGTCGTCGACGCCTGGCGACGCGGCCGGATCCCCGTCCTGTCGGCAGCGCTGCCGGTGACCCCGGAGAAGCTGACCTTCGCGCTCGGTGCCCTGCGACGCTGGGTCGCGGCGAACGGCCTCGAAGGGACGGAGATCGAGCACGTCGGCGCGACCCGGGACCGGGCCGCCCTCCGAGTGACCTCCGGCGATCTAGCCGATCTCGAACCGCTGTTCCGGACGCACTGGATCATGCCGGGGCTGTCCGATGCCAAACGCGCGCAAGTCGAGGCCAGGCAACGGAAAGCGCCCGACCTCATCGTCTCGGTGGCACTCCAGGACTGGACATGCGCCGACTGCGGCGGCACCGGCGACCTCCTGTTCCTGGAGAGCGAAAAGCCGCATTGCCTCGACTGCGCCGACCTCGGCCACCTGGTCTTCCTGCCGTCCGGCGACGCCACCCTGACCCGCCGGGCGAAGAAGGCGAGCCGGCTTTCCGCCGTCGTCACCAAGTTCAACCGGTCGCGGAAACGTCATGAGCGGCAAGGGATCCTCGTCGAAGAATCGGCATTGCGCGACGCCGAGGAGCAATGCCTCGCCGACGAGGACGTCCGGGAGCGCCGCCGTGGGCGCGACCGCGAACGCCGCGCCCACGAAGACGTCGAGTTCACCGCCCGGTTCCACACCGCGATCACCGAGATGTTCCCCGGCTGCCCGCCGCAGCGGGCGCGCGCCATCGCCGAACACGCGGGCCTGCGCGGCAGCGGCCGGGTGGGCCGGTCCGCCGCCGGGCGGGAACTGGCCGAACGAGCGGTGTTCCTCGCCGTCGTCGCCTCGATCCGGCATCTGGACACCGAGTACGACGACCTCCTCATGGCGGGCGTGGAACGCCAGGCCGCCCGCGATCGCATCCGGCCGGCCATCGACGCGGTGCTCGACCGCTGGCGATCCTGACCGCTGTCACGTTCCGGGCGCGGGCCTCGTCCAGTGGGCATGTTCACCGCATATCTCACCCTGGCCATCTTGACGATCGTGATCAACGCCGGGATCGCCGCCGCCGACTTCGCGCGGATCCCGTTCGTTCTCGAGAACTCCGCCGAGGTCAAGGTGCCTCAGTCCTGGATCCCGCCCTTGGCCTCGCTGAAGGCCGCGGGCGCGGCCGGGCTGCTGCTCGGCCTGCTCGGGGTGCCTTACCTCGGGACCGCGGCGGCCGCCGGGCTCGTGTTGTTCTACCTCGGCGCCGTCATCACCCACGTGCGCGCCCGCGTGTTCCACAACATCGCCTTCCCCGGCGGATTCCTCGCGCTGGCGGCGGCGACCTTCGTCCTCGATCTCGCTCAGGCCAAATAAGGGCCGAAGTGCCCGGCGACGACATCCGCGATCGCCTCGGCGTCCTTCGAGCCGTCGACCCACACCACCCGGATACCGAGTTTCTCCGCGCTACGGACGGCATCCTCGGCGACGAGCCGGTCTCGCTCGACCCGGTTACGCTGCGCGCGCTCGGGATCGCTGACCCGGTGCGTCACCGCGGCGGCCCGGGGCAGCACGCGAAGCTGGTGCTCGCGGAACTCGTCCGTGGGCACCAGCACGATCATCCGCCGGGGCGAATCCAGGAGGGGCGCGACCAGTTCCGGGCGCAACCCCCAGCCCTCGGCGAGGATCGGGCGCCCGGATACCAGCGCGCGCAGATCGTCCAGCGCCCATTCGAACCGCACCGGGAACCCCGCGATCGTGTCGGCGGCCATCCGCTCGGGTGTGGGGTCGACCCATACGGTGTCGGGGTCGGGATCCTCGACGGGTGCACCGTTCCGGACGCGGTGCGCGACACGGCGGTCCTGATGGGCGCGGGCGTCGTGGAAGTCGTAGTGGTAGACGGTGATGCCGTGGCGGCGTGCCAGCAGACGGGAGACGGTGGACTTCCCCGCCCATTGCCCGCCGCAGATCCACAGGGCTTGGCCGAGGGTGCCGAAGGGATCAACGATGGTCACGCATTCGCCTCCAGAGTCATGAAAGGGTCGTTCAGGACACATATCGTCCTGAACGACCCTTTCATGCCATTCGTTATGACCTAGCTGCAGCCGGAGGTCGCGCCGCACCCTTCACAGGCGTAGCACGAACCGGCGGGCCGCATCTTCGTGCCGCAGGTCATGCAGAGCGGCGCGTCGGACGCGGTGCCGAGGTTCAGCTCCACCAGTTCCGCCGTCGAGTGCGCGACCTTGGCGGGTTCCGCGGCCGAGGAGTCCACAGTGGACCGGAGGGCGTCGATGTCGACGTTCTCCGGTTCCGCGGCGGGTGCCGTGCCGTAGTTCGCCTCGACCTGTGCCGAACGTTCGTCGGCGGTGAAGATGCCGAGCTGCGAACGCTTCTCGTACGGCAGGTAGTCCAGCGCCAGCCTGCGGAACAGGTAGTCCATGACGCTGGTGGCGATCCGGATGTCCGGGTCGTCGGTCATGCCGGCGGGCTCGAAGCGCAGGTTGGAGAACTTCGAAACGTAGAACTCCAGCGGGATCCCGTGCTGCAGGCCGACGGAGATCGACATCGAGAACGCGTCCATCACGCCGGAGAGGGTCGATCCCTGCTTGCCGAGCTTCACGAAGATCTCGCCGAGACCGTCGTCCGGATACGAACCGGCGTGCAGGTACCCCTCGGCGCCACCGACGGTGAACGACACCGTCTGGCTCGGGCGCTTCTTCGGCAGGCGCTTGCGGACCGGCCGGTACTCGACGACCTTTTCGGCCTCGGGCTCGGCCTTCTCCTTCTTGCCGGTGGACAGCGGTTGGCCGACCTTGCAGTTGTCGCGGTAGATCGCGAGTGCCTTGAGGCCGTACTTCCAGCCCTGGAAGTAGATCTCCTCGACCTCCTCGACGGTCGCCGACTCCGGCATGTTGACCGTCTTGGAGATCGCGCCCGACAGGAACGGCTGCACCGCGGCCATCATCCGGACGTGTCCCATCGGCGCGATGGACCGCTCCCCCACCGCGCAGTCGAACACTTCGTAGTGCTCCTGGCGCAGGCCGGGGGCGTCGACGACGTGGCCGTGCTGGGCGATGTACTCGACGATCGCTTCGATCTGCTCGCCCTGGTAGCCGAGCGCGGCCAGCGCGCGCGGGACCGTCTGGTTGACGATCTGCATCGAGCCGCCGCCGACCAGCTTCTTGAACTTGACCAGCGAGAAGTCCGGCTCGATGCCGGTCGTGTCGCAGTCCATCATGAAGCCGATGGTGCCGGTGGGCGCGAGCACGGAGGCCTGCGCGTTACGCCAGCCGCTCTTCTCGCCCAGTTCGATGCCGTGCTTCCATTCCTGGGTCGCGAGCGCGCGGACCGCGGCGTCGTTCGAGTGGTAGGTCCGCACGAGTTCGTTGGCGGCGGCGTGCTTGCGCATGACCCGCTGGTGCGCCTCGGCGTTGCGCGCGTAGCCCTCGTACGGCCCGACGACCGCGGCGAGTTCCGCGGAACGCCGGTACGAGACGCCGGTCATGAGCGACGTGATCGCGGCGGCGAGCGCGCGGCCGCCGTCGGAGTCGTACGCGTGGCCGAGCGCCATCAGCAGCGCGCCGAGGTTCGCGTACCCGATGCCCAGCTGGCGGAACTTGCGGGTGGTGTCGCCGATCGCCTCGGTCGGGAAGTCGGCGAAGCAGATCGAGATGTCCATCGCGGTGATGACCAGCTCGACGGCCTTCGCGAACAGCGGCGCGTCGAAACCGCCGTCCTCGGTGGCGAACTTGAGCAGGTTCAGCGAGGCGAGGTTGCAGCTGGAGTTGTCCAGGTGCATGTACTCCGAGCACGGGTTGGACGCGGTGATCCGGCCCGATTCGGGGCAGGTGTGCCAGTCGTTGATCGTGTCGTCGTACTGCAGGCCCGGGTCGGCGCACTCCCACGCGGCCTGCGCGATGGTGCGGAACAGCTTCTTGGCGTCGACCCGGTCGATGACCTCGCCGGTGGTCCGGGACCGCAGGCCGAAGTCGCCCTCGGTCTCGACGGCCTGCATGAACTCGTCGGAGACGCGGACCGAGTTGTTCGCGTTCTGGTACTGGACGGAGGCGATGTCCGAGCCGGAGAGGTCCATGTCGAACCCGGCGTCGCGGAGGACCTTGATCTTCTCCTCTTCGCGGGCCTTGGTCTGCACGAACTCTTCGACGTCCGGGTGGTCGACGTCGAGCACGACCATCTTCGCCGCGCGCCGGGTGGCGCCACCGGACTTGATGGTGCCCGCGGAGGCGTCGGCACCACGCATGAACGAGACCGGACCCGACGCGGTGCCGCCGGAGGACAGCAGCTCACGCGAGGACCGGATGCGGGAGAGGTTCAGGCCGGCACCGGAGCCGCCCTTGAAGATCAGGCCCTCCTCGCGGTACCAGTTGAGGATCGACTCCATGGTGTCGTCGACCGCGAGGATGAAGCACGCGCTGACCTGCTGCTTCGACGTCGTGCCGACGTTGAACCACACCGGCGAGTTGAAGCTGAACACCTGGTGCAGCAGCATCCAGGTCAGCTCGTGTTCGAAGATCTCGGCGTCGGCGGGGCTCGCGAAGTAGCCGTGTTCGCGGCCGGCGTTCACGTAGGAGCGGACGACGCGGTCGATCAGCTGCTTCAGGCTCTGCTCGCGCTGAGGTGTGCCCACGGCGCCGCGGAAGTACTTGCTCGTGACGATGTTCGTCGCGTTGACCGACCAGAAGCCGGGGAACTCGACACCGCGCTGCTCGAAGTTGACCGTGCCGTCGCGCCAGTTCGTCATCACGACGTCCCGGTTCTCCCAGGTGACCTGGTCGTACGGGTGGACGCCCTCGGTGGTGAAGACGCGGCGCACGGTGAGCCCGCCCGCCTGCTTCTTCTTCCCGTTCGCCCGCGCTGTGGCCGGGTTGCCTGTTCCCACGGTCTCGGTCATGGGTCTTTCCCTCACTCCCACGCGGGAGGCGGCATCAGCCGTCTTTCGCGTCTCGATCGCTCTCGTCCGGTGTGGCAGCCATGGCCTCGCGGAGGTCCGAGATCTCCTTCTCGAAGTCCTCGACCGAGGAGAAGGAGCGGTAGACACTGGCGAACCGGAGATAGGCGACGCCGTCGAGTTCGCGCAGGGGGCCCAGGATCGCCAGGCCGACCTCGTGACTCGGGATCTCCGCCAGCCCCGCCGACCGGATCGATTCCTCGACCCGCTGCGCGAGCTGCTGCAACGCGTCGTCGTCGACCGGCCTGCCCTGGCAGGCGCGTCGCACCCCCCGGACCACCTTGTCCCGGCTGAACTGCTCGGTGACCCCGGATCGTTTGACGACGGCGAGCACCATCGTCTCCGAAGTGGTGAAGCGCCGGCCGCAAGCGGCGCAGGAGCGCCTCCGCCGGATCGCCTGACCCTCATCCACCTCTCGGGAGTCGACGACCCGAGAGTCCGCATGCCGGCAGAACGGGCACCTCATCCGCCGATCACCTTCCCCTCCGCGCCGGACGGCCCCGAGTGGACGCCCGCCCCGTCGCCACGCAACGACGGAAAAGATCGACATGTGGATCGATCTGTGGACATCCGGTGGGTGAACACCGGCCAGCTGTGGACAACTGGTACCGAGTCTACCCCAAGCTATGGACCAACTACAGCCATGTAACTACTACATATAGCGGTGGAGACTAGATCGCTGGTCGGACGCACGCAAGCGCAACGGCCGGGCCGATCGGACACGAAAGAGGAGCTCACCCACGACGGGTGAGAACGCCCTTCGGGATCACCTCCCACCTTCCGCGACCTCGGCCGCGACGGGCACCGTGAGCGGCAACCCGGGCACGAGAACGGCGTTTTCCAGGGAGTTGAGCTCCTTGATCTTGGCGACGACCGCGCCGGTGTCACTGCCTGGCGCGAATCGCGCCGCGATATCCGTCAGCGTCTCGCCCGCGGAAACGGACACCGTGGTGGTCCGTTCGGGTACCGCGGCGCCGGGAACACCGGCCAAGAACAGACCCAATCCGGTGACGACCCCGGCGACGAGCAAGGCCATCCCGGCGAGCGACGGCCACCTGAGCGGGAGCCGCCGCGGCGCCGGGCACGCCGGGGCGACGGTGGCGACGCCGGGGCGCCGGCCCGCCACGACCCGCGCCCTGGTGGGCGGACGCAAGGGCTCGGCACGCCTGCCCCGCACCACCCGCACGGGCCGGGTCGCCCCTGCCGGAACGGGCCCTGGGGAGCTGGGCCGCACCAGTCCTCGATCGGCCAGAATCGACATCGGAACCTCCTCGCAGTCCTGCTGCGCTCGCCGCCGGGCCGGGACCCGGCATCAAGATCGAACACGCGTTCTATCGAACGCCCGTGCGAATGTGTACCACCTCCCACCGACAAAAATCGAGCGACACGGCGTGTCCATCGAACAGATGTTTGAAATCGTCGTCCCGGCGGGCTAACGTCGTTGACCAGGGCGTCTGCTGCGCGGACGCCGCCGGTGCCGTGGGCGGGAAGATCGTCCGCCACCGGCGAAGACACGCGAAGTCGGTCCGGGCGACCGGACGTACTGGGAGGCGACGCAGGAGATGAAGGAGCGAGACGGTGGCTAAGGAGAGCAAGGCGGGGAACGCGCCTAGGGGCTCGGGCAAGGTGCGCGCCTTGCCCGAGGTCTACGAGGTGGACGAGACCCTGACCGTGCGGCAGCAGCAGGTGCTCGACGTGATCAAACTGTGGGTGAGCCGGTTCGGCTACCCGCCGAGTGTGCGGGAGATCGGCGAGGCGGTCGGGCTGACCTCCACCTCGTCGGTGTCGCACCAGTTGCAGGCCCTGCAGCGCAAGGGTTATCTGCGACGCGACCCGAACCGCCCGCGTGCGGTGGGTGTGCTCGCCACGACGGACGACAACCCGATGGGCATCGACGTCGAGCAGCCGCAGTCGGCCGCGAAGGCCGCGTACGTACCGCTCGTCGGCCGGATCGCGGCCGGTGGACCGGTGCTGGCGGAGCAGGCGATCGAAGACGTCTTCCCGCTGCCGAGGGAGATCGTCGGCGAGGGCGAACTGTTCCTGCTCAGCGTCACCGGTGACTCGATGGTCGACGCCGCCATCACCGATGGCGACTGGGTCGTCGTGCGCCAGCAGCCCACAGCCGACCCGGGCGAGATCGTGGCGGCGATGATCGACGGCGAAGCGACGGTCAAGACGTTCAAACGCAAGGACGGCCACATCTGGCTGATGCCGCACAACGAGGCGTACGAGCCCATCCCGGGTGACGACGCCACGATCCTCGGCAAGGTCGTCGCCGTTCTTCGCAGGCTGTAGCCCGGAGCCGGAGCACGCCGGGATCCCGGGTCACCCGACCCGGGTCAGGCTCGGCGGCTTCGGCAGCCTCACTCGGTCAGGCGCGCCGCTTTCGCAGCCTTCCGACCAGGAGAAGGCCGCCGATCACGACGACCGCGGCGATACCGACCTGCGCGTACGGGAAGTCGGACCCCTGGCCCGTGCCACCGGCCGCGGATGTCCCGCCCGACGTGCTGCCCTCGGATTTCGCCGCGTCCACGGCGAGCGCGGCCGCGCCCTTCACCGCCCGGATCTGCTCGCCGACGCCCTCCCCGCCGGACAGCAGCGTCCCGTCCGGATCGAAGGCGATCGCCTCCCCCTGTTTCTCGTTCGGCAGGGGCACCCGCACTGGCTCGCGCTGCAGCGCGCTCTTGAGGTCTCCGTCGGTGACGGCGTAGAGGTAGGCGTCGGTGTAGGTGCGCAACGCGACCACCGAACCGTCGGCCATCGAGGCCGCGCCGGTGACGGTCATCGAACCGATGGATCCGGCGGGACCGCCCGGAGTCGAGGTTTCCTTGATCTGCAAGGACCCCACGTTCTCCAGCGGAGTCGGGCCGGGACTGGCGAGCGGTCCTGTCGGCCGGTAGACCTTGGAGCTGCCGAATAGGTCCTTGGTGATCAGGTACGGCGTCCCCGAACGGTCCATGATCAGCGCCTCGACGTCGTGCTGCCCGTCGGGGTACGTGAGCCGGTGCAGCGTCGCTTTCCCTTGCGGTGTCAGCGAGATCAGCGCGACCGTGTCCCGCTTCTTGCGGTTGTCGCCGGTGTCGGAAAGCCAGAAGGTGCCGTCCGCGGTACGGGCGAGGTCCTCGGGGTCGTACGGGTCCGTGGCGGCCGAGATGACCTTCTGGACCTTGCAGTCGCGGCCGAGGACGAAGACCTGCGTCTTGGTCCCGCCGTCGTTGAGGGCGTACAGGTGCTCGCCGTCGGAAACCAGGCCGGAAAGCTCGCTGAGCCGTGACTCGCTGTTCTTGCACACCGGCTGCGGTGCCGGGACCTCCTGCGCCAGGGCGGGAGCCGTCCCGCCGATGAACGCCGCCAGCGCGACCGTCGCCGCGACAATCCCCCGCACAGCCACCTCCGTACCCGTGGAACCCCTGAAGCCCCACACTACGGAGACGTCCGGGACGGCGCGCAGTTCGGTGCGGACGCCGAAAAGACTCGTGAGTGGTAAGGACGGTTAGAACCGTCCTTACCACTCACGAGTCTTTTGGCACTTCCTACAGGGCCGAGCCGTCCGTCTGGAAGTCGCTCAGCGCTGCGGCCAGCTCGGGCCTGCCGCGGACGACCAGCCGCGTACCGGTCTCGACGTGCTCCTCCTCCAGCACCTCGCCGTCGGCGTGGGCGCGGGAAACGAGTTCGCCCCGCGAGTACGGGATCAGCACCTCGACCACGACCTCCGGCCTCGGCAGCCGCTCCGCGATCACCTCGGCCAGCTCCGTGATGCCGGTGCCGGTCCGCGCGGACACCTGCACCGAACCGGCCAGCTGGTGCCGCAACCGGGCCAGCGACACCTCGTCGGCGGCGTCGGCCTTGTTGATCACCAGCAGCTCCGGCGGGAGCGGCTCGGAACGGCGCTTCGTGATCTCGGCGAGCACTTCGCGCACCGCGTTGACCTGCTCTTCCGGCGTCGGGTCGGAACCGTCGACGACGTGCACGAGCAGGTCGGCGCTCGCCGCCTCCTCCAGCGTCGACCGGAACGCGTCCACCAGCTGGTGCGGCAGGTGCCGGACGAAACCGACGGTGTCGGTCAGCGTGTAGGTGCGGCCGTCGGGGGTCTGCGCCCGCCGGGTCGTCGGATCCAGCGTGGCGAACAGCGCGTCCTCGACCAGCACCCCGGCGCCGGTCAGCGCGTTGAGCAGGCTCGACTTGCCGGCGTTGGTGTAGCCGACGATCGCGACGCTCGGCACCTCGTTGGCCACCCGGCGACCGCGTTTGGTCTCGCGGATGGTGTCCATCGCGGCGATCTCGCGGCGCAGCTTCGACACGCGCTTGCTGATCCGCCGCCGATCGGTTTCGAGCTTCGTCTCACCCGGACCACGCAGACCCACACCACCGTTGGCGCCGCCCGCCCGGCCACCGGCCTGCCGGGACAGCGCCGCACCCCACCCGCGGAGCCGCGGGATCAGGTACTGCAGCTGAGCCAGCTCGACCTGCGCCTTGCCCTCCTTGGAGCGGGCGTGCTGCGCGAAGATGTCGAGGATCAGGGCGGTGCGGTCGATGACCTTCACCTTGACCTTCTCCTCCAGCTGACGCAGCTGGCCGGGCGAAAGCTCACCGTCGCAGATCACCGTGTCGGCACCGGTGGCCGCCACGATGTCCCGCAGTTCCTTGACCTTGCCCGAGCCGATGTAGGTGGCGGGATCCGGGCGGATCCGCCGCTGCACCAGGCCTTCCAGCACCTCGGAGCCCGCCGTTTCGGCCAGTCGCGCGAGCTCGGCGAGCGAGGCCTCGGACTGGAGGGCGCTGCCCTCGGTCCACACACCGACCAGAACGACGCGCTCCAGGCGCAACTGCCGGTATTCGACCTCGGTGACATCCGCGAGTTCGGTGGACAGGCCCGCTACCCGGCGGAGCGAGGCGCGGTCCTCGAGCTCCAGTTCGCCGGTCGATGGGTCCATGTCGTCGTTCAGATCGTTGTGTGTCAGTTCCGTCATCGTGCCTCCATGGTCCCACGTTTCGGCGGCGGGACCGAATTCATTACCTGCTGGGATACTTCGACAGGTAGATGGCCGTGCGTTTCGCTTCCGGGTCGGCCGGCCGGGAGATGAAGTCGTCGACGAGCTCCATCAGCCGTGTTTCGAACTCGGCGATCTGCTCGTCCGGCACCTGGACGACCAGGCGCGTCTGCTGCACCTCGTCGAATCCCACCTCGGCGATCTCGGCCAGATACGCCTCGAAGATCGCCTGATCGATCCCCCTGTCGCGGGAATCAAGATGCCACGACAACCCGGTCGAGCGATACGGAATTTCTTTCGCACCGCGCGTGCCGCGTCGCGGCGGGAGCGCTTCGAGGAACCCTGTGTCGACGAGCTTGCGCACATGGTGCAGCGTCGTCGCCGGGTCGCGATCGAGCCGTTCGGCGAGTTCCTTGTTGGTCAGCGCCTCGGAATAAGTCAACCGGATGATGCGCAGCCTTATTCCGGACGCCATCGCGGCGATCTCGGCCTCGGTGGCGGCGCGTCGTGGAGTGGGCACCGGGACAGCCTAGAGCCGAAAGTGATTGACAGTTTCCAATCACTCACGCCAAGGTGGCCTCGTGCGCAGAGACTCCCTCTTCTTCCACGCGGACTTCCGGCGGCTCTGGGCTGGTGACACGGCCAGCCAGATGGGTGCTTTCGCCGGTCACACGGTGATTCCCCTGCTCGCGGCCACCGTGCTGGCCGCGACGCCGTTCCAGATGGGGCTGCTGACCGCTGCCGAGACCGTCGCGTTCCTGATCATCGGGCTGCCGGCCGGGGTATGGGTCGACCGGATGCGGCGGCGGGTGCTGATGCTGCGGGCCGATTTCGTCCGCGCGGCGCTGCTGTTCACCGTTCCGCTCGCCTGGTGGGCGGGGGTCCTGTCGCTGACGCAGCTGATCGTGGTCGCCACGCTCGTCGGGGTCGCGACGGTGTTCTTCGACGTCGCCTACCAGTCGTACCTGCCGTCGCTGGTCGGCCGCGAGCACCTGCTCGAAGGCAACGCGAAACTCCAGGCGAGCCAGTCGGTCGCGTTCCTGACCGGACCGGGTGTCGGCGGCGGGCTCGTGCAGCTGGCGGGCGCGGCCAACGCCGTGCTGATGACCGGGGTGGGCTTCCTGACCTCCGCGCTGTGCCTGTTGCGGATCCGCACCGTCGAAGAAGTTCCCGAGCGGCATGAAGACGCGAAGCTGCTCCCCCAGATCGTCGAAGGACTGCGGTTCGTGTTCACCGACGCGGCCCTGCGCTCGATCGTCGCCTGCACCGCGACGGCCAACCTGGCCAACGGCGCCTTCACCACCGTGCAGATCCTGTTCCTGAACCGGGAACTCGGCCTGTCACCGGCGATCATCGGCGTCGTGCTGGCGACCGGTGGCGTTGGCGGGATCCTCGGGGCGATCCTGGCCGGGCGTATCACCCGGCGGATCGGGCAAGCCCGTTCGATCTGGTTCGTCCCCTTGCTGACCTGGCCGTTCCATTTGCTGCTGCCGCTCGCCGCGCCGGGCTGGCGGATCGTGCTGTTCCCCGCGGCGCTGGCGATCGCGGGGTTCGGGATCATCGTCTACAACGTCGCGCAGGTGTCCTACCGGCAGGCCGTCTGCCCGGACCGGCTGCTCGGCCGCATGAACGCCAGCGTGCGTTTCGTGGTGTGGGGCATGCTGCCGCTGGGCGGGCTGGTCGGCGGCGTACTGGGTGAGGCGATCGGGATCCGGGGGACCCTGTGGTTCGCCGCGGCCGGTGAGGCGGCCGCGGTGCTGTGGGTGGTCTTCTCGCCGATCCGGAAGCTTCGCGACCTTCCCAAGGAGCCGATCGCGGTCGGCTAGCCGAGCCCGTCCCACCAGGTTTCGTCGAGTTCCCCGCGCGCGACGATCTCCGCCGGGCCGGTCAGCGTGGACCCGCCGCGGCGCACCTCGACCACCACGCGGCCACCGGGGATGTCGACGGTCGCCTCGCCGGTGTCGGTGCCCGCGAGGTGCAGGGCTGCGGCGACCGCGGCGACCGTGCCGGTGCCGCAGGACCGCGTTTCGCCGACGCCGCGTTCGTGGACACGCATCTTCAGCGCGTCGTCGCCCAGCAGGTTGATGAACTCGAGGTTCACGCCGTCGGGGAACACGTCGGAGTCGAAGTCGGGCTGGTCGCGCAGGTCGAGCACATCGACGTCGTCGTCGACGACCGACACCAGGTGCGGATTGCCGACGTTCACCGCGACCCCGGAGAACGGCTTGCCCGCGACCACGGTGACCGAGGTGCCGGTGATCGTCGCCGGTCCCATCTGCACGGTCACCGATCCGTCGGCGTGCATCCGCACCGGCCGGTCACCAGCGCGGGTGCCGATGACGAAGCCGCGTTCGGACACGAGCCCGGAATCGACGAGGTGACGGACGAAGACCCGGACGCCGTTGCCGCACATCTCCGCGATGGATCCGTCGGCGTTGCGGTAGTCCATGAACCATTCGCCCTCGGACTCGGCCCCAAGGGCGGCCGAGCGCACGACACGCAGCACGCCGTCGGCACCGAGACCACGCTGACGGTCGCACAACGCGGCCACCCGCGCTTCGGTCAGCTCGAGGCGGCCGTCGGGGTCGGGAAGCAGCACGAAATCGTTCTGTGTGCCGTGTCCCTTGAGGAATTCGATGCCGCCCATGGTCCCAAGATTACTGGGCCACCGCTTCGAGGACGCGTTCGGCCAGCCGCTCCGAACCGCCGTCGAACCAGCGGATGCGCTTGTCCCGCCGGAACCAGGAACGTTGTCTCCGCACGAACCTCCGGGTGGCCTGCGCGGTGGCCTCGGACGCGGCCTGGAAGTCGCCGTCACCGTCGATGGCGGCGATCACCTGTTGGTAGCCCAGCGCCCTCGACGCGGTGAGCCCGTCACGGAGTCCCCGGCCCAGCAACGTCCGGACCTCGTCGACCAGTCCGGCTTCGAACATGAGCTCCACGCGACGGTCGACGCGGACATCGAGTTCCGCCGGTTCGCGGTCGATGCCGATCAGGACGGTGTCGTAGCGCGCGGGACCCGATTTCGGCAGGTTCGCCGAGAACGGTTCGCCGGTGATCTCGATGACCTCCAGCGCGCGCACGATCCGGCGGCTGTTCGTCGGCAGGATGGCCGTGGCGGCGACGGGGTCCAGTTCCGTGAGCCGGGCGTGCATCGCGGCGACCCCGATTTCGTCGGCTTCGGCGGTCAGCCGGGCGCGCACGTCCGGATCGGTGCCCGGGAACTTGAGGTCGTCGAGCACGGCTTGGACGTAGAGACCCGACCCGCCGGTGAGGATCGGCACGCGTCCGGCGCCGAGGAGTTCTTCGATGCGCCGACGTGCGTCGCGCTGGTACGCGGCGACGGACGCCGTCGCGGTGACGTCGAGGACGTCCAGCAGGTGATGCGGCACGCCTCGCCGCTCCTCGACGGTCGCCTTGGCCGTCCCGATGTCCATCCCGCGGTAGAGCTGCAGGGCGTCGGCGTTGACCACCTCGC
The DNA here is from genome assembly GCF_042723975.1 of Amycolatopsis sp. NPDC058340. Taxonomy (NCBI): domain Bacteria; kingdom Bacillati; phylum Actinomycetota; class Actinomycetes; order Pseudonocardiales; family Pseudonocardiaceae; genus Amycolatopsis; species Amycolatopsis sp. NPDC058340. The sequence continues at coordinate 19,923 of NZ_JBHXIB010000041.1, read as the reverse complement.
CCCCGAGGGTGAGGGCGAGTTCGACCGCCAGCGCGGTCTTCCCGGTCGCCGTGGGCCCGACGACCGCGACCGGCCGGATCACGCGCGTTCCCAGACCGCGACGTGGTAGCCGACGCCGAACGGCGCGGCCGAGTAGAGGACGTCGCCGGTCCAGTCCCCGTCCGCCGCAAGACCGGCGAGGACCTGCCAGGGCGCGCGGCCGCCGGCCCCGAGTTCGGCGGCCAAGGCTGGGTCGAGCGCGGCCAGCGCCCCCGTGTCGGCCTTGGCCAGCGCGTCACGGATCCCGGCGTCGAAACCCTCGGCGCGCGCGTCCTCACCGCCGGGGGAACGGGGGCCGTGCCTGCTCGAACCGTCACCGAGAACGAGCACGGCCGGGTGGTCGCCCACCGCACGGGCGAACTGTTCGCACTGGTCGGCGGGAGTGGCGGGATCGACGAGGTGGACGCGGACGGACGACGCGCCGCCCTGCTCACGAAGCCAGCCGGCGACGAGCGCGGGCAACGGCAACTCGGTTTCGGGCGCCGTCACCCGGCTGAGTGAGACTCCGAGGTCGACGCCGAAACCGCGGAACGAGCCGCTCGCGTGTTCCGGTACTTCGGGCGCGCCGGCGGCCGCGCCGATGACGACCCAGTCCGGCGAAGCGCTGGTCAGGCGCCTCGCCGCGGCGAGGCAGGCTTCGCGCAGCTCGGCGCACTCGTCCGCCGCTCCGGCGGCCAGTTCGGGAATGAGCAGCGGGGGTTGCGGGAGCATGGCGACACGGTGGATCACGGCCGCCGACGTTACCTTCCCCGCCATCCACGACCGGCAACCGACCGACACGGAGGGTCCTCCGGAAGTAGGATCACTGCCCTCTGGTGGTTCATCCGGTTCCACGGTGGACGCTGAGCTGCTTGAATGCCGCAAGGGGTTGATGCCCCCGAAGCAAGACGGCAACGCATTACCCGGCCCCGCCGCTAGGCGGGGCGCCCGCGCCAGCGGGCGTACAGGCGATAAGGAGCCTGCGATGGCCCAGGAGAACACGTCCACCGGTACCCCGGCACCGCACCCGGTACCGCACGCGCTCGGTGGCGGGCATCCCGCACCCCCCGTGCCGCCCGCCGAGCCCAGCCCGTCCGCTTGGGGCAGGGTCGACGAAGAAGGAACGGTCTACGTCACCACACCCGACGGCGAACGCGCGGTCGGTGTCTGGCAGGCCGGGAGCCCGGACGAGGGTCTGCTCCACTACGCGCGCCGCTTCGACGACCTGCGCACCGAGGTCGAGCTGCTGGAGACCCGGCTGGAGTCCGGCGCCGGCGATCCGAAGCACGCGCTGGCGACGGCCACGCAGCTGCGCGACGGCCTCGCCGAAGCCGCCGTCGTCGGCGACATCGCCGCGTTGAGCGGCCGCATCGAGCAGGTCATCTCCCACGCCGAGAAGGCGCTGGCCGCGGCCAAGCAGGAGCGCGAGGAAGCCCGAGCGGCCGCCGTCGTCCGCAAGCAGGCCCTCGCCGACGAGGCCGAGAAGCTCGCCGCCGAGTCGACCCAGTGGAAGGCGGCAGGCGACCGGCTGCGCGCGATCCTGGACGAGTGGAAGACCGTCAAGGGCGTCGACCGCAAGACCGACGACGAGCTGTGGAAGCGGTTCTCCAAGGCCCGTGAGGCGTTCAATCGCCGCCGCGGCTCGCATTTCGCCGAGCTCGACAAGCAGCGCGCGGGAGCCAAGCACCGCAAGGAAGAGCTGATCGCCGAGGCCGAATCGCTCTCGGAGTCGTCGGACTGGGGCGAGACGGCGGGTCGCTACAAGGACCTGATGACCGAGTGGAAGGCCGCCGGTCGCGCGCCCAAGGACAGCGACGAGGCGCTCTGGCAGCGCTTCCGCGCCGCGCAGGACAAGTTCTTCGCCCGGCGGTCCGCGGTGTTCTCCGAGCGGGACGCCGAGTTCGCGACCAACGCGCAGCAGAAGGAAGAGCTCCTCGTCGAGGCCGAGAAGATCGATCCCGCCGCGAACCTGGAGGCGGCGAAGCAGCACATGCGGCGCATCCAGGACCAGTGGGACGAGATCGGCAAGGTCCCGCGCGAGCGCATCCGTGAGCTGGACGGGCGGCTGAAGGCCGTGCAGGACGCGATCAAGGCGGCCGAGGACAGCAAGTGGCGGCGGACCGACCCGGAGGCGCAGGCCAGGGCGGCGCAGTTCCGCGAGCGGGTCGAGCAGTTCGAGTCGCAGGCGGCGAAGGCGCGTGCGGCGGGCGACGAGCGGCGCGCGAAGAAGGCGGACGAGCAGGCCGCGCAGTGGCGTGAGTGGCTCGAGGCGGCGGAAGCGGCCATCGCGGACCGCTAGGTCTCAAAGCGCGTGAAGGCTCCCTTCCCTCGGGTCAGCCGAGGGAAGGGGGCCTTCACGCGCTTCACTCCACGGTGGAGGGACGCGTCCCACGTTCGCGCGTATTCGAGCGCTCTCCGCGCTCAACCGTGGTCGACTTCGATCATGAACCAGACACTGATTCCCCCAGTACGCCGGGCGTTCGCCGCCCTGGCGATCAGTTGTGCTCTGGTGGCCGGGCTCGCCCCGGCCGCGTCGGCGACGGCGGCCCCGGCACCGGCCCCGGTCTCCGCCGAAGCGGGCAAGAAGAAGGTCAAACTCGACGCGTCACTCAGCAAGAAGCAGGTCAAGGTCAACGAAAAGGTCACCCTCAAGGGGACCCTGCAGGCCCTGGAAGGCGCTGACGGGACGGACAGCCTCGAAGCGATCATCGTGCAGCAGCTTCAGGGCAGCGTGTGGGTGAACATCGCCGACACGACCTGCCGGCCCAACTCGACGTTCTCGCTGAAGCTGAGCTTCTCGCTCAGCGCGGTGGTCACGCTGAGGGCCTACCACCCCGAAACGACGCTCTACGCGAGCGCGTACACGTCCAGCAACCTCACCTTGCGCGTCGGCTAGCTCCGCGAGAAAGCCGCACGCATCCAGTAGATGGCCAGCGCGACGGTGGCGATCCAGGCGACGATCAGCCCGAAGCCCGGACCGCCACCGGCCGCGCCGGTCGCGTTCGAGGACTGCTGGGACCAGATCGCGAGCATCCCGTCGACGGAGGCGAACCAGCCGCCCGCGGCGCAGACCCAGGCCAGCCACCAGCGGCGGGTCACCAGCGTGACGGCGCCGACGAACACCCCGATACCGGTGGAGGTCGCGGCGAACAGCTGCGGGATCCCGCCGCCCCGGCCGAGCAGCACCTCCCAGCCGGCGTGCTCGCCGACCCAGGGCAGCAGCTGGGCGATCAGCAGCACGAACACCAGCACGGCGATGGAGAACCCGCGCCTGCCCAGTTCGATCGTCTTGGCCGCGCGTTCGCCGACCTCGTCGATCTCGGCGGCGAGTTCGTCGATCTTCGGTTCGGTCACAGCGCACACCCGCTCACCGGTTCCGGCGTGACGGCCGGAGCGCCGAAGCCCGGCAGGCCCAGCGTCACGCCGTTGGTCTTCGGCCGCCGCCCGGCCTCGGAGTTGTCGCCCGCCTTGGTGCGGCGGTGCGACAGCAGATCGCCGTCGGCGACGAGGTGGTGCGGAGCGCCGTACGTCACCACGGTCTCGACGACGTCGCCCGGGCGTACCAGGCGGTCCACCTGCGGCCCAGTGGGCGTGAAGTGGACGAGCCTGCCGTCTCGGGCGCGGCCGCTCATGCGCTGCGTCTCGGTGTCCTTGCGGCCCTCACCGGAGGCGACCAGCAGCTCGACCCGCCGTCCGACGATCTTCTTGTTCTCGTCCCAGGAGATGTCGTTCTGCAGTTTCACGAGCCGCTCGTAGCGCTCCTGCACGACCTCCTTCGGCAGCTGCCCGTCCATCTCGGCGGCGGGCGTACCCGGCCGGATCGAGTACTGGAAGGTGAACGCGCTGGAGAACCGCGCCTGCGCGACGACGTCGAGCGTCGCCTGGAAGTCTTCCTCGGTCTCGCCGGGGAAGCCGACGATGATGTCGGTGGTGATCGCGGCGTCGGGCATGGACTCGCGCACGCGGTCGAGGAGCTTGAGGTAGCGCGCGGAACGGTAGGACCGCTTCATCTCGCGCAGCACCCGGTCCGAACCGGACTGCAGCGGCATGTGCAGCTGGTGGCACACGTTCGGCGTCTCGGCCATCGCGTCGATGACGTCCTCGGTGAACGCCGCCGGATGCGGCGAGGTGAACCGGACGCGCTCCAGCCCGTCCACCGAACCGCAGGCACGCAGCAGCTTCCCGAACGCGAGCCGGTCGCCGAATTCGACGCCGTACGAGTTGACGTTCTGGCCGAGCAGCGTCACTTCGAGCACGCCTTCGGCGACGAGCGCCTCGACCTCGGCCAGGATCTCGCCGGGACGGCGGTCGCGTTCCTTGCCGCGCAGCGCCGGGACGATGCAGAAGGTGCAGGTGTTGTTGCAGCCGACCGAAATCGACACCCAGCCCGCGTACGCCGAATCGCGCTTCGCCGGGAGCGTCGAAGGGAAGGTCTCGAGCGATTCGAGGATCTCGACCTCGGCCTCGGCGTTGTGCCGCGCGCGCTCCAGCAGCGTCGGCAGCGAACCGATGTTGTGCGTGCCGAAGACGACGTCGACCCAGGGCGCGCGCTTGACGATCTCGCCGCGGTCCTTCTGCGCGAGGCAGCCGCCGACGGCGATCTGCATGTCCGGCTTCGCGGTCTTCTGCGGGCGCAGATGGCCGAGGGTGCCGTACAGCTTGTTGTCCGCGTTCTCCCGCACCGCGCAGGTGTTGAACACGATCAGGTCGGGTGTGGCCTCGCCGTCACCCGGAACGTAGCCGGCGTCCTCGAGCTGCCCGGCAAGACGTTCGGAGTCATGCACGTTCATCTGGCAGCCGAAGGTGCGGATCTGGTAAGTGCGCGCGCTCATCTCGCCTTCGAGGGTACGCGGGCGGGGTTCCATGGCACGATCGACCCTCATGAGGAGACCAGGGGTGCTCGCGGTGGTGATCGCCGTGGTCTGTGCCCTGGTCGCCGGGTGCGGCCCCGATCTGTCCGGGACGAAGGTGCGGATCGCGGCGGGGCTCAACGGGGGCGTCTACGACAAGCTGGCCGAGGCCCTGGCCGACGCGTGGGCCGCGCAGCTCGACACCGAACGGCCCGTCATCCAGGAGACCCAGGGCTCGCCGGACAACGTCGGACGGGTGCGCGCGGGGAAGGCCGACGTCGCGTTCGTCGCCGCCGACGTGGCCGCCGACGACACCGCCGGGCTGGCCGCGCTGGCCCGCGTGCACGACGACTACCTGCACGTCATCGTGCGGGCCGACTCCCCGATCAAGTCGTTCGCCCAGCTGCGGGGGCACAAGGTCGCGATCGGCTCGCCGGATTCGGGCGTCGAGTTCGTCTCGAACCAGCTGCTGAAGGCGTCGGGGCTGACCGGCGCGATCGACCGGCGCAACCTCGGCCTCCCCGAGGCACTGCCCGCGCTGGAGAACCGGCAGATCGACGCCGTCATCTGGTCGGGTGGCCTGCCGACGCCGTCGATCACCGAGAAGGTGCACACGGTCGGGCTGCGGCTGCTCGACATCACCGATCTCGCGGACGCGCTGCGGGCAACCAGCCCGGTGTACCGGACGGCGACCATCCCGGTGACCGCCTACAACCTGCCGTCGCCGGTGACCACGCTCGTGCTGCCGAACTTCCTGGTGGTGCCCACGTCGATGCGCGACGACGTCGCCGAGGCGCTGGTGCGCGGGCTGTTCGACGCGCGGGACCAGCTGGTCAAGGCGGCCGGGGCGGCGTTGTCGATCGACGTCCACCCCGCCATCGAGACCGCTCCCCTGCCGCTGCATCCGGGTGCGTTGCGCTACTTCCGGTCACTCAAGGATTAAGGGCAGGGTCACGGTCACCCGCAGGCCGCCGCCTTCGGGTGAACCGAGCCGCAGCGAACCGTCCGATCGGGCCAGGATCTCGGTGACGATCGCCAGGCCGAGGCCGGAGCCGGGCACGTTCTGGTGCGCCGTGCTGCGCCAGAACCGGTCCGCCGCGCGGTCCAGCTCGTCTTCGCGCAGGCCGGGGCCGTGGTCGCGGACGGCGATGTCCACCTTCCCGTCCGCGGTGGTGACGTCCACCCGCACCTCGGTGCCCGGCTCGGTGAACTTGAGCGCGTTGTCCAGCAGCGCGTCGAGGACCACTTCGAGGCCGCGCGCGGGCGTGAGCACCCTCAGCCCGCCGCCCAGCCCGGACGCGACCAGGGTGATGTCACGTGCCGCGCCGACGACGGTCCAGTCGGCGACCCGGGCCCTCACCATCTCGTCGAGACCGACGGGCACCAGTTCGCCGCCCGAGGCTTCGGCCCGGGCCAGCGAAAGGAGCTCGTCGAGGATCTGGTTGAGCCGTCGCGCGTCGACGAGGGCGGCTTCGAGATCCGCCGCGGCCAGGTCGTCATCGACGTGCCCGTCGAGGTTGCCGAGCCGGATCTTCAACGCGGTCAACGGGTTCCGCAACTGATGGGAGGCGTCGGCGACGAACGCGCGCTGCGCCGACAGTGCTTCGTCGACGCTGGCGGCCATCCGGTCGAAGGAGCGTTCGAGCTGCCGCAGCTCCGGCGGCCCGCCCGTCTCCCCCACCCGTTTGACCTCGCGGCCGCTGACCACGGCGGCGACCAGCTCGCCGGTGGCGTCGTCGAGCCGCCGGACCGGGCGCAGGATCCAGCGCACCACCGGCACCGCGATGAGCAGCGCGAGCCCGAACGCCAGCACCGCCCCCGCCGCGATGAGCAGCCACCACCAGAGCAGTTCGGTGCGGGCCTTGCTCGTCGAAGAAACGGTGATCACCGCTCCCCGCACCTCGCCGTCGATCAGGATCGGCTCGGCCAGCACCAGCGGCCCGGTGGACCACGGCAGCAGCAGCGGCCCCGGTTCGGAACGGCGTCCCGCCAGCGCCTGCTGCAGATGCGACGCGATGACGGGGTCCTTGAGATCGATCCCGGGCGTATCCCCCGGCCCTCTGGCGACGGATTCGCCGTCCTGGTCGACGATCGCCACCGGCACCCCGTAGACCTCGGTGTAGCGGCGGAGTTCGTCCTCGATCAGGTCCGGCCGGTTCTCCACCAGCGGGCGCTGGGCCAGCGACGCGAACCGGGAGGTGTCGGTGAGCCGGTCGAGGAAGAGGTCGAGCTGCGCACTGGCCGCCACGCTGAGCGAGAGCGGGATGCCGAGGCCGAACACGAGCGCCGCGACCAGCGTCAGCACGATCGCCTGGAGCCGGACGCGCACCGGCTCAGCCCTCTTCGGCCGGGCCGTAGGCGCCGCCGAGGCGGTACCCGACGCCGCGGACGGTCTCGATCAGCGCGGGCCTGCCCAGTTTGGTCCGCAGGGTGGCGACGTGGACGTCGAGCGACCGGCTCTCCGCCGGGCCGCGGTGCCCCCAGACCTCGTTCAGCACATGGTCGCGGGCGCAGACCGCGCCACGGGCCGAGACCACTAGCGCGAGCACCTGGAATTCCTTGCGGGACAACGAAACCGGCTGCCCGTCGACCTGCACCTCATGGCGCCCGATATCGACCGAGACATCACCCGCCTGGATGACTCCCGGCGGTTCGGGCGCGGCGGGCCGCTCGCCGCGGCGACGCCGCACGGCCTCGACGCGGGCGACCAGCTCGTCGACGTCGTAGGGCTTCACCAGATAGTCGTCGGCGCCGGACCGCAACCCCTGGATCCGGTCGTCGACCTCGCCCCGCGCCGAAACGACGATCACCGCGACGTCGCTGACCGCGCGGATCCGGCGGCACAGCACGATCCCGTCGATGTCGGGGAGCCCGAGGTCGAGCAGCACGACGTCGACCTCGTGCACCAGATCGAGCACCCCGGCACCGGAGGCAAGGCGTTTGATCGTCAGGCCGCGCCGGGTCAGCGCGGGCGTCAAGGCGCCCGCGACCCGGTCGTCGTCCTCCACCAGCAGTACCCGCACCCGCGTTTCCCTTTCACGTCGTCCCCGCACCGCGACGACTTGAAGAACGACTCTATGGGGTGAGTCACCCCTCGCGCCGCCCGTCCCAGCCCGGTGAGGGACCCGTCGCACGCGGTAATGGTCACGATGCGTCACAGATCTGTTGTGACCCCGGTTACGGGATACCCCTGCCTTGTCTAGGCTGATCAGCGCCGGACGGCGGCGGATCGGGCCGTCCGGTGGCTTGAGAACGATACGGACTTGAAACCCTAAGTATTGGTCAAGCCGCCTTTACAAGCGGTCCGACGGGAGTAGGTTTCCGCCATCGCGTGGTGCCTGACCCCGCAGTCCCCTGCAAACGAACGCTCCTGGAGGCCAGATGACCGCGGAGGTGGCGGCGCCGATGATCAAGGCGGCCGCCGTGAACAAGTACTTCGGCGACCTGCACGTGCTCAAGGAGATCAACCTCGAGGTGCCGCGTGGGCAGGTCGTGGTCGTGCTCGGGCCGTCCGGGTCTGGCAAGTCGACGCTGTGCCGGGCGATCAACCGGCTGGAACCCATCAACTCCGGCGAGATCGCGGTGGACGGTGTTCCGCTGCCCGCCGAAGGAAAGGCGCTGGCCGCGCTGCGCGCCGACGTCGGCATGGTGTTCCAGTCGTTCAACCTGTTCGCGCACAAGACGATCGTCGAGAACGTCATGCTCGCGCCGATGAAGGTCCGCAAGGTCAACTCGGCCGAAGCCCGCAAGACCGCGATGGACCTGCTCGAACGTGTCGGCATCGCCAACCAGGCCGACAAGTACCCCGCCCAGCTTTCCGGCGGGCAGCAGCAGCGTGTGGCGATCGCCCGCGCGCTGGCCATGCGCCCCAAGGTGATGCTGTTCGACGAGCCGACCTCGGCGCTGGACCCGGAGATGGTCCAGGAGGTCCTCGACGTGATGACCACGCTCGCCAAGGACGGGATGACGATGCTCGTCGTCACCCACGAGATGGGCTTCGCGCGGCGCGCGGCGAACCGGGTGGTGTTCATGTCCGACGGCGAGATCGTCGAGGACTCCACCCCGGACGAGTTCTTCACCAAGCCGAAGACGGATCGCGCCAAGGACTTCCTCGGCAAGATCCTGACCCACTGAGGTCTTCCCCGCCGGCCGGTATGGCTGGACAAGATTCGGAAGGAAACTGAGAACAATGCGGTTGAACCGAGTTCTGCGAATGAGCGCGGCCGTCGTGGCGGCCGGGCTCGCCCTCTCCGCCTGTGGCGGCGGCGGGTCGGACGCCGGCAGCGGCTCCAGCGGCGCCAAGAACGTCGTGGCGAAGGCCAAGAACGACAAGAAGCTCGTCATCGGCATCAAGTTCGACCAGCCCGGCCTCGGCCAGAAGCAGGCGGACGGCACCTACGCCGGCTTCGACGTCGACGTGGCGAAGTACATCGCCAAGGAGCTCGGCGTCGAAGAGTCGGGGATCACCTGGAAGGAAGCGCAGTCCGCGCAGCGCGAAGACCTGATCAAGAAGGGTGAGGTCGACTTCATCGTCGCCACCTACTCGATCACCGACAAGCGCAAGAACGAGGTCTCCTTCGCGGGCCCGTACTTCATCGCCCACCAGGACCTCCTGGTGCGCGCCGACTCCACCGACATCACCGGCCCGGAGTCGCTGACCGGTAACAAGAAGCTCTGCTCGGTCAAGGGTTCGACCCCGGCGCAGAACGTCAAGGAGAAGTACGCCAAGGAAGTTCAGCTCGAAGAGCGCGGCAAGTACACCGACTGCGTCACCTCGCTGCTGAACAAGACCGTCGACGCGATGACCACCGACGACGTCATCCTCGGCGGCTACGCCGCGCAGCAGCCCGGCAAGCTGAAGCTGGTCGGCAAGGGCTTCACCGACGAGAAGTACGGCGTCGGCTTGAAGAAGGACGACAACGAGAGCATCACCGCGATCAACAACGCGATCAAGAAGATGCAGCAGGACGGCTCGTGGAAGGCCGCTCTGGAGAAGAACGTCGGCCCGTCGGGCTACAAGATCCCCGAGCCCCCGGCCATCTCCTGACCCCCGGCTCGCTGAGCCGCTGAACTGAAGGAATCGAACGGTGCGCCGTGTACCGCGGCGCACCGTTCCCATACCGAGGCTGGGTTGAGCACCTTGTTCGATTTCCTCGACAATCCCAATTACGACTTGCTCGGCGCCTTCTGGATGACGATCAAGCTCACCTTCTTCTCCGCGATCGGGTCCCTGATCTGGGGAACCATCCTGGTGGGGATGCGGGTGAGCCCGGTTCCGATCATGCGGGCGTTCGGCACCGCCTACGTCAACATCTTCCGGAACACCCCGCTGACGGTGATCATCGTCTTCACGTCGCTGGGATTGTCCTCCACCCTGGGACTCAACCTGGCCTCGTCGGAGTCGACGACGTCGTTGGAGGACAACGCCTTCCGGCTCGCGATCCTCGGCTTCGTCGCCTACACCGCGACATTCGTCTGTGAATCGCTGCGGTCGGGTATCAACACCGTCCCGGTCGGCCAGGCTGAAGCGGCCCGCGCGCTGGGGCTCGGCTTCGTCCAGGTGCTGACGTTGATCGTGCTGCCGCAGGCGTTCCGGTCGGTGATCGCGCCACTGGCGAACGTCATGATCGCGCTGTTGAAGAACACCACGGTCGCCTCGATCATCGGTGTGGCCGAAGCGTCGCTGCTGATGTCGGACATGATCGAGAACGAATCCGACTCGCTGCTCCTGGTCTTCCTGGTCTTCGCCGTCGGGTTCGTCATCCTGGTCCTCCCCCTCGGCCTGCTGCTGGGCTGGGTCGCCAAGAAGGTCGAGGTCAAGCGATGAGCGCGCAGACCGTCCTCTATGACATTCCCGGCCCGAAGGCCCGGGCGCGGAACTGGCTCTACAGCGTTCTTTTCGTCCTCGTCCTGGCGCTGGCCATCTACTACATCTACGCGGGCTTCGACGAGAAGAACCAATGGGCGGGGGCCCTGTGGGATCCCTTCCTCAAGGGCTCGACCTGGAGCGAGTTCATCGTGCCCGGTCTGCTCAACACCCTGAAGGCCGCGGCGCTGTCGATCGTGATCGCGCTGCCGATCGGCGCGCTGCTGGGCATCGGCCGGCTGTCGGACCACAAGTGGATCCGGGTCCCGGTCGGCGCGGTCGTCGAGTTCTTCCGGGCGATCCCGGTGCTGCTGCTGATGGTCTTCGCCGCGGCGTTCTACGCGTTCTACACCGACATCGACGCCGAGATCCGCCCGCTGTTCGCCGCGGTGACGGGCCTGGTGCTCTACAACGGTTCGGTCATGGCCGAGGTGTTCCGCGCGGGCATCCTCTCCCTGCCCAAGGGCCAAGGTGAGGCCGCGTCCGCGCTGGGCATGCGCAAGACCCAGATCATGATGACCGTCCTGCTGCCGCAGGCGGTCACCCTGATGCTGCCCGCGCTGGTGAGCCAGCTGGTCGTCATCCTCAAGGACACGGCGCTGGCCGGTCAGCTGACCATCGGCTTCAACGAGCTGATCCGCAGCACCGGACCGCTCACCGGGCTTTACGGCAACACGATCCCGACACTGATCGTCGTCGCGATCATCTTCATCGTGCTGAACCTGCTCCTGAGCTGGTTCGCGTCGTGGCTGGAGAACAAGCTGGCGCGGCGGAAGAAGGCTCCGAAGGGGGCCAAGCCGGTGCACTCCGCACCGTCGAGCGTGGTCATGCAGCGCGACGACGCGAGCGGTGGCGCACTGTAGCTCCGTAAGTACATGAAGGCCCCCTTCCTTGCGCCTAGGTACAGGAAGGGGGCCTTCATGTACTTCGGGATAGGCCTCTTGGTCCTGTCGGGACAGCGGTCGCTCGGCTAGCGTCGGCCGTATGGCGGACCAGGCCGCGACGCTGCTCGAAGCGCTGCCGGACCTGGCGGGCAGGGCGGTCCTGGTCGTCGGGTGCGGCGATGGCCGCTATCCGCGCCTGCTCCGGGAAGAGGGTGCGCGCCGCGTCGTCGGTGTCGACGCGGACCAGACGTTGATCGCGGCCGCCCAACGCGAAGAGGAACGCGACCCCGTCGGGATCTCCTACGAAGTCCACCAGCTCGCCCGGCTGCCGGTGATGGGGGCCTTCGACGTCGTCCTGGCCTTCCTGGACTCCCCCGCCCATCTCGGTCGCGTCGCCGCGAGCCTGGTGACGGGCGGGCTGCTGGTGGTCGTCGCCACGAACGGGCTCAACCTGGAAGAAGGCCTGCGGGACAACGGTTTCCAGGACCTCGTCCTGCGCCGCCACGAGAGCGGCGACGTGCACAGCGCCCGCAAGACGGGCTGAGTCGCGCACCCTGGTGTCGAGCCAGGCTGGCCGGGGCTATGAATCCCGGCCGGTCGCCGGACCGTGCGCGTCTGGCGGTATGGGACACACGGACCCCACACCACCGCACCGGTACGACGGAACAGGTTTCCCCGCCGTGCCGGGGCGTAGCGCGTGTGGGAGTCGAACCCACGTCACCGGGGTGAAAACCCGGTATCCCTTCCGCTGGACCAACGCGCCTTGGCCTGGAACACAGTCCGGCACGCGCCGCGCACCGGACTGCTTCGTTCCAGAAATCAGGGTCACCGAAAGAAAAAGCCGCCCGGTTCGGTTTCCCGAAGGGCGGCTCCACGTATGCGACGTCTCGTTAAGACATCGGCCGGGAGCCGTGTTTCTCTTCCATACCAAGGGCCATGGCGTAACAACGTCGCGTCATGCGTCCTCCTCGGTCGGTGTGCGGTAAGTGTGCGGCAAACAAGAGAGCGGCGGCAACCGATTTAGCTCGTGAGTGGCAAGGACGGTTAGAACCGTCCTTGCCACTCACGAGGCCCGCGCTACTTGTCCCGCCGGAAAAGCTTGTTCCCCAGCCACACGATGGGGTCGTACTTCCGGTCGGCGACGCGTTCCTTCATCGGGATCAGCGCGTTGTCGGTGATGTGGATACCCTCCGGGCACACGTCCGAGCAGCACTTGGTGATGTTGCAGTACCCGAGGCCGTGCTCCTCCTGCGCCTCGTCACGCCGGTCGGCGACGTCGAGGGGATGCATTTCGAGTTCGGCGATCCGCATCAGGTACCGCGGGCCGGCGAAGGCCTCCTTGTTCTCCTCGTGGTCACGCACCACGTGGCAGGTGTTCTGGCACAGGAAGCACTCGATGCACTTGCGGAACTCCTGCGAGCGCTCGACGTCCACCTGCTGCATCCGGTACTCCCCCGGCTTCAGCTCCGGGGGCGGCGTGAACGACGGGATCTCGCGGGCCTTGGTGTAGTTGAACGACACGTCGGTCACCAGGTCGCGGATCACCGGGAACGTCCGCATCGGCGTCACGGTGATGACCTCGTCCTCGGTGAAGGTCGACATCCGCGTCATGCACAGCAGCCGCGGTTTGCCGTTGATCTCCGCCGAGCACGAACCGCATTTGCCCGCCTTGCAGTTCCACCGCACCGCCAGATCCGAGGCCTGGGTGGCCTGCAACCGGTGGATGATGTCGAGGACGACCTCGCCCTCGTTGACCTCGACACTGTAGTCCTGCAGCTCACCCGAATCGGCGTCGCCGCGCCAGACCCGGAAACTCGCCTTGTAGCTCATGCCGGACTCCCGGGGTGCGAAGCCAGTTCTTCGTCGGTGTAGTACTTCCCCAGCTCGGACAGTTCGAACAGCTCCAGCAGATCCTGCCGCAACGGTGTCTGCGCCTTGACCTCGACGCCGATGTCCGGCACCACCGGGTTGTCGCCCGGCGTGGCCGAGCAGACCAGGAGTTTGTTGCGCCACTGGGCGTCCATGCCCGGATGGTCGTCCCGCGTGTGCCCGCCCCGACTCTCGGTCCTGGTGAGCGCGGCCCTGGCGACGCATTCGCTGACCATCAGCATGTTCCGCAGGTCGACGGCGAGATGCCAGCCGGGGTTGAACTGCCGGTGCCCCTCGACGGTGACCCGCTTGATCCGCTCGCGCAGTTCGCCGAGCTTCTCCAGCGCCCGCTCGATCTCCTCCGCCTTGCGGATGATGCCGACGAGGTCGTTCATCGACTGCTGCAGCTCGGTGTGCAGGCTGTACGGGTTCTCCTCGACGCCGTCACCCGGCGGGTCGAACGGCGCGAGCGCCATCGCCGCGGCGGCGTCCACATCGGACTGACTGACCTTCGGACGGTCCTTCAGCTCCGCGACGTAGGACGCGGCACCGAGGCCCGCGCGACGGCCGAAGACGAGCAGATCCGAAAGGGAGTTGCCACCGAGCCGGTTCGAGCCGTGCATCCCGCCCGAGCACTCGCCGGCGGCGAACAGCCCCGGCACGCTCGACGACGCGGTGTCCGGGTCGACCTCGATCCCGCCCATCACGTAGTGACAGGTGGGCCCGACCTCCATCGGTTCCTTCGTGATGTCGACGTCGGCGAGTTCCTTGAACTGGTGGTACATCGACGGCAGCCGCTTGCGGATCTCCTCCGCGGGCAGCCTGCTGGCGATGTCGAGGAAGACCCCGCCGTGCGGCGATCCCCGGCCCGCCTTGACCTCGGAGTTGATCGCGCGCGCGACCTCGTCACGCGGCAGCAGATCCGGCGTGCGGCGGTTCTTCTCCTGGTCGGTGTACCAGCGGTCGGCTTCCTCTTCGCTGTCCGCGTACTGCCCCTTGAACACGTCGGGGACGTAGGAGAACATGAACCGCTTGTCCTCGGTGTTCTTGAGGACCCCGCCGTCACCGCGAACGCCTTCGGTGACCAGGATCCCCTTCACACTCGGCGGCCAGACCATGCCCGTCGGGTGGAACTGGACGAATTCCATGTTGATGAGCGTCGCCCCGGCCCGCAGCGCCAGCGCGTGCCCGTCACCGGTGTACTCCCACGAATTCGAGGTGACCTTGAAGGATTTCCCGATGCCGCCGGTCGCCAGCACCACCGCCGGCGCCTCGAACAGGATGAACCGGCCGCTCTCGCGCCAATACCCGAACGCGCCGGAGATCCGGCCGTCCTCGGTCAGCAGCTCGGTGATCGTGCATTCGGCGAAGACCTTGATCCTCGCCTCGTAGTCACCGGTCTCCTTGAAGTCCTCTTGTTGCAGCGAAACGATTTTCTGCTGCATCGTGCGGATCAGTTCGAGCCCGGTCCGGTCGCCGACGTGCGCGAGCCGCGGGTACGTGTGCCCGCCGAAGTTGCGCTGGCTGATCCGGCCGTCGGCGGTGCGGTCGAACAGCGCGCCGTAGGTCTCCAGTTCCCAGACCCGGTCCGGCGCCTCCTTGGCGTGGAGTTCGGCCATGCGCCAGTTGTTGAGGAACTTCCCGCCACGCATGGTGTCGCGGAAGTGCACCTGCCAGTTGTCGTTCGAGTTCGCGTTGCCCATCGACGCCGCGCAGCCGCCTTCGGCCATCACCGTATGCGCCTTGCCGAAAAGCGATTTGCACACCACCGCGACGCTGAAACCGCGTTCACGCGCTTCGATGACCGCGCGGAGGCCGGCACCGCCGGCACCGATCACCACCACGTCGTAGCTGAGCCGTTCGACCTCGGTCATGAAAAGAGCCACCTCAAAGCTTGTCGCCGGGGACGGGAGATTCCCGCACCGCTAGTTGATGAACCGCAGATCCGAAATCGCACCGCTCGCCACGAGCATCACGTAGAGGTCGGTCAGCACGAGCGTGCCGAGCGTCGTCCACGCCAGCGCCATGTGGCGGGTGTTGAGTTTCGTCACCTGCGTCCAGATCCAGTAGCGGACCGGATGTTTCGAGAAGTGCTTGAGCCTGCCGCCGGTCACGTGACGGCACGAGTGGCACGACAACGTGTACGCCCACAACAGGATCACGTTGCCGAGCAGCACGATGTTGCCGAGCCCGAAACCGAACCCGCCGGTCTTGCCGTGGAACGCGGTGATCGCGTCGTAGGTGTTGACCAGCGAGACGACCACGGCCACGTAGAAGAAGTAGCGGTGGGCGTTCTGGATGATCAGCGGCAGCCGGGTCTCCCCGGTGTACTTCGCGTGCGGTTCGGCGACCGCGCAGGCGGGCGGCGAGAACCAGACGGCCCGGTAGTAGGCCTTGCGGTAGTAGTAGCAGGTCAGCCGGAAGCCCAGCAGGAACGGCAGGACCAGGAAGCCGAGCGGGATGAAACCCGGCAGTTCGCCGAACCAGGCCCCGAAATGCCGGGAGCCTTCGACGCAGGATTCCGAGACACAGGGCGAATAGAACGGCGTCAGGTAGTGGTACTCGGGCACCCAGT
This sequence comes from Amycolatopsis sp. NPDC058340, assembly GCF_042723975.1. Lineage (NCBI taxonomy): Bacteria > Bacillati > Actinomycetota > Actinomycetes > Pseudonocardiales > Pseudonocardiaceae > Amycolatopsis > Amycolatopsis sp. NPDC058340. Next base: position 3,861 of record NZ_JBHXIB010000041.1, on the reverse strand, counting down.
ACGCGGTGCGCACGAAGGACCTGATCGTCGCGTAGATGATGAAGGCGGAGAGGCCGAGGACGGTCAGCAGCGGGGACAGCCACCATCGGTCGGTGCGCAGCGTTTTCTCGACGATGAGGGCCCGCGACGGCGCGCGGACCCCCGTTCCCCGTCCGGCCTCGTTGCCGGCGGGGGCGCTCACCGCTGGTCGCGCTTGTAGCCGCCGACGCCTTCGTCATCGGCGCCTTGCCACAGCGCCGGGTCGTAGGGCGTATCGGGAACTTGGACCCGGTCGGCGGCCTTCGCCTGCGCGGGCACCGCGTTCGGGGTCGTGTCGAGGTCGGTCGCGTCGATGTCGAGACGCTCGACGTCGTTCGCCAGGCGCCGTACCGCCGAGGCGTCGCCGTATCGGGAGCGCAGCGCGCCGACGCACTGCCTCAGCTGACCGATGGCTCGCCGAAGCTCGGCGATCTCTGTGGTGGACATCGGTACCTCCCGATGGTCGGTTCGGTTGGCCGCTTGAGCCTTCGAGGGCAAGCGATTCCTCGCCATCCCGACTCTGCCGCGCGTTGTGCAATGTGACAAGTAGCACAGTAGAACCTAGGGGCGTGACGGAGGTCACGCGAGTCGATCTTCTGTATCGATTTTGATTCGGGCTTTCCCCTGGGTTACTGTGGCCACTGTCACGACCCAGCGACGTCAGCGTTGCCGTCCCGCGGACCACCACGACCAGTGATCCGGAGCCGGACAATGAGCACCGCCCCGAACGTCCACCCCATCATCGCCGAAGTCACCGAACGCATCGCCGCCCGCAGCGCCGAAACCCGCGCCGCGTACCTCGAGCGCGTCGCCGCCGCCCACGAAGAAGGGCCGGTGCGGCGCGGCCTCGACTGCAGCAACCTCGCCCACGGCTTCGCCGCGATGGAAGGTGTCGACAAGGCGGCACTGCGCGCCGCGCGGGCGCCGGGCGTCGCGATCGTCTCGTCCTACAACGACATGCTGTCGGCCCACCAGCCGATGCAGGAGTACCCGGCGATGCTGAAGGGCTCGGTCCGCCAGGCGGGCGGCGTCGCCCAGTTCGCCGGCGGTGTGCCCGCGATGTGCGACGGCGTCACCCAGGGCCGCCCGGGCATGGAGCTGTCGCTGTTCAGCCGCGAGGTGATCGCGATGTCGACCGCGATCGCGCTGTCCCACGACATGTTCGACGCGGCGCTGCTGCTCGGCGTCTGCGACAAGATCGTGCCCGGTCTGCTGATCGGGGCGCTGTCCTTCGGGCATCTCCCGGCGATCCTGGTGCCCGCCGGGCCGATGAACTCGGGCCTGCCGAACAAGGAGAAGGCGCGCGTGCGCCAGCTCTACGCCGAGGGCAAGGCGACCCGCGAAGACCTGCTGGACGCCGAAGCGGCTTCGTACCACTCGGCGGGCACGTGCACCTTCTACGGCACCGCCAACTCGAACCAGATGGTCGTCGAGGTGATGGGCCTGCACCTGCCGGGCGCCAGCTTCGTGCAGCCGAACTCGCCGCTGCGGAAGGCACTCACCGAAGAGGCCGGACGCCGCGTCGTGAAGCTCTCGCGCGGCGAGGAGTACACGCCGATCTCGCGCGTGCTCGACGAGAAGGCCGTCGTCAACGGTGTCATCGCGCTGCTCGCCACGGGCGGCTCGACCAACCACACGATGCACCTCGTCGCGATCGCCGCCGCCGCGGGCATCCAGCTGACCTGGGACGACTTCTCCGATCTGTCGTCGGTCATCCCCCTGCTGGCCCGCGTGTACCCGAACGGCAGCGCCGACATCAACCACTTCCACGCCGCCGGGGGCATCCAGTTCCTGGTCGGTACGCTGCTCGACGCGGGCCTGCTGCACGAGGACGTCCAGACCGTCGCCGGACCGGGCCTGCACCGCTACCGGCAGGAGCCGATCCTTTCCGAGGGCGAACTGGTCTGGCGCGACGTGCCGACGCGCAGCCTCGACGAGGACGTCCTGCGGCCGGTGTGGCGGCCGTTCGCCGCCGACGGCGGGCTGCGGATGGTCGCGGGCAACCTCGGCCGCGCGGTGATCAAGGTGTCGGCGGTGGCGCCGGAGCACCGGATCGTGCAGGCGCCGGCGCGGGTGTTCACCGACCAGAAGTCCTTCAAGGACGCTTTCGAGGCCGGCGAGCTGGACCGCGACGTCGTCGTCGTCATCCGGCAGCAGGGTCCCCAGGCCAACGGCATGCCGGAGCTGCACGGGCTCACCCCGGCGCTCGGGGTGCTGATGGACCGCGGGTACCAGGTGGCGTTGCTCACCGACGGCCGCATGTCGGGCGCGTCCGGCAAGATCCCGGCGGCGATCCAGGTGACCCCGGAAGCCGCCGTGGGCGGCCCGATCGCGCGGATCGCCGACGGCGACGTCGTCCGCCTCGACGCCAAGGCCGGGACGCTCGACGTCCTCGTGGGTGACGAAGAACTCGCCCGTCGTGAACTGGTGGACTCCCCACCTTCGGAGGCATCCTGGACCGGCACCGGCCGGGAGCTGTTCGCGGCGCTGCGCCGCGCGGTCGGCCCCGCCGATCAGGGCGCGAGCGTGTTCGGACCGCTCACGCCGGAACACTTCGGCGCTCCGGCGCACACGTTGACCCCTGTGGAGGTAACCCAGTGACCACCGGCGCCGACCTGCTCGGCCTGTCCCCCGTGATGCCCGTCGTCGTGCTCGACGACGCCGCCGACGCCGTGCCCACCGCGCGGGCCCTGCTCGCGGGCGGGATCGGCGTGATCGAGCTGACCCTGCGCACCCCGGCGGCACTCGCCTCCATCGAGCGGATCGCCGCGGAGGTCCCGGAGATCGTCATCGGCGCCGGGACCGTCACCGCGCCCGAACACGCCAAGCAGGCGGCCGACGCCGGCGCGAAGTTCCTGGTGACCCCGGGCTGCACGGACGCCGTGCTGGACGCCGCGTTCGACACCGGTCTGCCGTTCCTGCCGGGCGCGAGCACGGTTTCGGAGGCGATGCGGCTGGCCGAACGCGGGCTGACCGCGCTGAAGTTCTTCCCCGCCGAGGCCAGCGGCGGCGTCGCGTACCTCAAGTCGATCGGCGGGCCGCTGCCCGGGCTGAAGTTCTGCCCGACCGGCGGCATCACCGTGAAGACCGCACCGGACTATCTCGCACTGTCCAATGTGGGCTGCATCGGCGGTTCGTGGCTGACGCCGAAGGATGCCTTGGCCGCCAAGGACTTCGGGAAGATCGAGGCGTTCGCGGCGGAGGCTTCGAAACTCTGAACTTGGTGAGGGCCACTCGGGTGACGGGCGGCCCTCACTGTTTTCACAGGGGCAACTGGTACTGGATGAAGCCCCGGTTGACCGCGACCCGGTCGTACAGGCGGCGCGCGGTCGCGTTGGATTCCTTGGTGTGCCAGTAGACCCTGCCGCAATCGCGGTCGCGCGCCCAGTCCGCGACGGCCTCGATCAGCGCCCGCGCGACCCCTTTGCCGCGGGCTTCCGGCGCGGTGAACAGATCCTGCAGATAACAGACGTCGGTGAGCGCGGAAGTGCTGGGATGCACCAGGAAATGCGTGATCCCGACGAGCTCGCCGTCCACGTGGGCACCGAGCGCGTGCATCCGCTCCCCCGCCTGGAACTCGCGCCAAGCTCGGTCATAGACCTCTTGGGGCGCAACACGTTCGTAGAAGGCGATGTACGCGCGGAACAGGTGTTCCCAGGCTTCGCGGTCTTCGGGCTTCAAGGGCTCGATGGTGATCATGTCCGTCCTCCCGGTGATCACCCGAGCCTAGGGTTTCGCCGGTGTCCCGCGAGTGGCCACTCACGCGGTAAAGCAGGCTGCCACTCGCTGCGCGCGGCTTGCCGGGGAGGACGTTGCGAAAGCCACTTTCGCAACATTGAAGGT
>NZ_JBHXIB010000040.1:0-66793 GCF_042723975.1 Amycolatopsis sp. NPDC058340 | reverse complement strand
GAGCCTTTTTTCGTCTCCGCGGTCAAGGCTCGGTCCGTGAAGGCCTCCTTTAGGGACTCTGGGTCCCTCAAGGAGGCCTTCACGGACTTGCGGCCCGCCACACGTGCCCCACTGGCGCCAGTAGTCACAGCGGCCGCGCGTGAAGGCCCCCTTCCCTCGGCTCAGCCGAGGAAAGGGGGCCTTCACGCTTTGCCAACTACAGGTAGGGGGCCTTCATGTACCACAACCGCCGAAAGTCCATAGTGGACAGAAGCCATCTGGGGCATTTGTCCGGATCGGCCAGGCCGTGAGGGCCTCCTTCCCTACCCTGAAAGTAGGGAAGGAGGCCCTCACGGCCTCGACTGTCCTGGTTGGCGGGCTCTCCGCGCGGTAGGTTGGCTACTCCGGTAAGGGGAGAGATCGGAGGGAGGGGGGCTTGTCATGGGCGAAAGCGGTTCCCCTGCCCGCTTCCAGCTCCTCGGTCCCGTGCGCCTCCTCGACGGCGATCGGCCGGTTCCCGTCGGCGGTCCCGGCGTCCGCGGCCTGCTCGCGCTGCTGGCGCTGAAGGTCAACAAGGTCGTCGCGCTCGACGAGATCATCGACGCGCTCTGGGGCCACGATCCGCCCGCCACCGCCCGCACGATCGTCCACGGCAACGTCTCGCATCTGCGCCGCGTGCTCCGGGAGATCCAGGGCGATCATCCGCGCGGCGCCCGGATCCTCACCGCGCCGCCCGGCTATCAGCTCACCGTCGAGCCCGACCGGATCGACGTCCACCGCGCCCGGTCGCTGCTGGAGCGGGCCTCGACGGAGGAGCCGGAAAAGGCGTCCGAGCTGCTGGCGGAGGCCCTCGCGCTGTGGCAGGGGCCCGCGCTGGCCGGCGTGCCGGGTTCGGTCCGCGCTCCCGAACTGGAGGATCTGCGGCTCGCCGTCCACGGCGCCAGGGTCGACGCGGATCTCGAACTCGGCAGGCACGCGGAACTGATCGTCGAGCTCAGCCCGCTGGTCCGGGCCACGCCGCTCGCCGAGCGCACGGCAGGGCAGCTGATGCGCGCGCTGTATCACGCCGGACGCCGCGGCGACGCGCTCGAGCTCTATCGCACGGTGTCCCGGGCGACCCTGCGCACCCTCGGCGTCGAACCGGGCGCGGACCTGCGGTGGCTGCACGAACGCGTCCTCAACGACGATCTGCCGGTCAAGGTCGTCGCGGAGCCGAAGCCCGAGGCGGCGCCCGTCCAGCAGCTGCCGCCCGCCGTGCCGAACCTCGCCGGACGCGAGGCGGATCTGGCCTGGCTCGACGAGCTCGCCGAGCGGGCCGAAGCGGGCGAGACCGCGGTCGGCGTGGTCACCGGCACCGCCGGGATCGGCAAGAGCAGCCTGGTGGTGTGGTGGGCGCATCGCGCGGCCCGCCGCTTCCCCGACGGCATTCTGTTCGCCTCGCTGCGTGGTTTCGACCCGCATCATCCGCCGCTGGAGCCCGCGGAGCTGCTCACCCAGTTCCTGCTCGGGCTCGGCGTCCCGGCCGAGGGCGTCCCGGAGCAGGTCCACGAACGCGTCGCCCTCTACCGGTCGATGATCGCCGGCCGCCGGATGCTGGTGATCCTCGACAACGCCCGCTCCGCCGAGCAGGTCCGGCCGTTGCTGCCGCCCGGTTCGCGGTCGATGGCCTTGGTGACCAGCCGTTCCCGCCTCGACGGGCTCGCCGTGTCCAACGCCGCCAAACTGCGGGTGCTCGGCACGCTCGCGCCCGGCGACGCCGTCCGGCTGATCGAGGAGCTCGCCGGGCCCGCCGGCTACGACCTCAACCACGCGCTCGCCCGGCTGTGCGGTTATCTCCCGCTGGCGTTGCGGATCGCGGGAGCCCGGCTCGCCGCCAGCGCGCAGTGGTCCGCGCAGGATCTGGTCGACGAACTCGGCAACGAGCGGACCAGGCTGGCCGCGCTCGACGTCGAAGGGCCCGACGACGGGGTCCGTGCGGCGTTCGACGTCTCGTTCCGCGGGCTCCCCGCCGAGGTCGCGAACACGTTCCTGCGGCTCGGCGTCGTCCAATGCGTATCGGCCGGTTCGCATCTGACAGCCGCGATCGGCGGGATCACCGTCGCCGAGGCACGGCGGCATCTGCGGGTGCTCGCCGCGCACAACCTGCTCGCCGAAACCGGCCGCGATTCCTTCGTCCCGCACGACCTGGTCCGGCTGTTCCTTCGCGAACTGGCGGAGAACGAGCTCGACGAGGCCGACCGGGAAGACGTCCTGACGCGGTCGGTGCGGTTCTATCAGGCCGTCGCCGACCGGGCCCGGCGCAAGATGCTGCGCATCGTCGACCCCCTCGATTTCACCGACGTGCTCAGCGACGCGCAGACACCGCCGATCGGTTCGTTCGACGAGGCACAGGACTGGTTCACCGCGGAATGGGAGAACCTGATCGAAGTCCTCGAAGCCGCCCGCGCCGCCGGACGGCACGACGACGTGTGGCGGCTGGCCAGGGTCGCGCACACCTATCGCGCGGTGTACCCGCTGCTGGACGAGTGGACGCGGCTGGTCGGGATCGGGCTGGAGGCCGCCGAACGGTCCGGTGACGTCCTCGGCCGGTGCTGGATGCTGATCTCCCGGTGCGCCATCGCGCTCACCTTCGAGCTGCCGCAGGGATGCCTCGCCGACGCCGAACGCGCGCTGGAACTCGCGAGCGCGATCGGCGACGACCGGCTGATGGTCTCGGCGAACATCCACCTCGGCTCCGCCCTGACCCTGCTCGGCCGGTACGACGACGCCATCGCGACGTTGCGGCGGGCGATCGAGGAGACCGAGCGGACCGGCGACCTCGAATTGCGCGGACAGGCGCTCAACAACTGCGCCGAGGCGGAAAAGCGGGCCGGGCGGTTCATCGAGGCGATCGGGCACCAGATCGCGTCGCTGGAAATCGACCGGACCCTCGGCGACGACAGCTACGTCGTCGTCTCGCTGAACAATCTGGCCGAATTGAGCATGCGGATCGGCGAACTCGCCGCGGCCGAACGGTACGTCTGGGAGGCCGTCGACCTGACGATCAGCAGGCGGTTCGTCCTGCAGGAAGGCGTTCTGCGGCTGACCTTGGGCAGGGTGCTGCGGGCAGGCTCGGATGTGGCCGGTGCCCGCGAGCAATTCGCGCTCGCGCTGAAGATCCTCGCGGACGCCAATCCGAAGCTGGCGGGATTGGTCCGTGCGGAACTCACGGACCTCGGCGAAAGTCCGTGAGTGATCCTTAGCGGATTCTTAGTGGCCTCGCCGCTGACGCGCGTAGGGTCCGATTCGGCGCCGATCGAGCCCTAGGGGAGGGGCATGCGGTAGGGATCGGCGCCCGGGCGGGCCCTTTCCGGGCCGGTCCGAAGAGCCGCCAGGAGCGGCTCGTGGCGGTCCGGCCGGTGGAGGTGGGGGCGATACCGGCCGGCCGCCAGGCGGCCACCGCCGCGTTTCGTCCTCTGAATGCGGCCCTTGCGCGTGCAAGTACCGCGTTCAGAGGACGAAACGCAGAGGTTGAGACGCAGGGGTCAGCCGGTGCCGGCGGTGCACAGGGCGATGGTCTGCCCCTTGTTCTCCGCCACCTTCTGGCCGTTGACCAGGATCGAGCAGGCGATCTGGTTGCTGACCGACGAGTTCCGGGTGTCCGCGGTGACGGTGAGCAGGTAGTCGCCGGAGTTGAAGGACGCCGTACCGCGCCATTCGTCGGTGCTGGCGGGGGTCGTCTCGGTCCGCTGGTCGTTGAGCGAGCCGAACCGGATGGTCGCGCCGCCCGAGGCGCTCACGACGAACTCGACGGTGTTCTTGTCCCCGGCGACGGCCGGGATGTGCAACCCCGACTCGCCGGTGGCGAAGAAACTGGTGTAGACCAGTAACCCGCCCGCGGCCAGCAGAGCGGTGATCGAAAGCGCGAGCCCCGCGATCCCCATTCCCTTCTTGTCCGCTTCGCCCTTCTTGATTTTGGTCAAACCGATCACGGAAAGAATCATTCCGATCACGGCGAGCGGCCAGGCGGCGATCCCGGCGACCGGGACGAAGGCGACCCCGAGCGCCGCGATTCCAACCAGGAAACCCGCGATGACCAGGCCGTTCTTGGGTTTGCGGTGCCGTGTTCCGTGCGCGGCGAACCCTGGGCCGTAGCGAGTGGCAGGCGGGTGCGGGAGAGGTGGATCGGTCGGCATACATGCCCTTTCGGAGGCTTCCGTCCGAAGACGTTAACCCATCGTTCGGGGCAATGGCCGAAATTGTTACCTGCCGGAAAAAGTCATCGTTCCACGATGATCAAGCGGTTATCGACATTTTCTGACGAGAATTGTGGCACCGCCGATTGTCGGAAACCCGATCACTGATCGAACAGGCTGACTTCCGGGGTGATCTCCAGCAGTTCGTGCACCGGGCGGCCGCGGCGGCCGTCGATGGTCGTGGTGCGCACGACGCGCAGCCGCGCGGTCACCGGCCGGTCCAGGTTCTCCTTGATCTCGTCGAGCAGATCCGGCGCCACCGCGCCCTGGATCGTGCCGCCCGATTCGCGTTCGAGATAGAAGATCCGGCGCCGGGTGCGGACACCGTCCAGCCTGCCGCTGACCGTCTCGTAGCCGACGGCCTCGCGCGATTCGCGCAGGCTCCCGGACAGGATCCTCGCCTGCTCGGTGGTCATGCTGCGGGTCAGTTCGTCGCCGGACGTCGGCGTCAGCGCCATCCCGATCCCGGCGTGCTTGCTGACCGCGTTGACGATGTCGCTGACCGCGTTGCGGACGGTGTCGCGCTGCAGCAGCACCGCGTCCAGCGCGCCGTCGTCGGAGCCGTTGGCAGGCAGGAAATCGCACAGTTCCTTGACCGCGCGTTCGGACAGCGACTCGATCCCGTCGTGGATGAGCGCGTCGTCGAGCGCCGGTTCGGGGAAGCCGAAGAAGATCGCGTTGCCGGCCTGGCCGCGCTGGATCAGCGGGGCCTTCTCCCGGTCCGCGGGCTGGACGAAGGTCACCTCGCCCGACGGATTGCGGATGATGTGCCCGATCTTGGCCGTCGCGTCCTGCAACGCGCGGCTGATGTCGGAGAAGGTGTACGCGTCCAGATGCGACTCGCCGATCACGGACACGCGAAGCAGCGGCGAGCGCGACGTCCGCTCGAACTTCGCGTACGCGGCCATCGCCGACGCGCGGGCGAGGTCGTCGAGCCAGGTGCCGCCGGGGATCTCGTCGGCGATACGCCGGAATTCGTTCCTCACCAGATCACTTCCGGAATTCCCCTGCCACCCGATGCCCACACTTCTTCCCAGATCTCCTCGTCGCCGGGGCGGCAGAGGAAACCGTCGAGCATGCCGCCGACGGGCTGGACCTGGTCCAGATACATCGCGGGCTGGCCGACGATGACCCCGCGCAGCGTCAGCAGCCCGTACAGCGCCGAGCGGCCCGCGTCGTCGAGCCGTTTGAGCGCGCCCCATTCGTCCGGGATCAGCACCACGTCGAGCCCGCGCGGCGGATGCGGGGTCCTGGCGGTCAGATCGCCGCCGATCCACGCACGGCCGGTCGGCATGATCCGCCGGGCGACGCCAAGGTAACTGTTCAGCGCGCTGAACAGGATTTCACGGTCGTTCTGGTGCGGCGCGTCGAAGACCAGCCGCTCGTAGACATCGGCCAGATCGGCGGGATGGCGGCCAGGAGGCAGCAGGTTGTGCGGCGTCCAATAGGGGAGCGCCAATCGGAGCCTCCTTCGTGTGCCGGAGCTCCCGATCGAAGAAACGTACCCGGCGTCCCGCTCACAGTGCGTAGCCGAATTTACCAGGCGAGTGTCAGCCGCCCTGCCCCGGCCGGTGCCCGGGGGTGTGACCCGCGGGTGGCCAGTCCTCGTCGCTCGGCCAGACCGGTTCCGGTTCGTGCCCGCCCTCGCCGTTGCGGGCGGCCGGTTCCGGCTGCTCGGGGTGGTAGGCCCGCACCGGTTCCGGGATCAGCTGACCCTCGCGGTGGCCTTCCGCCTCCTGGTCGTACGGCTCGTCGTCGTCCTGGATCCGTGCGGGCGGGAGGAACTGCGTCCGTTCGGTGGAGAGCAGCTCGGGCACGGGTTCGGGGTCCGGTTCGTGCGGGACCGGGACCCCGGTGGCGCGCGCCGGCTCGTGGGCCGCCGGTTCCGCCGCGGGCCGCTCGCGTCGTTCGCCGCGCATCAGCAGCCAGGTGACACCGCAGCCGAGGGCGAACGAGATGAGCAGCCAGAGCCAGATCTGCCCGAAGAGCCAGAGCATCAGGCCATCACCTCTGTTCCGCCGTGATGTCGACGCGGCGGCCCTCGCCGCTCGCGCCGTCGGAGTTCTTGCGCTGGGTGGAGTACGCCTGGTCGCGTTTGACCCCGTTGCGCTCCAGCAACCGCTCCACGGTCAGCGCCCGGTTCAGCGCGAGTTTGCGATCCGAACCGGTCGCGACCGACCCGGTGATCCGGAACCGCAGCTCGCGGGGCGCGTCCGTGAGCAGCTTCGCGATCTCCAGCGCGCCGCGTTCGCCGTCCGCGGTGAGTTCGGTGGTGTCCGGTTCGAAGGTGATCGGCGTGGCCGCCAGCAGGCGGTCGATCTCGGCCTGGAACCCGGCCTTGTCGGTCGGCTTGGCCGAGGTCGGCGGCGGGCTTGGCGACGGGCTCGGCGGGGCGGGCGGGCCCGACGGCTCGCCGCTGGTCGTCACCGGGCCCGCGGGCGGGGCGGTGTCACCGGAGATCTCGACCGTCCGGACGCCGTCGATCCGCTGGATGGCGTCGATCGCCTGCGCGGCCTTGTCCGGCGGGAAACCGGTGAGGTTGGCGTCGCGGCCGGAGAAGCTCACCTGGCCGCCGGAGACGCCGACGTCGGCGAGCGCGTCCTTGGCGCGTGCCGCCAGCTCGGCCTCGATGTCGTCCGAGGCCGACCAGACGGTGATCGCCGTCAAGGCGAGCGTGACCAGCAGCGCTGTAGGCAGCAAGCGGCTCCAGCGTGTACCGGGCATGAAGGGACTGTAAGCCGCGTTCGTCCGGTTGGCGAACCGGCTTTCCGCACGTACCGCGCTCCCCGCGAGGCGCCGCGCACCCGGTCTGGCCTGCGACGTCGGCCGCGGCCCGGGCCGGCAGCCTGCCTCGCCGTGGTCGGCACATGACCCTTCTGGGTGACATCGATCGGCGCCCCTGAAGTCCGTGAAGGCCTCCTTGAGGGACCCAGAGTCCCTCAAGGAGGCCTTCACGGACTTGCGGGCGTTCAGCTCGCGTGGTGGTGGATCTCCCGCAGATCCTTGGCCGGGAGCGCGACGCCCGTCGGCTCGATCTGCTCCAGCGGGAGCAGCGGTGCGAGAGCGGGGCGCTTCGGGGACAGGCCGTCGCCCATGGATTCGCCCTTGAGCTGACGCCGGATCCACGGCAGCAGGTGCGCCTTCGTCCATTCGAGGTCCGAGCGGCGGGAGGTGATCCAGGTACTCGGCTCCTCGGACGCCGGCCACGGCTCACGCCAGTCGTCGGCGACCGGGACGCCGAGGACCTCGGCCGCGCGCAGCGCGATCCGCCGGTGGGCCTCGGGGGTGAAGTGCAGCCGGTCGTCGCTCCAGGCGCGGCGGTCGTGCAGCGGGGCCATCGCCCACATGTCGACCATCTTGGCGCCGTGCCGGTCGGCGATCGCCCACAGATGCGCGTTGTAGATGCCGACCTTCCCCCGGAGGACGTGCATCACGGACAGGTACTTGGTGTCCGGCCCGTTGAAGATGAGCACCGGGATCCCGGCCTCGCGCAGCTTGGCGACCCCCGCCTCCAGCCGCGCGGCGACGGCGTCCACGTCCGCGCCGGGCACGATGATGTCGTTGCCGCCCGCGCACAAGGTGACCAGGTCGGGCTTCACTTCGAGGGCGATGGGCAGCTGCTCTTCGAGGATCTCGTCGAGCATCTTCCCGCGGAGGGCGAGGTTCGCGTACTGGAAGTCCGGCCTGCCTTCGGCGAGGATCTCCGCCAGCCTGTCCGCCCAACCCCTGAAGGTACCGTCGGGCAGGTCGTCGTTCAGTCCTTCGGTGAAGCTGTCACCGATCGCCACATAGCTGTCGAATCCGTACACGTTGGGTCCCCTTCCGTCCGTGTGCCCCCGGTTGGTACTTGTACACCACAACTAACAGCTGAGAGCGCCCCTGCAATCCCACCTGGCCGAAACCCGTGGTTCAGCCCGTTGACACAGTCTCTTATTTTGTCGGACGTCCATGCATCTCCATTACCGGGATGTACACTCCTGGACTGCGGAGATTCCCCTCAAGTGGGCGTAAACCGGACACGGTATGTGGCGAACGTCTCCCCGCCCGGGTGTTCGGGCTCATAGATCCGGCAGGCTGTAAGGGTGACCTCACGACCCCCGCGCGAGTCGCTCGCCCAGATCCTCGGCGGGCGGCGTGGCGCCATCGACGCGAGCATTCCGCCCGCGGCCTTCGTCCTGGGCTGGCTGATCGCCGGCCAGTCGATCGCCTGGGGCGCCGGGGCGGCCATCGGAGTGGCGGTGCTGCTCGGCGGGTACCGGGTCGCCCGGGGCGACAAGGCCCGCGCGGTCGTGGTGAGCCTCGCCGCGGTGATCGCCGCCGCGCTGATCGCGCTGCACACCGGCCGCGCCGAAGACTTCTTCCTCATCCAGCTGCTGTCCAATGTGGCCAGCGCGCTGTTGTGGGCGGCCAGCATCGTGGTCCGGTGGCCGCTGCTCGGCGTCGTGGTCGGGCTCGTCATCGGGCAGAAGACCCGCTGGCGCCGCGATCCCGCGTTGCTGCGCGCCTATTCGCGGGCGAGCTGGGTGTGGGTCTTCCTGCAGTACACCTTGCGGGTCGCCGTGTACGGCTCGCTGTGGTGGAGCGGGCAGGTGGTCGCGCTCGGCATCGCGCGGACGGTGCTCTCCTGGCCGTTGGTCGCGGTGACGGTCGCGGTGAGCGGCTGGGTGCTGTACCGCACGCTGCCGCCGGACCATCCCGGCCTGCGAGTGGTGGAGGAGAACGAGGATCCCTCGGATTCCGAGCCTGGTGGGCTGCCGAGGACATAAGGCGGCCCCCGGCGAGGGGGGAGGGTCCGGGGGCCGGGTCCTACGGTACCCGGAGTTCGGCCCCGGAGTCGATGGTTTGGTCTTTTCGGGCTTGTCCCGGGTGTTTTTTCAGGATGACACCGGTCGCGGGGCCCCTTCCCCGTAGGCGTCGACGGCGGCCAGCCAAGCGGCTCCGAGGACGCCGTCGGTGCTGGTCAGGACCTCGATGCCGTCGAGTTCGGCGCGGACCTTCGCCCCGACCGGGCCCTCCGGCGACAGCACGCCGCCCACCAGGACGATCGGCGTCGTCTCCCCGGGATCCCGCGTGGTCATGACGTTCGTCACCAACAGGGTCGCCGCGCGGCTGATGATCTCGTCGGCAGCCGGGTCGCCTTCGCGGTAGGCCTCGCTGACGAACGGGGCGAATCTGGCGAGCCGGATCGGCGCTTCGGAATTGGCGCTCGTGATGAGCGCGCGCCACAGCGAGGCTCCGGCCGCTGGGTCCACTGCGGACGGTCCGAGCGCTTCGGAGAGCACGGCGCGCGCGAGCGGACCGGGTTCGCCGCCGCGGCCCAGAACATCCAAAGTGGAGCGAACGGCTTCACGGCCGAGCCAAAAGGCCGAACCTTCGTCACCGAGCAACCAGCCGTAGCCGCCGGCGGTGGAGACCATCCGCCTGCCGCGGATCCGGCCCGCGATCGACCCGGTGCCCGCCACGAGAACCGAACCGTCCGGGGAAGAAGTCGCCGACGCGTAGGCGACCTCCGGATCGGGGACCGTCCGCACCGGACCGATCCCCGCGTCCTTCCAAGCGGCTTCGAAGATCTCCGCGATCGACGGATCGCTCAGCTTGCTGACGCCCGCCATGCCGACGACGCACGCCGCCGTCGCGGCCGGATCGAGCCCGCCAAGCGCGCCGGTGATCGCGCTCGCGATCCGCGCGGCGGCTTCCGCCGGCGGATGGGAATTGGGGTTCGCGCCGCCCGCGCGTCCGGTACCGAGGACGGCGCCGGAGGCGTCGACGGCGATCGCTCGCGTCGACGTGCCCCCGGCGTCCACACCGATGACGTGATTCACCGGGTCTTGGTCACCTTGAGCAGCCCGCGCGGGCTGTCCGGGTCACCGCCGCGCGCCAGCGAAAGACCGAGCGCGATCCGCTGGATCGGCAGGATCTCCAGGATCGGGGCGACCTCTTCGGCGGACGGCGCGACGCCGATCCGCAGCGCCGCGGGGACGTCGGCCGAAGCCGAACCGACCGCGAGCACGTCCGCGCCGCGTTTGCCGACGGCCTCGAGGACCTCCTGCATCGCGCCCACTCCGTGGCCCTGGCTCGTCACGGCCAGCACGGCGGTCTCGCCGTCGACCGCGGCGACCGGGCCGTGCAACAGGTCCGCGCCGCTGTACGCGCGGGCGGCGAGGTAGCTGGTTTCCGCCAGCTTCAAGGAACCTTCCAGCGCCGAGGCGTAGGAGTAGCCGCGGCCGGTGGTGAGCACCCGGTCGACGAAGCGGTACCGGTCCACCGCGCGCTGCACGCCTTCGACGGAGCCGTCGAGGGTCTGCTGTGCGAGCTCGCCCAGCTTCTCCGCGTCTTCGCCCTTGCCGCCGCGGACCGCGTCGATCAGAAGGTAAAGCGAAAGCAAGGTGGCCGAGTAGGTCTTGGTGGCGGCCACGGCCTTTTCCAGTCCCGCGCCGATGTCGACGCCGAGTTCGGCGGCGGCGCGCAGCGGGGATTCCGGGGTGTTGGTGACCGAGACGGTCAGCGCTCCCTGGCGACGCGCGGTTTCGGTGACCTCGATGAGATCCGGGGAACCGCCGCTTTGGCTTACTGTGATGAAGAGAACGTCCCGCAGATCGGGACGGGCGCCGTACAAAGTCGCGGTGGAGGGTGAGACGAGACCGCAGGGGAGACCGAGGAGTACTTCGATCAGGTACTTCGCATACAGGGCGGCGTGGTCGCTGGAGCCGCGGGCGGCGAGGAGTGCGAACCTGGGCGGGCGCTTGGAGATGGCTTCGGCCACCTCGGCGATTTCGGCCTGTCGCTCCACGATTCCTGCCAGAATGGCGGGTTGCTGGGAGATCTCCGCGGCCATGTGCTCGCCGGGGCGCTGTTCGGTCATCTCGTTCCCTTCCACCGGGACGTACTTCGTCCCCCGAGTAGGTCTAGACCAATGCTAGCCCGAATGGACGTTTGTGGAGAAGGGTACGTTTCCTAGCGGGGACGGTGCGCGTTCGAGTGGGAAGGCTTAGGGAGTCGGTCATGTTGGAGACAACCACCGCGAGTGAGGCGGGCGCTACGGCAGGGATGCGCGGACAGCGCGAACCCAAGTACTGGGCGCTGAAACAGCATCTGCTCGATCTGCTCGACGCGCTGCCCCCGGGCTCGCCGATTCCGACGGAACGGGCACTGGCGGGGGAATTCACCGTTTCGCGCACCACCGTCCGGCAGGCGCTCGCCGACCTCACGGCCGAGGGCAGGCTCCACCGCGTGCAGGGCAAGGGCACCTTCGCCGCCGAGCCGAAACTCGCGCAGCGCCTGCAGTTGTCGTCCTACACCGAGGACATGCGCAAGCAGGGACTCAAGCCTTCTTCCAAGCTCCTGGAGATCGACGAACTGCCCGTCGAAGCCGATCTGGCGAAACTGCTCGGAATCCGGGTGGGTGCGAAGATTCTTCGCCTTCGCCGCCTCCGGCTCGCCGATTCGCAGCCGATGGCCCTCGAGACCACGCATCTCCCGCTCGGCCGGTTCCGCGGTTTGCGCAAACACGTTTCCGCAGGTGGCTCCCTGTACGCCGTGTTGAGGGAGCACTACGGCGTCGAGCTCGAAAGGGCCGAGGAAACCATCGAGACCGCCCTCGCCGGACCGCACGAGGCGGAGATGCTCGGCGCCGACGTCGGAATGCCGATGTTGCTCCTTTCGAGGCATTCCTTCGCCACCGACGGAAAACCGGTCGAGTTCGCGCGCGCGATCTACCGGGGCGACCGTTACAAGTTCGTCACCACGCTGCTTCCTTGAGCGCGCGCTGACGGAAACGTTTCGCAGGGCGCGGGCGCCCTGCAAAACGTTTCCGTGGCCTTCGGCCGAAAGAGGGCGCGCGCTGTGCGGACTCCCCTTCGCGCTGGCGCGCGTCGGAGAGTCAGGTCTCCCGGTTCCGTGGATTTGGTCGCCTTTTGCCTGACGCGTCAGGCAATTTGCTGTGGCTTGGTGCCGTTCGGCGTGATTCAGTCGTGGGGTGACTGATCTAGGGGCGGGGATTCGGTGGGGGACGCCGGTGGCGCGCGGCGTGCTCGCCACGACCATCGTCGGCTCGGGGATGGCGATGCTCGACGGGACGATCATCAACGTCGCGCTCCCGAGGATCGGCGAAGAACTCGAAGCGTCCGTCGCGGGCCTTCAATGGATCCTCGACGGCTACCTCCTCGCGCTCGCCGCGCTGATCCTCGTCGCCGGATCGCTCGGGGACCGCTACGGCCGCCGTCGCATGTTCGTCGTCGGCGTCGTCTGGTTCGGTGTCGCCTCCGGGCTGTGCGCCGCCGCGACGACGACCGAGATGCTC
The DNA here is from genome assembly GCF_042723975.1 of Amycolatopsis sp. NPDC058340. NCBI lineage: Bacteria > Bacillati > Actinomycetota > Actinomycetes > Pseudonocardiales > Pseudonocardiaceae > Amycolatopsis > Amycolatopsis sp. NPDC058340. The sequence goes on along the minus strand of NZ_JBHXIB010000040.1, from coordinate 54,280 downwards.
GTCGCGACCCGGATCCTCCAAGGGATCGGGGGAGCTTTGCTCACGCCGGGCTCCCTCGCGATCCTGCAAGCGTCCTTCGCCCACGACGACCGGGCCCGCGCGATCGGCGCCTGGTCCGGGCTCGGCGGTATCGCGGCGGCGATCGGCCCGCTGCTCGGCGGCGTCCTCGTGCAGGTGTGGTCGTGGCGGCTGGCGTTCCTGATCAACCTGCCGCTGGCCGCCGTCTGCGTCCTGCTCGCCCGGCGCTACGTGCCCGAGTCCCGTGACGAAGAGGCGACCGGGCATCCCGACTTCCTCGCCGCCGCCGTCGGCGCGATCGGTCTCGCCGGACTCACCGGCGCGCTGGTGGAGGCGCCGGGACGCGGCATCGGTGACGCCGTCGTCCTGGTGGCGATCGTGCTCGGCGTCGCGGGGCTGACGGCGTTCCTGGTGATCCAGCATCGCTCCGCCGATCCGCTGGTGCCGCCGAAACTGTTCCGCGACCGGACGTTCAGCCTCGCCAACGCGCTGACCTTCGTCGTCTACGCGGCCCTCGGCGGCGTGATGATGCTGATGGTCATGCAGCTTCAGGTGTCGCTGGGCTATTCGCCGACCGCGGCCGGTCTCGCCGGGCTGCCGATCACCGTCATCATGCTGCTGTTCTCCGGCCGGTCGGGTGCGCTCGCGCAGAAGATCGGGCCGCGTACGCAACTGGTCGCCGGCCCGATCCTGGTCGGCGCCGGCATGCTCCTGCTGATGCGCGTCGGGCCGGGATCTTCGTACTTGGGATCGGTGCTGCCCGCGGTCGTCGTGTTCGGCGCCGGGCTGGCGACGGTCGTCGCGCCGGTGACCGCGACGGTGCTGGCCGCCGCGCCCGACCGGTACGCCGGCGTCGCCTCCGGGGTCAACAACGCCATCGCCCGGTCGGGTGGCCTGCTCGCGATCGCCGTCCTGCCCGCCGTCGCCGGACTGTCCGGTGCCGCGTACACCGATCCGGTCGCGCTGACCGCGGGCTGGCGGACGGCGTTGCTGGTGTGCGCGGCACTGGCGATCGGCGGCGGCCTGATCGCGCTCGGCATCCACAACGGCGTTCTCGACACCCCTTCCGACGGCGACGCCGACGAGTCACCGCATCCGGGCGAATGTCTCCATTGCGGGGTCGACTCGCCCCCGACGCACGTCCGCCCCGGGCATCACACGTGATCAGACGGACGACACGCGTGACTGGGTGGACGTCACGCGTGTCGTCCTTCCAATCACGTGTGTCGTCCGTCTGGACACATGTGTCGTCCTAAGCGAGCAGGGAAGCCAGGGTCGCCGGGTCCAGGTTGCCGCCCGAAACGACCGAAACGACCTTGCCCGGCGGAAGTGCGTCACGGTGGGAGAGGAACGCGGCGGTCGCGGTGGCACCGCTCGGCTCGGCGACCAGCCGCGCGCGGTGCGCCAGCGTCCGGACGGCCTCCCGGATCTCCTCCTCCGAAACGGTGATGACGTCGTCGAGCACCGACTGGAGGTGGGCGAAGGTCAGGTCCGACGGCTGGGCGCGCAGGCCGTCGGCGCTGGTCCGCGCCCGCAGGTTCATCGGCCACTCGATCCGCCTGCCCGCGCGCAGGCCTTCGGCGGTGTCGGCCGCCAGCTCCGGCTCGACGCCGATGACCTTCGCGTCCGGCAGCAGCGCCTTGATCGCCGTGCCGACGCCCGAGGCCAGCCCGCCGCCGCTGAGCGGGACGAGGACGACGCCCGCGTCCGGCAGGTCTTCGGCGATCTCCAGGCCGACGGTGCCCTGTCCGGCGATGACGTCACGGTGGTCGAACGGCGGGATCATGGTCAGCCCCCGTTCCTCGGCGACGGCGAGCGCGGAGGATTCTTGGGCGTCGATCGGGACTTCGATGACTTCGGCGCCGAGCGCCTTGGTGGCTTCGACCTTGGCGCGCGGGGCGACGTCCGGAATGAGGATCACCGCCGGAATCCCGAATCGCTTCGCCGAGTAGGCGACCGCTTGCGCGTGGTTGCCACTGGAGAACGCGACGACGCCGCGGGCGCGCCGATCTTCGGTCAACGCGGCGATCGCGTTGTAGGCCCCGCGTACTTTGAAAGCGCCGATCGGCTGAAGGCTTTCCGGTTTGAGCCACAACGGCGCCCACCCCTGTGCCAGCAACGGTGTGCGCACCGCGACGCCTTTGACACGGCTCGCCGCGTCACGGATTTCCTCGATCGATACCAGATCCATACGTCCGATTATGTCAAGGAGTTGTGAACCGTGGACAGTCCTTTTTGGACGGACAGCGTGGCGCTCCTCACGTGCGGACAACGAAGGGAGCATCCCGTGCGCCTTACTCGTTAGGACGGGTGAGGACCGACTAGCAGCAGAACGGGATCATGACCAAGGAGAGCTCGGAGAAGACCGAAAAGACGGAAAAGCAGGGCCGGATCATCCAGGTGACGGCGGCGGCGATGGCCGCGATCACCGCGGCATTGCTGGGTTCCACGCTCGGCGTGGCCGGAACGGTGGCGGGTGCCGGGCTGGCGAGTGTGATCACGACGCTCGGCGGCGAGCTGTACCTGCGTTCGCTTCAGCGGACGAAGGACGCGGCGCTCAAGGCGCGAGTGGTGCTGACCGTGCCGGGACGGCGCCGGGTGCTCGACCCGGCGGAGCAGGAGACCGTCCGGTTGAAACCGTCCGAGGACGAAGAGGAACCCTCCGGCCGGAAGTTCAAACCACGCTGGGCGGTGATCGCCGGGGTCAGCGTGGTGGCGTTCGCGGTGGCGCTCGTCGCGATCACCGGCTTCGAGGGCGCGACCGGGAAGACCTTCGGTGGCGGGACCGGGACGACCATCGGGAAGATCATCGGCGGCGGCCAGGCCGAGGAGCGGCACGACAAGCACGACGCCCCGCCCGCGACGTCCCCATCGGAACCGAAGGACGACAAGCCGGAGACGACGCCGACGAACACTCCGACCCCCTCGACGACGCCGACGGCTCCCACGACCACACAGGCTCCTCCGACGACGCCGTCCACCACGCCTTCGACCTCGAAGGTGCCCTCGACGACGCCGTCGGCTCCTCCCGCCTCGAACACCCCCGCGCCCTGACCGCGTTTCGTCCTCTGGATGCGGTAGTTCGCGCTGCCGACTACCGCGTTCAGAGGACGAAACGCACGGGGTCAGGAGAGGGCGGAGCGAAGGGTGCGAGCGGCCGCTTCGGGGTCTTCGGCCTCGGTGATCGCCCGGACGACGACGATCCGCGACGCCCCCGCGTCCAGCACCTCGGGCAGCCGCTCGGTGTCGATCCCGCCGATGGCGAACCACGGCCGCGTCGTCCCGGACGCGGCCGTCGAGCGCACCAGGTCGAGCCCCGGCGCGGACCGGCCGGGTTTGGTCGGGGTCGGCCAGCACGGGCCGGTGCAGAAGTAGTCCACGCCGGGCTCGCCGTCGGCGGCCGCGGCCTGTTCGGCCGAATGGGTGGACCGGCCGATCACCACGTCGTCCCCGAGCACGCGGCGCGCGAGCGACACCGGGATGTCGTCCTGACCCAGGTGCAGCACGTGCGCGCCGACGCCGAGCGCGACGTCCGCGCGGTCGTTCACCGCCAGCAGTTTGTCGTGCTTCTCGCACGCCTCGGCCAGCACTTCCAGTGCGGCGATCTCGTGTTTCGCCTCGATCGGCGTACCGCCGGTCTTGTCCCTCAGCTGGATGATGTCGACGCCGCCGGCCAGCGCCGCGTCGGCGAACTCGGCGAGATCGCCGCGGTCGCGGCGGGCGTCGGTGCAGAGGTACAGGCGGGCGTCCGCGAGCCGGGCGCGGATCAGCGAACCAGACAGGGTGGGCATGGCGGCGACGGTACTCGCGCGCTACGGTGGGGTGGTCCGCACGGGAGCCCGAGGACGGGCTGAGAGGGAGCCGAGACCGCTCCGACCGTGGAACCTGATCCGGGTCATGCCGGCGCAGGGAGCGTGATTCGTATGGCAGAACTTTCGGTTGTCGGCGGCGGGGTCATCGGCCTCTCGGTCGCTTGGCGCGCGTCCGCGCGCGGTCATCGCGTCACCGTGTACGACCCCGATCCGGGGCGCGGCGCGTCTTGGCTCGCGGGCGGCATGCTCGCGCCGGTCACCGAGGCATGGCCCGGCGAGGAGGACGTCCTCGCGCTCGGTGAAGCGTCGCTGCGGCGCTGGCCGGATTTCGCCCGTGACCTGGCCGGAGAGGGCGTCGATCCGGGCCTTTCCCCGCATGGCACGCTCGTTGTCGCGCTGGACAGCGCCGACGCGGGCAATCTCGAAATGCTCGCCGCGTATCTCACCGAACTCGGTCGCGAGGTCGGGCGGCTGACCGGCCGCGAAGCCCGCCGCGCCGAACCCGGCCTCGCCGGATCCGTCCGAAGTGGACTCCTGGTGCCCGGGGATCTGGCCGTGGACAACAGAAGGCTGCTGCACGCGCTCAGACACGCTTGCGACGAGCGCGGCGTCGAGTTCCGCCAAGAGACCGTCACGGACCTCAGTGGATTGGGCGACGTCGTCCTTGCCGCGGGTGCCTGGACCGGACGTCTGCACCCCGCGCTGGACGGCGCCGTCCGGCCGCTCAAGGGCGAGATCCTCCGCCTGCGTCCGCGAAGGGGCTGCCTGCCGCCGCCGAAGCGGACCGTCCGCGCGATGGTCGAGGGCCGCCCGATCTACCTCGTCCCCCGCGAAGACGGTCAGCTCGTGCTCGGCGCGACCCAGTACGAGGCCGGTTTCGACGAGACCGTCACCGTCCGAGGCGTACGTGAGCTGCTCGAAGGCGCGGAACGCGTCTTCCCCGGCCTCACCGAATACGAACTCGTCGAGACCGCCGCCGGGCTTCGCGCGGCGAGTATCGACACGATGCCCTTCATCGGTGAGCTGGGCGAAGGCGTCTTCGCCGCTACAGGCCACCATCGCAACGGTCTCCTGATGGCCCCGGTCACCGCGGACGCCGCGGTCGCCTGGCTGGACGGACGGCCGTTGCCGGACGAGGTCGCGGCGGCAACGCCGTCGCGGCGAAGCGAGGAGCGGGTGTGATGGAGATCCAGGTCAACGGCCAGTGGCGCGAATTCCCCGACGGGACCACCGTCGAGGGCGTGCTGGAGGCGCTGGGAACGGCGACACAGGGTGTCGCGGTCGCGGTGGACGGCGTGGTCGTCCGGCGCGGCGAATGGCCGGAAGCGGTGGTGCGCAAGGGCGCCAGCGTCGACATCCTGACCGCTGTGCAAGGAGGCTGACATGAACGGTGACGAACTCGTCATCGGCGAGCACAAGCTCTCGTCGCGGCTGATCATCGGCACCGGTGGCGCGGGCAACCTCGCCGTGCTGGAACGCGCGCTCGTGGCGTCCGGCACGGAACTGACGACCGTCGCGATGCGCAAGGCCGACGCCGAAGGCGGCTCCGGCGTCCTCGAACTGCTGCGCCGCCTCGGCATCCGCCTGCTGCCCAACACCGCCGGCTGCCGGACGGCCGCCGAAGCGGTCCTCACCGCGCAGCTCGCCCGCGAAGCGCTCGAAACCGACCTCGTCAAGCTGGAGGTCCACGCCGACGACCGCACGCTGCTTCCCGACCCGTTCGAGACCCTCGAAGCGGCCGAACAGCTCGCCGCGGACGGCTTCACCGTGCTCGCGTACACCAACGACGACCCGGTGCTGGCGCTGCGGCTGGAGGAGGCGGGCTGTGCGGCGGTGATGCCGCTCGGCGCGCCCATCGGTACCGGTCTCGGCATCCGGAACCCGCACAACATCGAGCTGATCGTGTCGCGCGCGGGGGTGCCGGTGATCCTCGACGCCGGGATCGGCACGGCCTCCGACGCGACCCTGGCGATGGAGCTCGGCTGCGACGCCGTCCTGCTCTCCACCGCCGTGACCAGGGCCGCGGACCCGGAACGGATGGCGTCGGCGATGCGGGCCGCCGTCACCGCCGGACGGCTGGCCGCCGGCGCGGGCCGGATCCCGCAGCGGTTCTGGGCGCACGCCTCGAGCCCGCCTCGATAACCCTTTTGTACGGTTCACGGCCTTAACAGCGAGTACGCACCCGGAGCCCGTATGGTTGACGGCACTTTCCGGAGGCGCACCCGCCGCCGTGTACCCAGAGGAGCCAGTCGTGACCACGTCAACGGTCCAGGACGTTTCGGGCAGGTTGTTCCTGGCGGTGGGCAGGCTGTCCCGGTCACTGCGCCAGGCAGGCGTGCCAGGGCCCGGCCACGGCGCGATTTCGGCGCTGGCCACGCTCGTGCACTACGGCCAGCTCCGCCTGGGTGATCTCGCGGCGAAGGAAGGCGTCGCCGCGGCCACCATGTCGAGGATCGTCGCTTCGCTGGTCGAAGCGGGCTACGTCAGCCGTGAATCGGACCCGGTCGACAGGCGCGCCTGGCTCGCGGAGGCCACCGAAGAGGGCGAGAGGCTGGTTTCCGGCGTCCGGTCGACGCGGGTGAACGAACTCGGCAAACGCCTCGAACGGCTGAGCCCGGAGCACCAGGCGGCCCTCGCGGCGGCCCTTCCCGCGCTCGAAGCGCTTATTGCCGACGAAGAGCGCTGACTTCGGCCCGAAGCGCGCGGATCTCGTCGAGGATCTCCTTGTTCGCCACAGCCTGGGTGGCGGCCTGCTTCGCCTCTTCCTCGCGGATGTCCTGGCGAAGTTCGTCCTCCATCCCGCTGACCACGACGGCGATGAAGAGGTTCAGCACCGCGAAGCTGGACACGAGGATGTAGACCACGAAGAACACCCAGGCCATGGGCGCTTCCTTCATGATCTCCTTCGCGATGTCCGGCCAGGCCTCGCCCGTCATCACCTGGAACAGCGTGAACAGCGAGGTGCCGAGGTCACCGAAGTTCTCCGGCGAGATCGCGCCGAACAGTTTCGTCGCCATCACACCCGCGACGAAGATGATCAGCGCGAGGAGCGCGGCGATCGAAGCCATACCGGGGATCGACGCGAGCAGGCCGGTGACGACCTTCCGCATCGACGGCACGACCGAGATCAGCCGCAGCACGCGCAGGACCCGCAACGCCCGCAGCACCGCGAACGGCCCGGTCGTGGGGATCACCGCGATACCGACGACGATCAGGTCGAAGATGTTCCACGGATCGCGGAAGAACTTCGCACGGTAGGCGTAGAGCTTCGCGCCCAGTTCGAGGACGAAGATCCCGAGCGCGACGTAATCCACCGTGTGCAGCAACGGCCCGTACTCGGCGACCATTCTGGTCGAGGTCTCCAGGCCGAGGGTGACGGCGTTGACGACGATCACCGTGATGATGAAGTGCTGGAAGCGGCGGTCTTCGACGACCCTGGCCACCGTTTCGCGTCCGGTCACGGCGCAGATCGTAACCGGGCGAGTGCTCAGTGCTCCGGCGCAAGCCGCCAAAACGCCGAAACCGGACCGACCTTCGCGCCCATGGGATAAGCGTTTTCGACCGCGTGTGAGACGAACCACTTGCCGTAGCGGGCGGCCTCCACGACGGACATCCCCTTCGCGAGACCGGCTGTCAGCGCCGACGCCATCGTGTCCCCGGCGCCGTGCGTGTGCTGCGTCGCGTACCGCTCGCCCGGCAGCTCGACGAACGTGGAGCCGTCGAAGAGCACGTCGACGCATTCCGGGTCGGAGACGAGGTGGCCGCTCTTCACGAGCACGTATTTCGGCCCGAGCCGGTGCAGGACGACGGCCGCCTGGTGCATCTGCTCGCGGGTGGTGACGGTCATCCCGGTCAGCAGGCGGACCTCGTCGAGGTTCGGCGTGAGGACGGTCGCGCGCGGCAGGAGCTCGTCGCGCAGCGCCACCAGCCCGGCCTCGTCGAACAGCGGATGCCCGTGCATGGACGCCGCGACCGGGTCGACCACGAACGGCACCTTGCTGTCACGGCCGATCTCGGCCTTGTCGCAGGCCGCGGCGACGGCGTGGATGATCTCGGCGGAGGCGAGCATGCCGGTTTTGGCCGCGTTGACGCCCATGTCGGCCGCGACCGCCTCGATCTGCCCGGCGACGATCCGCGCCGGGATGTCGGTGCGGTCGTGCACGCCGAGGGTGTTCTGGACGGTCACGGCGGTGACCGCGACCAGACCGTGCACCCCGCAGGTGAGGAAAGTGCGCAGGTCGGCCTGAAGGCCGGCGGCGCCGCCGGAGTCGGACCCCGCGATGGTCAGCGCCGACGGCGGGCTCGGGTTCTCGCTCATGGGTTCATTTTCCCGGCTGGTCCTTTTGGCGCGACAGGGGTTCGGCCGCAGGCCACCACGGTGGCACAGCGCGTGAGTCATCGCACTCCGCGCGGTATCCCTCCAGTCACGCGAAACCCCTGCAGGGGCGAAGGGGCCCATCGCCGCATCGGACGCGGCGAAGGACGCTTTCGGCCCAGCCGGTTAGACCGTCAGGACGAGCTTCCCGGTCACCCTGCCGCCTTCGCCGACTTCGTGCGCCTTCGCGACGTCTTCCAGCGGGAAGGTCTGCTCGACGTGGACGCGCAATTCACCTTTCTCGATCAGGCCGGTCAACGCCAGGAGACCGATCTCGTCCGGTTCGGCGAGCATTCCCGACGTCCGCACGCCGAGCTTCTCCGCCTTCGCCACGACTGCCTCGCTCGGTCCGCCGGGGACCGCGATCAGCAGGCCGCCCGGTTTCACCGCGTCCAGCCAGCGCAGGTCGCTCTCCTCGCCGACCAGCCCGAACACGACGTCCACATCGGACACCATCGCGGCCTCGTCGCGGTAGTCGATCGGCTCGTCGACGCCGAGCTCGCGGAGGAAGTCGTGCTTCCCGGCGCTCGCCGTGCCCAGGACGTACGCCCCGCGCGCCTTCGCCACCTGGACGGCGAGGTGCCCGACCCCACCCGCGGCGGCGTCGATCAGCACCCGCTGCCCAGGCTGGACGGCGGCGATGTCCACGAGGCCCTGCCAGGCGGTGAGCCCGGCGAGCGGCAGCCCGGCGGCCTGCTCGTGGGTGAGGTTCGCGGGTTTGCGCACGAACTGGCGGGCGGGCGCCGTCACGTAGTCGCCGTAGCCGCCGGCCTGCCGTGGGAACCACGGGAAGCCGAGGACCTCGTCGCCGACGGCGAACCGCGTGGTGCCGACGCCGAGCTCCTCCACCACCCCGGAAACGTCCCAGCCGAGGACGAACGGCGGCTCGCCCATGAAGACGCCGTAGGCCCGGGTCTTCCAGTCGACCGGGTTGATCCCGGCCGCGCGCACGCGCACGAGCACCTCGGTCGGGGCGGGGGACGGCCGATCGGTTTCGGTCACCTCCAGCACTTCCGGGCCACCAAGCCGCTGCTGGGTCACGACGCGCATCGAAAGCTCCTTCGTTGTTGGTGCTTCCATGCTCGGGCGCTTGCTCTCTTTTCGCTAGAAGGCACTTGTAGGTAAACTAGGTACCTGATGGAAACCACCTGTGAAGTGCCGGAATCCCCGTGGGACATCTACCTGCGGAACTGCCCGTGCCGAGACGTCCTCGATCTGCTCGCCAACAAGTGGACCGCGCTCGTGCTCGGCGCGCTGTCGCGGCGGCCGCACCGGTTCGGTGAGCTGCGCCGCGCTGTCGGCGGGATCAGCCAGAAGATGCTGACGCAGAACCTGCGCGCCTTCGAACGCGACGGCCTGGTCACGCGCACGGTCTTCCCGACGACGCCGCCGACCGTCGAGTACGCGCTGACCGAGCGAGGGGCGAGCGCGGGCACGCTGCTCATGGCGGTCAGCGAATGGTCGGTCGCCAACTTCGACGGGATCCTCGAATCGCGCAAGGAGTACGACTCGCGGGTGATGGAGCCCGTCGGCTGAAGTCCTCCGCGGCGGCACGCGGACTTCATCGGGAAGACAGTTCGGCGCACTAACTTGACGAACAATTGGTTCGAACAAGTTATCCGGAGGCTTTCGTGCGCAGAACGCTTTCCCTCCTGTCGGTTTTGGTGGCCGTCGCCGCATTGACCCCCGGCGTCGCCGCCGCCGCGGCCAAGACGCCGAAGGTGCTGGTCATCGGCCTGGACGGGGCCCGGTTCGACAAGCTGATGGCCGCCGACACCCCGAACGTCCACGCGCTGGTGGAGCGCGGCTACGCCTCGCGCAGTTCGCTGTACGGCAGCGGGATGGCGCCGACGGTCAGCGGTCCCGGCTGGTCCACGATCCTCACCGGTGTCTGGCCGGACAAGCACAAGGTGAAGGACAACTCCTTCGCCGGCAACGATCTCGTCTCGCATCCGAGCTGGCTCGCCCGCGCCGAGACGGCGAACCCGGCGCTGGACACCTACGCCGCGGTCGACTGGACACCGATCAGCGACCGGATCCTGCGCGCAGGCCAGGACCGCAAGTTCGTCCTGAACGGCGACAGCGCCGGCTACGAGAAGACCGACGAGCAGGTCGCCGTCGACGCGGAGAAACACCTCAAGCAGGACAAGGCCGACGCGTCGTTCGTCTACTTCGGACAGACGGACATCGCGGGGCACGACCATGGCGCGGATTCCCCGGAGTACGAAGCGAGCCTGCGCACCGACGACGCGCTGATCGGCCGTCTGCTCGCCGCCGTCGACGCCCGCGCGGACCGCGCGAACGAAGACTGGCTGATCATGATCTCCTCCGACCACGGCCACACGCCCTCGGGCGGCCATGGCGGTGACACGCCCGAGGAGCGGATGACGTTCGTGATCGCCGCCGGTGGCGCGGTCCCGGCCGGGACTCCCACGGTGGCACCGAAGATCGTCGACATCGCGCCGACGGCGCTGCGGCATCTGGGCATCGCCGCTCCGGCGGTCTACGACGGCTACGCGCTCGGCGCCGCGCCCTCGGATGTCTTCGATTCGGCCGCTTTGAAGCCCCGGCAGGACGAAACCGGTGTCCCGGCGGGAGTCCTCGGCTGGACCCACGACGCGCCCGGCGGCTGGAGCGTGCGAAACGCGTCCGGCATGCCCGCCGGGGTGACGGAGTGGCAGGGCTGGTCCTTCACCACCGACGACTTCTGGACCCGCACCGCCCCCGGCCAGCAGCGCGAGGCGAACGCCCGCGCGCGTGGCGTGTTCGCGGTCGCGGACCCGGACGAGTGGGACGACAAGGGTTCGCCCTCTTCGCGCGGTACCTTCGACTCTTCCCTGGTGTCGCCTTCGCTCGACGTCTCCGGTAAGTCCACTGTGGACGTCTCGTTCGTCTCGCATTACCGGCAGGACGGGACGCAGCGGGGTGCGCTGACCGCGTCGTTCGACGGCGGTCCCGAGCAGAACGTGCTGGCCTACGGGCCGGAGTCCGGCACGGCGAACAAGGGTGGCGACGTGCTTTCGGTGCCGACGTCGGCTTCGGTGAAGGTGCCCGCGGGGGCTCGTTCGGTGAAGCTGACCTGGCGGCTCTACGCGGCGGGGAACAACTGGTATTGGGCGGTGGACGCTCCTCGCCTCAGCGCCCGCTAGGGCCTCGTGAGTGGTAAGGACGGTTAGAACCGTCCTTACCACTCACGAGCCCGATCGCTTACCGCAGCCTCCAGAACGGCGAAACGGGACCCACTCCGGCCCCCAGCGGATACGACTCCGCCACACAGCGCTCGATGAAGCGTTTCCCCTCGGCGACGGCGGTGGGCACGTCGGCCCCCTTCGCCAGCGAGGACGTGATCGCCGAAGCCATCGTGTCCCCGCCGCCGTGGGTGTTCCGGGTGTCGAACCGCGGACCGCTCAGCTCGACCCAGGATTCGCCGTCGGACAACAGGTCCACGCAATCCTGAGCCGCGTCGAGATGCCCGCCCTTCACCAGCACCCACTCCGAACCGAACTCCAGCAACGCTTCCGCCGCTTCCCGCTGGGTCGCGGGCCCGGTGACGTCGACGCCGGTCAGCAGCCGCACCTCGTCCAGGTTCGGCGTGATCAGCGTGGCCCGCGGGAAGAGCTCGGTGCGGATCGCCTCCAGCGCTTCCTCGCGCAGCAACGCGTGCCCGGTCATCGAAGCGGCGACCGGGTCGACGACGAACGGCGTGCCCGTCGAGCGTCCGATGTGGACTTCGTCGAGGGTTTTCGCGACGGCGTTGATGATCTCGGCCGTCGCCAGCATCCCGGTCTTCGCCGCGTCGACGCCCATGTCCGTGGCGACGGCCTTGATCTGTCCGGTGACGACGTCGACCGGGATCTCGCTGAACCCTTGCACGCCCAGCGAGTTCTGCACGGTGACCGCGGTGAGCGCGACCATCCCGTGCACCCCGTTGGCGAAGAAGGTGCGCAGGTCGGCCTGGATGCCCGCACCACCACCGGAATCCGATCCGGCGATGGTGAGGGCGGTCCGGGGCGCTGTGTTCACGGCGCCTCCGCGGGAGGGAGTACGTCGGCGCGTGTCACTGATTGACCACCGGGAGGTACACCTTGTTGCCCTGCTCGGCGAACTCGTTCGACTTCTCCTCCATGCCCGCCTCGATGGCTTCCACAGTGGACAGTCCGTGTTCTTCGGCGTACTTGCGGACGTCCTGCGTGATGCGCATCGAGCAGAACTTCGGCCCGCACATCGAGCAGAAGTGCGCCGTCTTCGCCGGTTCCGCGGGCAGCGTCTCGTCGTGGTACGCGCGGGCGGTGTCCGGGTCCAGCGACAGGTTGAACTGGTCGTTCCAGCGGAATTCGAAGCGGGCCTTGGAAAGCTCGTCGTCCCACTCCTGCGCGTACTGGTGCCCCTTGGCGAGGTCGGCGGCGTGCGCGGCGATCTTGTAGGTGATGACGCCGGTCTTGACGTCGTCGCGGTTCGGCAGGCCGAGGTGCTCCTTCGGCGTGACGTAGCAGAGCATCGCCGTGCCGTACCAGCCGATCTGCGCCGCGCCGATGGCCGAGGTGATGTGGTCGTACGCCGGTGCGATGTCGGTCGCGAGCGGGCCGAGGGTGTAGAACGGCGCCTCGCCGGTCAGCTTCTCCTCGAGTTCGACGTTCTCCTTGATCTTGTGCATCGGCACGTGGCCGGGGCCCTCGATCATCACCTGGACGTCGTGCTCGCGGGCGATATGCGTGAGCTCGCCCAGCGTCTCCAGTTCGGCGAACTGCGCGCGGTCGTTGGCGTCGGCGATCGAGCCGGGCCGCAGGCCGTCACCGAGCGAGAACGTGACGTCGTACTCGCGCAGGATCTCGCAGAGTTCGGCGAAATTGGTGTACAGGAACGATTCCTTGTGGTGCGCGAGGCACCACGCCGCCATGATCGAGCCGCCGCGCGAGACGATGCCGGTGACGCGGCGCGCGGTCAGCGGGATGTAGCGCAGTAGCACCCCGGCGTGCACGGTCACGTAGTCGACGCCCTGCTCGCACTGTTCGATGATCGTGTCGCGGTAGACCTCCCACGACAGCTTTTCCGGCTCCCCGTTGACCTTTTCGAGCGCCTGGTAGATCGGTACGGTACCGACCGGCACCGGCGAGTTGCGGATGATCCATTCACGGGTTTCGTGGATCCGCTTGCCGGTGGAGAGGTCCATGATCGTGTCGGCGCCCCAGCGGGTGGCCCACACCATCTTGTCGACCTCCTCCTCCACGGAGGACCAGACGGCCGAGTTGCCCATGTTGGCGTTGATCTTCACCAGGAAGTTCTTGCCGATGATCATCGGCTCGGTCTCCGGGTGCTTGCGGTTGGCGGGGATCACAGCGCGGCCGCGCGCGACCTCGTCCCGCACGAATTCCGGCGAGCAGCGCTCGCGTGCCGCGATGTACTCCATCTCGCGGGTGATGACGCCCTGTTTCGCCCAGCCGAGCTGGGTGTTGTGCTCACGACCGTCGGCCCAGCCGGCGCGCAGCCGATGGAGTCCACTGTGGACATCGATCTGCGCGTCGTCGTCGGTGTACGGGCCGGAGGTGTCGTAAACGTCGAAATGCTCGCCGTTCGAAAGGTCGATCCGCCTCGCGGGGACCCGGAGACCGGATTCCGTCTGGTGATAGACCTTGCGGGAACCGGTGATCGGCCCGGTGGTCACGGTCGGCGTGATGCCTTGGGCATTCTCAAGCGTCGTCAACGACGTTCACTCCCTACGCCGGCATTACCCGGTCAGGTTCATGCGGTCGGCGGCGCCGGGTCCCTGGAAAGACACCAGCCGCCCTCTCAGCCCGCCATGGCGCGAGCTCCCGCGGTTGTTTGGTTGTGCCCCGACCATGCCACGCCGGGGCGCGGACAATCAACCCTCCAAGGCGACGGTCACTCCGAAGCCGACCAGGACACCGCCGGACGTGCGCTCCAGCCACAGCTTGACGCGGTCGCGGCGCAGCCACTCACCCAGGCGTGTGACCAGCAAGGCGAGCGACGAGTACCAGACGATGTCGACGGCGATCCACACCGCGACGCACAGCAACAGCGACCACGGCCCGCCGTCGGCAGGCACGAACTGGGGGAGGAACGAGATGGCGAACACGCCGGCCTTCGGATTGGTCACGTTGATCAAGAAACCGGCCCGGAAGCCGCGTCCGGCGGGTTCGGCGGCGTCGGCGTCGCACTTGCGGAAGAAGAGCGCTTTGACGCCGAGATAGACCAGGAAGACCGCGCCCGCGATGCGCAAGACGTCGTAGGCGACCTGGGAGGCGATGAGGAGCGCGGTGAGACCGAACACCGCCGCGAGGCCCCAGAACGCGACACCCGCCTCGATGCCCGCGACGGTGGCGAACGCGTTCCGGCGAGAGCCCTTCGCCGACTGCTTGATCAGCATCACCGTCGCCGGACCGGGGACCATCGCCATGAGGAACGCGGCGGGGATGAACGCCAGCAGGTTCGGCATCACCCGATCGTCGGACACCGGGCCGCGGCGGGCAACGCAATTTCCCGGGCCGACATGTCGACAGCGTTAGCGGTTCACCGGTTTGGAGCATGTGCGCGCCGGGGATTCACGACAGAATCCCGGAGGTTCTGCACCGTTACAGAAGTCTGGGGTGGATATGCGGAAACTCGTGTTCCCGGCACTGGCAGGCGTGCTGATCGCGGGGCTGGTCCCGGCGGTGGCCGCGGCACAGGGCGGTGAGGCGCCCGGAGCGCCCGGCGCCCATCCGAGCTGGCTCCCGGCGGACAAGACCGGCTTCGGTACCGCCCGCGAACGGGCGAGCAACGTCTGGTTCACCCTCCAGGGTGGCCGGATGTCCGAGGTCTACTACCCGGATCTGTCCACGCCGAGCGTCCGGGCGCTCGACCTCGTCGTCACCGACGGGACGAGCTTCGCGACCGTCGACTCTTCGGCCAAGGCGCAGCAGGTGCGCCGCACCGGCGGCCTCACCTACGAACAGACCGTCACCGACGACCAGCGGCGCTGGAAGCTCCGCAAGACCTACGTCACCGATCCGGCGCGCACGAGCGTGCTGATCGACGTCGACTTCGTTTCGCTGACCGGCCGCCCGTATCAGGTGTACGCGGTCGCGGATCCCGATCTCACGAACGAGGGGTCCGACGACTCGGCGCGCACCGATGGGGTGAACGCGGTCGCGTCCGACGCGAAGACCTCGGCCGCGCTGGCGGCGGAACCGGCGTTCTCGCGTACCTCCGTGGGTTACGCGGGCGCTTCCGATGGCATCACGCAGCTGAAGAAATCCTTCACCCTCAATGAATACGCGACCGCGGCGAAGGGCAACGTGCTGATCACCGGGCAGACCTCCGCCGACGGTGTCCGCTCGCGGGATTTCACGCTTTCGCTGGGCATGGGCGCGAAAGACTCCGACGCGCTCGCCAACGCGAAAGCCTCTCTGCGGCGCGGATTCCCCGACGCCGCCCGCGCCTATGACCGGGGCTGGAAGCAGTACCTCCGCCGGCTGAAGGACGCGCCGTCGTCGCTCAAGACCAAGCGGGAACGGGACCTCTACCAGGCGTCCGTGCTCATGCTCGCGGCGAGCGAGGACAAGATCCACCAGGGCGCGCTCATCGCGTCACCGAGCATGCCGTGGCGATTCGGCAACAACGACCCGGAATGGTCGCCGTCCGGCACCTATCACCTGGTCTGGCCGCGTGACCTCTACCAGATCGCGACCGGGCTGCTCGCCGCCGGAGACCGCGACGCCGCGAACCGGTCGGTCGACTACATGTTCGGCACGCAGCAGCTGCCGGACGGGCATCTGCCGCAGAACAGCCACGTCGACGGCACGCCGTACTGGACGTCCATCCAGCTCGACGAGACGGCGCTGCCGATCGTGCTCGCGCAGCAGCTCGGCCGCACCGACGCCAAGACCTGGAAGGGTGTGCGCAAGGCGGCGGAATTCCTGTTGTCCTACAAGGCGGACAACGGGCACGCGTCGCCGTACAGCCAGCAGGAACGCTGGGAAGAACAGGACGGCTACTCGCCCTCGACGATCGCCGCGGTGATCGCCGGGCTGGTCTGCGCGGCCGACCTCGCCAAGGCGAACGGCGCCGCCGCCGACGCGAAGCGCTACCTCGACACCGCCGACGCGTTCAAGGCGAAACTCGCCCAGTGGACGGTGACCACGAACGGCCCGCTGTCGAAGGACCCGTACTTCGTCCGGCTGACCAAGGACGGCAACGCGGACAACGGCACGAAGTACAACCTGGGCAATTCCAGTGTGACCATGGACCAGCGTGCCGTGACCGACGCCGGATTCCTCGAACTGGTGAGGCTGGGCATCTACCGCGCCGACGATCCGGTGATCAGGAACAGCGTCAAGGTCACCGATGCCGACATCGCGTTCACCACCTCGACGGGGCAGTTCTGGCACCGCTACACGAAGGACGGGTACGGCGAGAAGGCCGACGGCTCGCCGTGGGACTACACGTTCCCGGCCGAAAGCCGGACCACTTTCGGGCGACTGTGGCCGCTTCTCGCGGGTGAACGCGGCGAGTACGACCTCGCCAACGGTGACCAGGGTACGGCCGCGAAGCGCCTTCGCGACCTAGGGCGCGTCAGCAGTTCCGGGGACACGATGCCGGAGCAGGTCTGGGACGAGAACGCGCCTTCGGGACAGCCGGGCTTCCCGGCGGGAACGCCGACCGCGTCCGCGACGCCGCTGGCGTGGACGCACGCCCAGTACCTCCGGCTCGCGTGGTCGGTGGCGGCGGGGAAGGTGATCGAACAGCCGCGGGTCGTGCGGTGCCACTTCCTGGGCTGCTGACTCTCACGTCTCGTGAGTGGTAAGGACGGTTCTAACCGTCCTTACCACTCACGAGGTCAGTCGTCCGAGGGCTGAGCCTCCGGCAGCCACGAGTTGCCCGGAACGCCCCACTTGTTCGCCTTGAGCATCTTCTTCGCCGCGCGGGCGTGGCGCCCGACCAGCCGGTCGAGGTAGATGAAGCCGTCCAGGTGATCGGTCTCGTGCTGCAGGCAGCGCGCGAGGTAGCCGGTGCCTTCGACCTCGATCGGATTGCCGTCGACGTCGAAGCCGGTGACCTTCGCCCACGAAGCGCGCCCTGTCGGGTACGACTCGCCGGGGGCGGACAGGCAGCCTTCCCAGTCGTCGTCCGGATCCGGCATCGTCTCCGGGATCTCCGACGTCTCGAGCTTCGGGTTCACCACGACGCCCTTGTGGCGCGTGCCCTCGTCGTCGGGGCAGTCGTAGACGAACACGCGCAGGTCGAGGCCGATCTGGTTGGCCGCGAGGCCCACCCCTTCGGCGGCGTACATGGTCTCGAACATGTCGTCGACGAGGGTGCGCAGCTTGTCGTCGAACTCGGTGATCTCCCGAGTCGGGTTGTGCAGCACGGGCTCGCCGGCGATCACGATGGGATGGACGGTCACGCGCGCAGTTTAGTCGGACCCTTCTGGTACACCCTTACCCGTGACGCGCCGACGCCGATACCGAGGCCGGGCGCCGCATCCGTGGTCTAATGGCGCCGCGGAATGACAAGCCTGTGGTTTCACGCCCGCCGAGCACTGACCTGATTGCGAGGAGTCGGATGGACGCCGCGGAGTCGATGGCTGAGCCCGACCAGCCGTCCCCGTCGGAGACCGTGAACGGCCTCAGCGAGCGCGAGCTCGACATGCTCGCGTTCGAACGTCAGTGGTGGAAGTACGCCGGCGCGAAGGAACAGGCCATCCGCGAACGCTTCTCTATGTCGTCGACTCGCTACTACCAGTTGCTGAACCGGCTGCTCGAGAAGACCGAAGCCATGCAGGCCGACCCGATGCTGGTGAAGCGCCTGCGAAAGACGCGAGCGGCCCGGCAGCGCAACCGCGCGGCCCGGCGACTGGGGATCGATCTCTCATGAGTCTGTTTTCGGGCCTGTCCCGGCCGATGAAGGCCGCCGGACTGGCCTTGGTCGGTGTCGCCGTGATCGCCGCCGTGATCGGCGGGATCACCCTGACCAGCGGCGGCGGTGACTCGGACACCGCGACGCCGCCCGGCACCACGCCGACGTCTTCGGACGGCGCGACGCAGCCTTCTTCTCCGGCGCCGGGTTCGCCTCCGGCCAGTACGCCGCCCGCGTCGTCGTCGGCGCCTCCGTCGAGCGCGCCCGCGAGCTCCGCGCCGCCGTCGAGCCAGCCGGGGCAGACCGGTCAGCCCGGCCAGCCCGGTGGCGACCAGCAGGCGTCGCACAAGTGGGTGACCGTGCGTGTCTACAACAACAGCACGATCCAGGGCCTCGCCGAGCAGGCCGCGAAGGATTTCCGCGCCTCCGGCTGGAACGTCTCCGAGGTCAAGGGCTACCCGGGCAGGCTCCCGGAGACGGTGGCCTACTACCGCCCGGGCACCGACGAGGAAGCGGCCGCGAAGGCGCTGGCGCTGGAGTTCGGTTTCCGCGCCGAGCCCAGGTTCAAGGAGATCGAGAACATCGGCCCCGGTGTGATCGTCATCCTCACCAAGGACTACAAGGCCAACGACAAAGACGGCTCCTAGCCCGTACGGAAAGGGCCCGCTTCCTCGCGAGGAAGCGGGCCCTTTCCGCGTTCTCAGACCTGGGTCTGTGCGTAGGCCTCCAGCGCCGCGAGCTGGGCCGGGTCGAGCGAAGGCCGCACGGCCTTGGCCGCCTGCGCCAGATGCGCGGCGGTGACCTCCTTGGCCTCCAGCGACTCCCGCATCGCGGTCAGCGCGGCCTCCCGGATCAGCGCCGCGCAGTCCGCCGCCGAGTAACCGTCCAAAGTGGCCGCATACGCCGCGAGGTCCACATCGGACGCCAGCGGGGTGTTCTTGGCGCTGGCGGCCAGGATCGCCTCACGGGCGTGCGCGTCCGGCGGCGGGACGTAGACGCGGCGTTCCAGCCGTCCCGGCCGCAGCAGGGCCGGGTCGACCAGCTCCGGCCGGTTCGTCGCGCCGAGGACGACGACCTCGCGCATCGGCTCGACACCGTCCAATTCGGTCAGCAGGGCCGCGACGACGCGGTCCGACACACCGGAATCCGAGGACTGACCGCGGCGCGGGGCGAGCGCGTCGATCTCGTCGAGGAAGATCAGCGACGGCGCGGCCTCGGCGGCACGGCGGAACAGTTCCCGCACCGCGCGTTCGGACTCGCCGACCCATTTGTCCATCAGTTCGGCACCCTTGACCGCGAAGACGTTCAGCGCGCCGGTGCCGGCGAGCGCGCGGACCAGGAACGTCTTGCCGCCGCCCGGCGGCCCGTACAGGAGCACGCCACGCGGCGGATCGACACCGAGGCGCGCGAACGAGTCCGGGTAGCGCAGCGGCCAGAGCACCGCCTCGGTGAGCGACTGCTTGACGTCGGTCATGTTGCCGACGTCGTCCAGCGTCAGCCCACCGGTGGCCAGATTGTCCGAAGTGGACATCGAGATGGGGCGGACGGTGGTCAGCGCGTCGAGCAGATCCTGCTGGGAGATCCGAGGTTCGTCGACGTCACGCTGCCGCAGCGCGGCGCGGAGAGCGGCGTCGCGACGGAGCGCGATGAGGTCCGCGGCCACGAAGCCGGGGGTGCGCTCGGCGATCGGGCCGACGTCGACGCCGGACTCCAGCGGGGCTTCGCGCAGGAGCACACGCAGCAGTTCCGTGCGGGTCTTCGAGTCCGGGAGCGGCAGGCCGAGTTCGCGGTCGAGCAGGTCGGCGGCGCGCAGCCTCGGATCGGTGGACTCGGCCCGGCCGGTGGTGGCGACCACGGCGAAACCCTTGTTGCGCAAGGCTTTGCGCAGGTCGTCGAGGACGACCGTCGCGAGCGGCGGCGGCTGGGAGGCGGGCAGCAACGCGTCGATGTCGGTGATCAGCAGGACGGCGGGGTCTTCGTCGCGGGTGGCCTGCTCGATCGCCTCACGCAGGCGCGCGGCGGCGACGTTCGGTTCGAGGACGGCGATGTTCGGCGCCGCGAGCGACACCACCCGCACCTTCTCGGCCTGCGCCACCGCGCGGACGAGTGTCGCCTTCCCGACGCCTTCCGGCCCGGACAGCAGGACCCCGAGATGCGCCGACGTCCCGAGCTTCGCCAGTAGCTCCGGGCGGTGGAAGGCCAGGTCGAACCATTCGGCGAGCTTGCGCGCGGCCGCTTCGGAGCCGGCGAGGTCGGACAAGGGAGGCACGGATTCCTCGGCCACCTCGTCGTCGACGCGTTCGTCTTCGACGATCTCCGCGTCGATGAAATCCTCGTGCGGGGTGGCGGGCGTGCTGCGTACCAGCGTCGTCCCGGCGCGGGCCGGAGCGGCGGCGGGCGCGGCCTCGCCGGTGCGGGCGCCGCCGCGCCAGCTGACCACAGTGGACGGTCCGACGGCCACCGGTCCCGATGGCTCGGTGGCGGTGACGGTGAGCAGCTCGTTCGTCCACGTCATGCCGATGGCGCGGGAAAGCTGGCCGCGGACCGCGGAGACGTCGGAGCCCGGCGCGGGCGCGAGATCCTGGGGGAGCAGGGAAACGGCGTCGCCGACGGTCAGCACCTTGCCGATCAGGGCGAGCCGCAGGGTGTGCGGGGAGAGCGACACGCTCGCGATACGCGAGCCCGCCACGGTGACCGTTTTCGCGGCCGACACCTCCGCCGGCGCGACGACCACCTCCGAACCTTCGGTCACGCCGAGGTTCGACATCGTGACGTCGTCGAGGAGGATCACGCCCGGGATCCCCTCGGCGTCCGACGGGGCGGCCAGCGCGGAGCTGACCCGTGCGCCGGTGACGCGGACGGCGTCCCAGGCCATCAGACCCAGCGCGTCGAGGACTTCGGGGTGCAGCCGGACGACGCCGCGGCGGGAGTCCAACGCGGACGGGGTGTGCCGGACGGTCAGCGTGATCTGGGGTGCGCTCACCCCGCCACCCTATCTACGCGGACCGTTCCCAGCGGTCGAAGGACAGGATCTCCCCGGCGGGTCGCCGGGCGGCCGGGGAGAAGTCGCGCTGGGTCGTGTACGCGACGGCGAGCAGGCTGATCTGCGCGACGTCATCCGGGATTCCGAGCAGCTTCGCGACTTCGGCCTCCCGCGCCGGCAGGTGGTAGGCGCAGATCGAACTGCCGAGCCCCTTCGACCGCAGTGCGAGCTGGAAACTCCAGATCGCCGGGTACACCGAGCCGTAGTAGCCGTTCTGGACGACGGGATCCTCCGGCGGGCGGCCGACCATGCACGGAATCGCGAGGGCGGGGACGCGGCCGAGGTTGTCGACGAGGTGGCGGGCCGACCGCATGACGGCCTCGCTCGCCAGGTGGCCGTACTCCGCCATGGTCGGAATGGCTTCCGCCCGGACGATCTCCGCGATCTCTTCGCGCAGCTCCGGGTCGCGGACGATCACCCAGCGCTGGGCGTCGAGCAGCATCCCCGCGGCGGGCGCCTGCTGCGCGATGCGGACGCAGTCTTCGAGAACTCCTTCCCCGACCGGCCGTTCGAGGTCGAGTTTGCGGCGGACCGAGCGGGTGGTGGTGAGCAGCGTTTCGGTGTCCATTACCTATCCCTCCAGGTGGCTTACGGCGTAAGCATACGATGTAAGTACTTACGACGTAAGGGGGTGCCGGTAAACTGGGGGACATGGCGCTGAGCAGGGAGAAGGTGCTCGACGCCGCGTTGCGGCTGGCGGGCGAGCATGGGCTGGCCGGACTGTCGATGCGGAAGCTGGCCGCCGACGTCGGCGTGGAGGCGATGTCGCTCTACAACCACGTCGCGAACAAGGGCGACCTGCTCGACGGGCTGACGGCGAGGGTGTTCGAGAGTGTGCCGCTGCCCGGACCCGGACCTTGGGACGAGCGGCTGCGGGCGCTGACCCATGGGCTGTACACGGCCTTTTCGCGGCATCCGGTGGTGGTGCGGGCGCTGGCGACCGACGCGGCGAACCCGCGTTCGGCCGGCGCGCTGAAGTTCATCGACGCGATGTTCTCGGCGCTGCTGGACGCCGGGTTCGACGAACGCGGCGCCGCGCGGGGCTACCGGTCGCTGATCGGGCTGGTGTTCGGCGCGGTGCTGACCGAGACGGTGGGGCTTTCCGGTGTCCCGGACCCGTCGGAGCGGGCCGAGCCGGTGGTGGCGTGGTTCCAGCGATCGGTGACCGCGGACGGGCTGCCCTCGCTGCACCGGGCGCTGCCGTCACTGCTGGAGGGCGACTGCCTGCGGGACTTCGAGTTCCAGCTGGACCTGGTGATCGGCGGGCTGCGCGCTTCGGTTGCGTGACTTCGGCGCTGGGTTCGCCTGGCGGGGTCGCGAGGATGTCCATAAGGGACAGTCGAGGTGGTCGTGAGTGGTAAAGAGGGTTAGAACCACCCTTGCCACTCACGACCCCCCAACCGTCAGCGTTTCCGCAGGCCGATCCGCCGCCATGAGCGGCGCCGCGGGCCCCGGCCGTTGTCGCGGTCCTTGTCGGTGCTGATGGTGCGCGGAGCGCGCGCGACATGCTGTTCGCCCCGCTGCAGCCGGACGCGCTGAGCGGCACCCGCCACCACACGCCGCAGCGGCGGCCGCAGGCCGAGACGGCGGCGGCTCGAACGACGCCGGATCGCGCGCCGTTCCCGCGGGGGCGCCATCCACGCCTCCGGATGCTTCGCCAGCCAGCGGTGCCGGTACACCGAGTACGGGATGTGCGCCAGGTACAGCACCAGCGCGATCGCCAGCGCCACCAGCGGGAACTGGATGATCGCGGCGGCCAGCAGGCCGACCCCGACCAGAAGCGGCGCGATCGCCTTGGGCGGCGCCTTCACCGTCTTCAGCGAAAGCGTCGGGATCCGGCTGATCAGCAGCGCGGCGACGGCGATCGTCCACACCCACACCACGTACTGGTGCGACCACCAGCCCTGCCCGAACTGCAGCTCCAGGATCAGCGGCAGCATCGCCAGCAGGCCACCGGCGGGCGCGGGCACACCGACGAAGAACTCGCCCGCGTACGGCGGCTGCTCGGTGTCCTCGATCAGCGTGTTGAACCGCGCCAGCCGCAGGATCATGCAGACCGCGAAGATCAGCGACGCCACCCAGCCGATCCGCTCGCCCTCCGCGTGCCAGACGTACAGCACCAGCGCGGGCGCGACACCGAACGAGATGCCGTCGGACAGCGAGTCGAGTTCCTGCCCCATCTTCGACGTCGCGTCCAGCAGCCGCGCGATCCGGCCGTCGAGACTGTCGAGCACCGCGGCGATCCCGATCGACGCGATCGCCATCGGATAGTTGCCGATCAGCGCGAACTGCACCGACGACAGACCGGCGCACAGGGCGAGCACCGTGATGGCGTTCGGCAGCAGCCGCACGCCGGGAGTGGTCACGCGGACCATGGATCAGCCTTCCGGGTGCGGCGCCGTGGGCAGCTCGGCGATCGGCGTCTCGCCGCCGATCGTGCGCTGGCCCTTCGAGACGAGAACCTTGCTGCCCGGCGGCAGGTACAGGTCGACTCGCGAGCCGAAGCGGATGATGCCGTACGTCGCGCCGACGCCGACCTTGTCACCCTCGCGGATCTCGCAGAGGATGCGCCGGGCCACCAGGCCCGCGATCTGCACCACGACGAGCTCGTGACCGTCGTCGGTGCGCATGAGCACGGAGTTGCGCTCGTTGTCGTCGCTCGCCTTGTCCAGGTCCGCCGACAGGAACTTCCCCGGCCGGTACGCGACCCGCTCGATCACACCGGAAGCCGGGACCCGCTGGACGTGCACGTCGAACACCGACAGGAACACGCTCACCCGCATCCGCGGTTCGGCGGACAGCCCCAGCTCGGGCGGCGGCACGGCCTCTTCGATCAGCGAGACCAGACCGTCCGCCGACGCGACCGCGAGGCCGGGCTGAGCGGGCGGGACACGCTTGGGCTCACGGAAGAACGCGGCCGTGGCGGCCGTCGCGAGCGCGCCGACGACGCCGAGGCGCTTGGAGAACCTCCGCAGCACCAGCGTCGCGGCGAGACCGCCGAACACGAACGGCCTGCCGGCCGGGTGCATCGGCGGAACGGTCTCGCGGGCCAGCTTCACGGCGTGCGCGAGGGGATTACCAGTGGCTTCCGGCCGGTTGCCGCTCATTGGTCGGGTTCACCGCAGTTCGTGTCGGGGGGTCGGGACAGGAAGAGCCACCACGCTACCGCCCTGTCCGGAGCCGGGCCGTGGCCTCCCCCGGAAGGGTTTCCCCGCGCCGGGTGGGAGCGGCCACATCCCGGTAACGGAAGGTCGAAATACGCGATAACTCTAGGTAATTGACGCCGATCGCAGACCTTGAGGACTCTCGAATGCCCGCCAGCCCGGACCCCGCAGGCGAGCGACTCGCCGAGCTGTTCCGTGCCTGGAAGAGGGACATTTCGGCGGCGCCGATGCCTTCGCTCATCGACCCCGTGCGCGCCGTCTCGGTCATCGCCGAGGCACGCGCGTCCGGGCGCATATGCCCCCCGACGGCACATGCGACCGGACGCGGGCACTGGAACCGATCGAACATCCCACTCTAGTTCGCCGCGCGCCGATGATCACCGGTCGCGAGAAAACCGTTACCAACGGTTACTCCGTTGATCACCGCCGATACGAATCGCGCCGCCCGGAGCCGCGCACCAGCCGCAGCAGGGCGAGCAGCACGATCGAACCGAGAATGGCGACGCCGAAGCTGGGGAAGTCGAACTCGAAGGTCCGCTCGGTGCCGGTGGCGAGGCGGTAGATGAAACCGCCGAGGGCCGCGCCGAGCACGCCGATCAGGATGCTGAACAGGCAGCCGCCCCGCCGGTCCGGGCCGCCCACCACGACATTGGCCAGCCATCCCGCGATGGCGCCGAACACGATCCACGAGAAGAAACCCATGCCGTCGAGGCTACGTGGACTGCGTGGGTCGGCCCGGTGGCGCGTTGCACGACCACCCGGACCCACGCCTTCCCGGCGCCTTTCTGCTGGCCTTCACGTACTTGGAAAGGGACACCACACCCCGGGTGGCAGCACAAGAGGACTTGTACAAGAAGTCTTGTGCAACTACTGTTGTGCGTTATGGCAGATCGTGAAGTGCGTGAAGTCCACGATTCGAAGGTGCTCGCCGCGATGTCGCATCCGCTGCGGCGCCGTCTGCTCGACGTCCTCCGCCTCGACGGCCCGTGCACGGCTTCCGTGCTCGCCGAGCGGACCGGGCAGGCGGTCGGGAACGTCAGTCACCACCTGAAGGTGCTGGCCGCCGGCGATCTGGTCGAGGAAGCGCCGGAACTCGCCCGTGACCGCCGTGAGCGCTGGTGGCGCCGCGTGGGGTACGCGGTTTCCTGGTCGCCTTCGGACTTCCCCGACGACCCGGTCGCGGCCGCCGCCGAATCCCTCGCCCTCGAACGCCAGGTTTCCATGGCGCGCCAATGGTTCGCCGAACGCGACAGCTATCCGGAGGAATGGCATCGCGCCGCCTTCGCCACCGACAGCTGGGCGAAGATGTCGGTCGCCGAGCTGGCCGAGCTCGAAGAGAAGGTCAACGAGCTGATCAAGTCCTACAGTGGCCGTGAGACCCCGGACGACGGCCAGGAACGCCGTCCCGTCTTCATCTCCGCCCGCGCCGTCCCGGCCCGCCCGTGACCACCCGCGAACGCGGCGGTCTGCTGCGTTCAAGGGATTTCCGGCTCCTGTGGACCGGCGAGACGACCAGTGTGCTCGGCAGTTCCATCGCCGTCGTCGCGCTGCCGCTCGTCGCGGTGGTCACTCTGCAGGCGAGCACGTTCGCGGTCGGGCTGCTGACCGCGGCCGCCTGGCTGCCGTGGCTGCTGATCGGCCTTCCCGCCGGCGCCTGGGTCGACCGGCGGCCGAAACGCCCGGTCATGCTCGTGTGCAACGGCATTTCCATGCTGGTGTTCCTGAGCGTCCCGGTCGCGGCGTGGTCCGGCCTGCTCACGATGACGCAGCTGATCGTCGTCGCCTTGGCGGGCGGCGTGACGAAGGTGTTCTTCAACGTCGCGTATCGCGCGTACCTGCCTTCGCTGGTCGAGAAGGACCAACTGCAGGAAGCCAACGAGAAGCTGCAGGGCAGCGAATCCGCCGCGCAGATCGGCGGGCCGGGGCTGGCCGGGCTGCTGGCGCACTGGTTCGGCGCCGTCGCCGGGGTGTTCGCCGACGCCGTCAGCTTCGGGATCTCCGTGCTGTGCCTGCGATCCATCCGGCACCGGGAACCCGAACGCCCGGCGAAGACGCGGTCACGGCTGCGGGACGAGATCCGCGACGGCCTCGTTTTCCTCGTCCACGACCCGTATCTGCGCGTCCTGGCGGTCTTCGGCGCGATCTCGAACGTCGCGCTCATGGGGTACCAGTCGATCGAGGTCGTGTTCCTCGTCCGCGATCTCGGCGTCGGAGAGGGCGCCGCGGGGCTGGTGCTCGCACTCGTCGGCGCGGGAGGCGTTTTCGGCGCCGCGCTGTCCGGCAAACTCGCCGCGCGCATCGGCACCGCGCGGGCCTTCGTGCTCTGTGAGGCCTTCGGCGCGCTGATGATGCTGCTCGGCCCGCTGGCGAACGGCGGCTGGGGGCTCGCCTTCTTCGTCGCCGCCGGGTTCTCGGTCAGCGCGGGCGTCGTCGGCTCGAACGTCCTCAACGCCACCTTCAAACAGCGCTACGTCCCGGCGGCGATGTTCGGCCGGGTCACCGCCAGCTCGTCGGTGCTCAGCTTCGGCGCGATCGCGCTCGGCGGCCTGCTCGGCGGGATCCTCGGTGAGACGGCAGGCGTGCGGCAGACGCTGGGCCTGATGGCCGGGCTGGAGGTCGTCGCCGTCTTCGTCCTGCTGTTCACGCCCGTCGGCCGGTGCCGCGATTTCCCGGCGGATCGCGTTTAGCCCGCTAAACGCGGGTCAGAGCAGGAGGACGTCCACCTCGTCGCCCTGCTCGACCGAATCCACGTCCTCCGGCAGCACGATCAGGCAGTTCGCCTGCGTGAACGACGCCAGCAGATGCGATCCCGGGCCGCCGCGCGGACCGACGATCCCGGTGACCTCGCCCTCGGAATGCGTGTAGAAGCCCCGCCGGAACTGGCGCCGTCCGGCGGGGGAGGTCATCGCCTCGGTCAGCCGTGCCCGCACCTTCTGCCGATCGACCCCGGTGTGCCCCATCGCCGCGAGCAAGGCCGGCCGCAGGAACGCTTCGAAGGACACGAGCACGCTCACCGGATTGCCCGGCAGCGTCACCACCGGCACGCCGTTCCAGCGCCCGCAGCCCTGCGGGCCGCCCGGCTGCATCGCGACCTTCCGGAACTCCACGCCCTGCCCGGTCAGCGCGTCCTTCACCACTTCGTACGCCCCCGCGCTCACCCCGCCCGAGGTCACCAGCAGATCGACGTCCGCCAGCCGAGGCTCGATCACCGAGCGGAATTCTTCGACGTCGTCGACCACACTGCGCACGACCTCGGCCTCGCAGCCGAGCGCGCGGATCGCGGACGCCAGCATGATGCTGTTCGACTCGTAGATCTGCCCGTGCCGCAACGGTTCCGGCGCGTCGACGAGTTCGGTCCCGGTCGACACCACGAGCACCTTCAACGGCCGGTACACGGGAACCTCGGCGAGCCCGACGGCCGCCGCGAGACCCAGCTGAGCCGGGCCCAGCACCGTCCCCGCGGAAAGTGCCACCGTGCCCTCGACGACGTCTTCGCCCTGACGCCGGATATGCGCGCCTGGGACGGCTGTCCTGAGAATTCGGACGTCTGTCACACCGCCGTCCGTGTGCTCCACCATCACCACCGCGTCGGCGCCGGGCGGCAGCGGGGCGCCGGTCATGATCCGGTGCGCGGTGCCCGGCTCCAGCTTCGTGCTGTCGACCCGGCCCGCGGGGATGTCTTCGGCGACAGGGAGCGTCACCGGCGCTTCGGCGACGTCGGCCGCGCGGACGGCGTAACCGTCCATCGCGGAATTGTCGAACGGCGGCAGCGAAACCCCCGCGCGCACGTCCTCGGCGAGCACGAGCCCGGCGGCGGAGGCGAGCGGTAGGCGGATGACGGGGGCGTTTCCGAGCAGGCCGGTGACGGTCTCACGGTGGGCGTCGACGGAGATCACGCGGACCATCCTCCCGCCTCGGGCCCCGCATGCAAGACTCTGCGCGTCACAACGACCATCCGGGGAGAAGAAGACATGCAGGTTCAGATCCGTCACCAGCCATCGTTCGCGGTGGCGAGGCTCATGCTCGCCCCGGGGGAACCGGCGCAGGTCGAGTCGGGCGCGATGATGGCGACGAGTTACGGCGTGCAGGTCCAGTCCCAGGCGCAGGGCGGCATCATGAAGGGCCTCGGCCGCGCCTTCCTCTCCGGCGAGTCCTTCTTCATCTCCACGTACACCGCGCCGCAGAACGGCGGCTGGGTCGACGTCGCCGCGAACCTGCCCGGCGACATGCAGATCATCAACCTCGACGGCCGCACCGGCTGGTGCGTCACCCGCGGTTCGTGGCTCGCGTCGTCGCACGGCGTGCAGACCGAGACCAAATGGGGCGGGCTCAAGAACCTCGTCGGCGGCGAGGGCGGTTTCCTGACGCACGCGACGGGACAGGGCCCGCTCGTCGTGGCCTGCTACGGCGCGCTGGAGACGGTCACCCTGCAGCAGGGCGAGGTGATCACCATCGACACCGGGCACGTCGTCGCGTTCGCCGACACCGTGCAGTACCAGATCCGCAAGGTCGCCACCGGCGTCATCCAGTCGATGAAGAGCGGTGAAGGCCTCGTCTTCGACTTCGCCGGGCCTGGCCAGCTGCTCACCCAGACCCGCAACCCGTCGGCGCTGTCCGCCTGGGTGATCGCCCAGGTCCCCTCCCGCTGACCGCATGCGGGTCCAGACGAGGCACACCCCGAACTTCGGGGTCGCACGCGTGCTGCTGTCCCCCGGCGAGGCCGTCCAGGCCGCCGGGGACACCATGCTGGCCAGCAGTTTCGGCATCACCGAAACCGTGCCGTCCCGCGGTGGTTCGCGGGCGGGCAAGGCCGCCCCGTCGGTGTTCAACGCGCCGGAGGGCGGCGGCTGGATCGACTTCGCGCCGCTGGCCGCGGGCGACGTCTACCCGCTGGAGTTCACCGGCGGCGGAGGCTGGTGCGTGAGCCGGGACGCGATCCTCGCGCGGCCGGCCACCGTCCGGCACGACCCCGGCTGGGCGCCGCTGCAGAAGCTCTTCGGCGCCGATTCCGGTTTCCTGGAGCACTACAGCGGAAGCGGCCCGCTCGTACTGGCCGCGCAGGGCCCGGTCGACGCCTTCGAACTCACCGCGGGCGAACTCGTCACCGTGCGGCCGGACTTCCTGCTGGCCTACCCGGACACCGTGCAGTGCCGTCTCCGCGCGGTCGACCAGTCCGGTCCGCAGTCGGTCCGCACCGGCGAAGGGCTCGCGCTGGACTTCGCGGGACCAGGACGCGTCCTCGTGCAAGCGCGCAATAGGCGGCTTTCCCGCGGATGACCTTCGGACGAATTGAGCATTGCCGACGCCGGTAATTCGGGTAGCGTGAACTGCACTCGAAACCGCCGGCCGGGGCAGAGAAGGCCGACGGATCCTGTGCTGAGGGAGTGCGCCGTGGCAGTCGGCACCGTCAAGTGGTTCAACTCGGAAAAGGGCTACGGATTCATCGAATCCACCGAAGGGCCCGATGTCTTCGTCCACTACTCGGCCATTCAGGCCGACGGATTCCGGACGCTCGACGAGGGTGATCGGGTGGAATTCGAAGTCCAGTCCGGCCGTGACGGGCGGAGTCAGGCCGCGGACGTACGCAAGGTCTCCTAGGAAGACTTCGGGCGACCCCCGGCGGCGCCCGGAACTGGCGCGTTAGGCTTCGCTGCGTGACAGGCGATGAGTCGGGGGACCTGACGGGTCGCCGGCTGGGCAACTACCGCATCGACGGCGTGCTCGGCAAGGGCGGCATGAGCGTGACCTACAAGGCCACGGACGTGCGGCTCGGACGCAAGGTGGCACTGAAGGTCATCGGTGACCACCTAGGGGCCGACGCCGAATTCCGCGAACGCTTCGTCGACGAGGCGCGGAACACGTCCGCGATCGACCATGCCAACGTCGTGCCCTTGTACGACTTCGGCGAGCTCGAAGGCATGCTCTACATCGCCATGCGGATGGTCGACGGCGGCGACCTCGCCGGGCTGATCTCCGGCGGCCCGATCGCGCCCGCCCGCGCGCTGAACATGCTCGACCAGGTCGCCGACGCGCTCGACACCCTGCACAACCGGGGTCTCGTGCACCTCGACGTCAAACCGGCGAACGTACTGGTCACCAGCAAGGAGACCTCGCGCGAGCACGTCTACGTCGCCGACTTCGGCCTGACCCGCCGCGGCGCCACCGGGCATCGGACCCGAGGTGGCGACTTCCTCGGCTCGCCGACGTACGCGGCGCCCGAGCACCTGCGCGGCGAGCCGCTCGACGGCCGCACCGACCAGTACGCGCTCACCTGCGTCCTCTACGCCTGCCTGACCGGCAGCCCGCCCTTCAAGGGCGACGTGCAGACGGTCATCAAGGGGCATCTGAACGGCGAGCCCCCGGCCATCTCGCGGATCGTCGGCCTGCCCGCCGGCATCGACGAGGTCGTCCGGAAGGGAATGGCGAAGAATCCCGCCGATCGCTACCCCAACTGTGTTGAGATGATCGCGGCCGCCAGGCGCGCGCTCGGTCCGCTCGCGACCTCGAACGAGCCTCCCGGCGCGCCCGGGCAGGCGGCGGCCGCGACCGTTCAGCAGCAGGCGCCACGGCAGAACACGCCGCCACAGGGAGAGGGGGGCCCCGTGCACCCGTACGGAGGACAGCAGCAGCCCGGCTACGGCCAGCAGGGACCCGGACCGCAGGGTCCCCCGCCGCAAGGCCCGCCCCAGCAGGGCCCGCCGCCCGGTTACGGCCCACCGCCGCAGCAGGGTGGCTTCCAGCAAGGCGGTTTCCAGCAGGGTCCGCCCCCGGGTTACGGCCCGCCGCCGCAGCAGCAGCAGGGTTTCCAGCAGGGTGGGTTCCAGCAGGGTCCGCCTCCGGGCTACGGGCCACCGCCGCAGCAGGGCGGTTTCCAGCAGCAGCCCAAGAAGGGCGGCGGCGCCAAGTGGATCTGGATCGTCGTCGGCGCCCTCGTGGTCGCGGGCGCGATCGTCGCCGCCATCCTCATCTTCAGTGATTCGAGCGGCGGCAACGGCCCGCAGACCACCGCGCCGAACATCCCGGTCGGGCCCGGCGGCTCCCAGTCGCAGGCGCCCGGCTCGTCGCTGAAGCCTCCGCCGTCGTCGATCCCGATCAAGCCGAGCAACTGACGAGCTGAGCCGAAGGACGCTTTCACCGCATGAGACGTGGCGAAAGCGTCCTTCGCCGCGTCTTATGCGGGCATGGTCCCCTTCGGCCACGCCACCGCGCTGACCTGCGGTTCTTGCACTCTCCCCTGGGGAGTGCTAAACACGACATTGGCACTCGACGCCGTCGAGTGCCAGGCAGAGCGGTCACCGACCGCTCGCCTGAAGGTCGGGACGGTGAGGCCGCACCCTTGATCGGGTGGGTCGTCCGTCGCGGGCACCGAGCCTGGCCGAGGAAGAGTCCTGCCGCCGCGCTGTAGTAGGCGTGCGGCGGCGCCCAATACCGGAGGACCACACCGCAATGGCCAAACTGATCGCGTTCGACGAGGACGCCCGCCGCGGTCTTGAGCGCGGCTTGAACACCCTCGCCGAAGCCGTCAAGGTGACCCTCGGCCCGCGGGGCCGGAACGTCGTGCTCGAAAAGAAGTGGGGCGCGCCGACGATCACCAACGACGGTGTCTCCATCGCCAAGGAGATCGAGCTCGAGGACCCGTGGGAGAAGATCGGGGCCGAGCTCGTCAAGGAAGTTGCCAAGAAGACCGACGACGTCGCGGGTGACGGCACCACCACCGCCACCGTGCTCGCCCAGGCTCTCGTCCGCGAGGGTCTGCGCAACGTCGCCGCCGGGGCCGACCCCATCAGCCTGAAGCGCGGCATCGAGGCGGCCGTCGAGGCCATCACCGAGCAGCTGCACAAGGCCGCCGTCCAGATCGAGACCAAGGAGCAGATCGCCGCCACCGCGTCGATCTCCGCCGCGGACCGCACCATCGGTGAGCTCATCGCCGAGGCGCTGGACAAGGTCGGCAAGGAAGGCGTCGTCACCGTCGAGGAGAGCAACACCTTCGGCCTCGAGCTCGAGCTCACCGAGGGTATGCGCTTCGACAAGGGCTACATCTCCGGTTACTTCGTGACCGACCCGGAGCGTCAGGAAGCCGAGCTCGAGGACCCGTACGTCCTCCTCTTCGGTTCCAAGATCTCCACCGTCAAGGACGTCCTGCCGCTGCTGGAGAAGGTCATCCAGTCCGGCAAGCCGCTGCTGATCATCGCCGAGGACGTCGAGGGCGAGGCCCTGGCCACCCTCATCGTCAACAAGATGCGTGGCACCTTCAAGTCCGTCGCCGTCAAGGCCCCGGGCTTCGGTGACCGCCGCAAGGCGATCCTGCAGGACATCGCGATCCTGACCGGTGGCCAGGTCATCTCCGAGGACGTCGGCCTCAAGCTGGAGAACGCGGACCTTTCCCTGCTGGGCAAGGCGCGCAAGGCCGTCATCACCAAGGACGAGACCACCATCGTCGAGGGTGCGGGCGACGCCGACCAGATCCAGGGTCGCGTCAACCAGATCCGCGCCGAGATCGACAACTCGGACTCGGACTACGACCGCGAGAAGCTCCAGGAGCGGCTGGCGAAGCTGGCCGGCGGCGTGGCCGTCATCAAGGCCGGTGCCGCCACCGAGGTCGAGCTGAAGGAGCGCAAGCACCGCATCGAGGACGCGGTGCGCAACGCCAAGGCCGCCGTCGAAGAGGGCATCGTCGCCGGTGGTGGCGTCGCTCTCATCCAGGCCGCCGAGGCCGCCTTCGCCGGTCTGAAGCTCGAGGGCGACGAGGCCACTGGTGCCAACATCGTCAAGGTCGCCGTCGAGGCGCCGCTCAAGCAGATCGCGATCAACGCCGGCCTCGAAGGCGGCGTCGTGGCGGAGAAGGTCAAGTCCCTCCCGCAGGGCCACGGCCTCAACGCCGCCACGGGCGAGTACGAAGACCTGCTCGCGGCCGGCGTGCCGGACCCGACGAAGGTCACCCGCTCCGCGCTGCAGAACGCCGCTTCCATCGCGGCGCTGTTCCTGACCACCGAAGCCGTCGTGGCGGACAAGCCGGAGAAGGCCTCGGCCGCTCCCGCCGACCCGTCCGGTGGCATGGGCGGCATGGACTTCTGAGTTCGAGCCTGTAGCACCACCGGAAAGCCCGGACGCGCCTCGCGCGTCCGGGCTTTTCCTTTGCCGTGGGCGGCGGTGGCGTTTCCGGCCGACCGGTATTCGCCGCCCGCTCGGCTGCGAAACGGGTCGTACAAGCTTGATCAACGATCACGCTTCGAGACCGAGCGTCCCCTCGACGATGTGGGAATCGGGACACTCAACGTCCCGATTCCCGCATCGTCGACCCGGCACGCTAAACCTCACGCCGTGCTGGTGCACCTTGCCCGAAGTCCGTGAGGGCCTCCTTCACTACCTTCAGGGTAGGCAAGGAGGCCCTCACGGACTTCGGGCAAGACACTCTTGCCTCGCCCGAGGCGGCGCTCACGACCCCGGTGAGTGCCGAGCCCTACGACTGCCCGTCCACCGCGTACTTGCGGCCTTGCCGCTGACGGTCCGTCTCGTACGGGTCGGTGGAGTTCGGCTCCGCGGGCTTCCTCGGTTCGAGGCCCGTCCGGTCGGTGCCGCCCGCCTCCTTGCCCGGGCTTTCCCTTTCGACCGTCTCGGGGTTGGGGTCGATCTTCACCCGGTCCTTGTTGGCGCTTTCCCAGGCGTCGAACAGCTTCCGGAGGTCGTCCGAGAGCTCGCCGTCGACTCTCGCGTAGGCTTCGGCCGCCTTCCTGAGCTGCTCGCCGGCGACAAGGAACCGGGCACAGCTCGTCCTCATGAACTGCTCGACGGCGTCACGGATCTCCAAAGTCGTGTCGTCGCCCGTGCAGGTCTGCTGATCGCGGCCAGCGAGGTGCCGGTCGGCGACGTCGGCGTCGGACAGGATCCGCAGTTGCGCCGAATAGGCTTCGGCGGCTTCGAAGCAGGTCTGCGCCACGCGGAGCAGGAAGTGGACCTCGACCCTGATCCCTTTGTACTTCGCGCGGTCGGTCTGGTTCGGCAGCGTGTTCGCGGTGAGGTCGTAGAGCTCCAGCTCGTAGCTGTGCACCCCCGCGATCGCCTTCTGCAGGGCCAGCACGTTCGAGCCGAAGTCGGCTTCGAGACCGGACAAGGCGTTGTGCTCGTCTTGGATCGAGGTGGTGAGCTTCTGCAGGATGTCCTGGAGGGACATGGCGTCCTGTTCGACGGTGAGTCCCTTGATGATCCCGCCGGCGAAAACGGCCAGGTCGAGGACGGCGCCGACCGGCCCGAGGACCTTCCCGCCCGCCTCGTCGACGGTTTTCACGACCTTGCTGAGTTTCGCCCCCGCGGACAGCAGATTGGTCGCGATCCCGTGGAGCGTTTTCGCCCCGTCGACCTTCTCCAGGATCGCGTCCGCGGTGAAGACCTTGAGGGTGACCTTCTCGTCCAGCTTCTTGGTGGCCCAGTTGAGCCGTTTGACGATGTTGAGCCGGGTCGCCTGGATCGTCGCGGCGCGGGCGGAGTAGAGCGTGGACAGGCTGGCGAGGATGAGCGACTGGTGCGCCATGGTCGGCGCGATCGAGGCGAAGAACCCTTCACGGAAGGCCTTGGCGGCGAGTCCGGTCCACTCGATGAACCATTCCTCGTTCGCGCTGGTCGTACCGGCCAGCCATTCGACGTTGCGGACGACCGTGCCCTGACCGAGCAGCTCGGCCACCCGCCCGTTCTTGTCCTGGAAGCCGAGGTTGCCGGCGACGTTCAGGAACGTGTTGTGGGCGGCCTCCAGTTTCGCGAGGTCGGGTCCCTCCAGCTGCGGGACGAACTTGGCGACCTCCTGCCGCCGGTTCCAGGCCAGCCGTTCGATCTGCGCGAGGTTCCGTTCGACATGGCACTCGACGTACTTCTGGGTCTGCGGGTTCCAGCCGTCGCAGTGGACGTCCTTGTAGTGGCCGTGCCTGCCGTCCATGACCCAGGTCAGGTATCCGCAGAAGTCGTCGGCGCCCGAGAGGTGGCCGTAGGATTCGGCTGGCCACTGCCAGGCCCAGGGCTCCGCCGAGCACGGGACGGCGGGCGAGAGGTGCGTCATCGCGTCGACGGCGTCTTCCATCCAGCGCTTGGTGAGCGCCTCGCAGAAGTCGTCCAGCGCGCCGTCGAGCATTCTCTTGTACTCGCTGAGGCTCAGATACCCGGCCATGGAGGCCCCCGCTTCCCACTCCCTGTGACAAAGTCAGAGGAAGTGTAACGGGATGGCCGTGATCCCGCGTGCGAAAAGCGGAAAAGGGCCCGGACATCCCCGTGTCCGGGCCCTTCTTCTCCCCAGGCGGATCGCGTTTAGCGGGCTAAACGCGATCCGGCGGACGCCGGGCCCCCTGCGCACGGCGTCCGCCCCGATCAGGATTCGCCCGGCTGTTCCGGAGTCAAAAGCCACGCGGCGGCGTACAGCGGGATCGCGAAGCCGGCGGTGAAGAAGACGCCAGCCACGAGGGCGATGCGCAGGATCGCGGCGTCGATGCCGAGGTAGGCGGCCCAGCCGCCGGCGACGCCCGCGAGCATCTTGTCGGTGCGGCTGCGGTAGAGCTTCTTGGTGGCCTGGGGGGTGTACACGCTGTTCGTCATGGCTCCATGTTCGCGCCGGAACGACCCCCGGCACATCGGGGAACGGCCCCGGCCCGACCCTGGAA
The DNA here is from genome assembly GCF_042723975.1 of Amycolatopsis sp. NPDC058340. Classification (NCBI taxonomy): domain Bacteria; kingdom Bacillati; phylum Actinomycetota; class Actinomycetes; order Pseudonocardiales; family Pseudonocardiaceae; genus Amycolatopsis; species Amycolatopsis sp. NPDC058340. The sequence continues at coordinate 18,371 of NZ_JBHXIB010000040.1, read as the reverse complement.
TCCGACCCTGAGGGGCCGGAAAACCGGATGCCCGCCGCCCCGGCCCGCGGGTATGACTTGTCCGGTGAAACACGACAGCCCCGAATTCGCCGCCATCGCCGAGCAGGGCACGATCCTGCGCTGCCAGGTCGGGTCCGGGCTGCACGGCACCGCCGTGTCCGGCCAGGACGACCGGGACGAGCTCGGCATCTGCGTCGAGCCGCCGGACCACGTGATCGGCCTGAAGCGGTTCGAGCAGTACATCTTCCGCACGCAGCCCGAAGGCGTCCGATCCGGCCCCGGTGACCTCGATCTGACCGTCTACTCGCTGCGCAAGTGGCTGCGGCTAGCGCTCAACGGGAACCCGACCGTCCTGCTGCCCTTGTTCGTACCCGAGTCCGAGATCGTGGTGATCGACGAGCTCGGCGCCGAACTGCGCGAGCACGCGCACCGGATCGTCTCGCGCCGGGCCGGGCTGCGGTTCCTCGGCTACTCCCGCGCCCAGCGCGAGCGGATGCTGGGCCTGCGGGGCAAGGCGGGACGGCCGGAGCTGATCGAGAAGTACGGCTTCGACACGAAGTTCGCCATGCACATGGTGCGGCTCGGCGTGCAGGGCGTGGAGCTGCTGGAGACCGGCCGGATCACGCTGCCGGTCCCCGAACCGTGGCTCGGCTGGCTCCGGGATCTGAGGCAGGGCAAGAAAACCCGCGAGGAAGCACTCGAAGCGGCCGAGTCGCTGGAGCACCGTCTCGACGAGCTGGTGCGCGGGGCGTCGCCGCTGCCGGAGGAGCCGGACGCGGATTGGGCCGACGCTTGGCTGGTGCGGGCTTACCTCAGGGCGTGGAAGATGCCTTGATGACCATCAAGGCGAAAGCGCTCACGTTCGGGGTCGCGGTGCTGACCGTGCTGGGAATCGGCACGGCCAGTGCCGCGCCTGAAAGCCAAGGCGCGCGAAGCAGACTGGACGTCGTTCAGGCCCGTGGCGAGATCCGCGTGTGTTCGACGGGGGACTATCGGCCGTTCACCTATCGGGACGCCGCGGGTGCGTGGAGCGGGATCGACATCGATCTCGCGGGCGACCTCGCCCGGCGGCTCGGCGTCCGGCTCCAGTTGGTCCAGACCACCTGGAAGGCGATCGCCGACGACGTCGGGCGGAAATGCGATCTGGCGATGGGCGGGGTTTCGGTGACCCTGGACCGCGCGAAGAAGGGTTTCTACACGGTTCCCTATCTTCGCGACGGCAAGACACCGATCACCTTGTGCGAGAACGAAAAGCGGTTCCAGACCCTGGAACAGATCGACCAGCCGGGGGTGCGGGCGATCGTGAATCCGGGCGGTACCAACGAACAGTTCGCCGACGCCAACCTGAAGCAGGCGACCATCGTGCGGCATCCGGACAACAACACGATCTTCGCCGAAATCCTGGCGGGCCGGGCCGACCTGATGATCACCGACGCCACCGAGACCCGTTGGCAGGCGAAGCAGAATCCGCGGTTGTGCGCCGTGCATCCCGACGAGCCGTTCACCTTCTCGGAGAAGGCGTACCTCCTGCCGCGCGACGTCGTGTTCAAGGAGTGGACCGACCAATGGCTGCATCTCGCGCTGAACGACGGCACCTACGCGCGTATCGCGAAACCCTGGCTCGGCTGAAATCGGTTTGAACCACTTTCGTTATCCGGCCGTATCCCTGGATGTGGGTGAGGAGGAACCAGACCGGAGGAAGACACCGATGATGAACAGCGCCGGGAAACACCGCAAACGCGCGACGATCGGCATCGCGTCCGTGCTCGGGGTGGCCGCCATCGCCGCGGCGATGTTCGCGATCAGCACTCCGGACGGGCAGGCCGCGGAAAACTGCCAGGGACTCGACACCGCCCTCCGCAACAACCTCACCTTCATCGCGGGCCAGCGGGCGGAGCCGGATGCGCAGTCCGAGGCGCGGATCGCGAACAGGCAGGCCGTCGTCGACCTCATCCAGCAACGCCGCGAAGCCGCCGGGTGCACCGAAGAAGTGCTGGCCGACGGCGGGAATCAGGCCGCGGACGACGCCATGGCGGTCGAGGACGAGGCGGCTCCGAAGGACGAGGCGGCTCCGCGGGAAGAGGCGGTCGCCGGGGAGGGCGAGGTCGTCTGCCCTGGCTCCACGGTGACGCTGTCCGGCGAGGGCGGTGCTCCCGCGGCGTCCAGCAGCGAGTTCCCGGCGGGCACCAAGCTGAAGGTGACGAACCTGGACAACGACAAGTCCACGACCGTCGAGGTCACCGGCGTTTCCGGCAGTTGCGCGCTGCTGAACAACGCGGCCTTCGAGCAGGTCCGCGAGCCGGGCAAGTTCCTGATCCGCCGCGCCACCATCGAGCGGGTCGGCTGAGGCACCCGCGCCGGGACGGGGAAGACGCGGACGGTCCCGGTGCGGAGGCGGCACGAGTCCTCCTGGTCCCCTCGGCCAGGAGGGCTCGTGGTCGTTTGTATCTCGCTTGTACGCCCTTTCGGGACGCTTCTCGCGAAACGCCGAGAAAGGACATCCGATGAGATTCAGACGAGTGCTCACGGCGGCCGCGACCGCCTTGCTGGGCATGGCCGGGCTGGCGATCACCGCGACATCGGCCGAGGCCGCCGTCGGGCCGCGTCCCAACTTCCAGCTCCCGTTCCCCTGCAACCAGGTGTGGAACGGCGACAACGACAACAGCAGCGCGCACCGGGCCTACGAGATCGACTTCAACCGGGGCGGCTCCGCGGACGCGGACCTCGGCGACACCGTGGTCGCGGCGGCGGCGGGCAAGGTCGTCATCTCGGCGCACCAGGGTTCGGCGAACGGGTTCGGCAACCTGGTGAAGATCGACCACGGTGGGGGATGGTCGACCTACTACGCGCATCTGAAGGTCCGTTCGGTCGCGCTCAACGCGCAGGTCGCGCAGGGGCAGAAGATCGGTGAGGTCGGCAACACCTCCAAGCCGGGCAACAACATCAGCCCGCACCTGCACTACGAAGTCCGCACCAACGACTCCTCGTGGCCGAGCAACATCAAGCCCGCGTACTTCAACGGCGTGAAGTTCGGCTACCCCAACGCCAACGTGACCTCCAAGAACACCTGCAGCGGCAACGGGAACCCGAACCCGTACGACGCCGTCGAGGTGTGCGGCGACGGCTACAAGGTGATCGACTCGCAGGCGGTCGGCAGCGCCGCGACCGCGTACCTGCTGTACAACGCCACGAACAAGAACAACTGCGTCACCACCATCAAGTCCACCTCGGTCGGCACGGGCAGCGCGGTCTCGGCCTTCCTCGAAGTGCAGGGGTCGGCGCGGAAGACCGACTCCGGCAGCTTCGAGTACTACGCGGGCCCGGTGAGCGCGGCCGCCGGCGCGAAATGCGTCCGGTGGGGCGGCTCCGCGGGGTCCGCCAGCTACGAATCGCCTTTCGAGCACTGCAGCTGAACACCATGAAGGTCCCTTCCTCGCGAAAATCGCGAGGAAGGGACCTTTCATCGCGTCGGGAGGTGGGTGCGGACGCGGGTGAGGCGGGCTTCCCAGGCCGCCCGGACGTCCGGGCCTGCTGCGTGGGCGGAGAACAGATCGGGAGCGGGAGCCTGCCGCGGCACCGGCAGTCGTCCGTCCACAGGGGACAGTGAGTCGCCGCAGACGTCTCCCGTGAGCAACGACATCGTGCCCAGCCCGCACGCGAAGTCCAAAGTGGGCAGTGCGCCCGCGAGCGCCAGCCCGGCGGCGAGCCCGACGCTCGTCTCGACGGCGGACGAAACCACGCACGGCAGGCCGCAGGCTTCGGCGACCTCCAGTGCGCGCCGCACCCCGCCCAGCGGTGCGACCTTCAGCACGGCGACGTCGGCCGCCCCCGCGACGGCCACCTTGAGCGGATCTTCGGCCCGGCGGATCGACTCGTCCGCGGCGATCCGCACCCCGACCCGGCGCCGGACGGCGGCCAGTTCGTCGATCGAAGGGCAGGGCTGCTCGACGTACTCGAGCCCGCCGGCCGCGCGGTCCAGCTCGCCGATGGCCTTGACCGCGGTGTCCACGTCCCAGGCCGTGTTCGCGTCGACGCGGACCGCGCCCCGCGGGCCCAGCGCGGCCCGTACCGCCTCCACCCGGGCGCAATCCTCGGCGAGGCTCACCCGAGGGTCGGCGACCTTCACCTTCGCCGTGCGGCAGCCCGAAGCGGACACGAGTTCGTACGCCTGCTCCGGGGACACCACCGGCACGGTCGCGTTCACCTCGACACTGTCCCGCACCGGCGACGGCCAGCCGCGTTCGCTCGCCTCCAGCGCGGACGCGAGCCATGGCGCGCTCTCGGCGTCTGAGTAGTCGGAGAACGGGCAGAACTCGCCCCAGCCGGCTTCGCCGCGCATCAGCAGCCCTTCGCGGACCGTGATACCTCGGAACCGCGTGCGCAGGGGGATAGCGTAGACGTCCATCGGCACCGATCATGCCACCGCGGGAATCGCGTGCCGTTTCCGTCGGTTCCGGACAGAATGAGCGACGTGGCACTCGACTTTCGCGTGCTGGGGCCCACCGAGGTCACGGCGGACGGGCTGCCGGTGCCCTTGGGCGGCAGCAGGCCGCTCATCGTGCTGGCAGGCCTGTTGCTGCGCGCGAACACGGTGGTGCCGGTCGGGGAACTGGGCCGCTGGCTGTGGCCGGACGACCGGCGGCGGTCGAAGGGGGCGCTGCAGACCTACGTCCTGCGGGTCCGCCGCGCGCTCGGCGACGAGGTCACCATCCGCACCGAACGGGGCGGCTACCTGCTCGAACTCGACGAAAACCGGCTCGACCTCGCCCGCTTCCGCGCACACGCCGCGGCCGGAGCGGAGGCCGCGCGTGACGGCGACCTTCGCGGAGCCGCGGGCCGGTTCGCCGCGGCGTTGTCCGAATGGCGAGGCCCGGCGCTGCAGAACGTCCACTCCGAAGCGCTGCTTCGGGACGAAGCCGACCAGCTGGGCGAAGAGCGGTTGCGGGTGTGTGAGCAATGGGCCGACGCACTCATCGCGCTCGGCGAGCACAACGTCGTCGTTCCCGAGCTGACCAGGCTGTGCCGCGACAACCCGCTGCGGGAGCGGCTGCACGAACAGCTGATGATCGCGCTCTACCGGTCCGGCAGGCAGGCCGAGGCGCTGAACGTCTACCGCCGGATCGGCGCGGTGCTGGCCGAAGAGCTCGGCCTGGACCCCGGCGCGTCGCTGCAGCGGGCGCACCAGGCGATCTTGACCGGCGAAGAGTCCGTCGAGACCACATTGGACTCCGAACTGACGCGGTACCGGCTCGGCGCCGAACCGCTGATCCCGCGCCAGCTCCCCGCCGATCTGCGGGTGTTCTCCGGCCGCCAACGCGACCTCAAGGCTTTGCACGGGCTCGTCCCGGAGGCGCTGGACACCGAGCGGTCGACGTCCATCGCCTCGATCGAGGGAATGGGCGGTATCGGCAAGACGACGCTCGCCGTCCACTTCGCGCACGAGGTCGGCGACCGTTTCCCCGGCGGGCAGGTGTATCTCAACCTGCGCGGTTACGGCCCCGGCGAACCGGTCGAAGCGGCGGCCGCGCTCGAAACCATGCTCGTCTCCGTCGGTGTCCCCGCCGACCGGATCCCCGCCGACGTCGACGGGCGCGCGGCCACCTGGCGCACGTACAGCGCGGGCCGCCGGATGCTGATCCTGCTCGACAACGCGGGGAGCACCGAGCAGATCCGGCCGCTGCTGCCCGGACCCGGCTGCCTGGTGCTGGTGACCAGCCGATGGCAGCTCCACGCGCTGGTCGCGACCCACGGCGCGCGGCGCCTCGCGCTGGAGGAACTGCCGGACGAGGACGCGATCGCCCTCCTCGCCTCGACGATCGGGCTGGACCGGGTCGCCGAGGACCCCGAGGCCACCGAACGGTTCATCCGGTACTGCGGCGGGCTGCCGCTGGCCATCCGGATCCTCGCGGTGCGGGCGGCGCAGTTCCCGGATCTCGCGCTGGGCGAGTTCGTCCGGCTGCTGGAAGCCGAACAGGACAGGCTGGGTTCGTTCGACCTCGCCGACGGCGACGAGACGAACATCCGGGCCGTCTTCTCGTACTCGTACCGGGCGCTCGACCAGCGGGCCGCCCGGATGCTGCGGCTGCTCGGCCTGCCGACCGGCGGCGACTTCAGCGTGCCCGCGGCCGCGGCGGTGGCCGGTGTCGACATCGCGGAAGCACACGAGGATCTGGCGAAACTCGCTTCCGCGCATCTGATCGCCCGGTCCAAACCGGGCCGGTACCAGTTCCACGACCTGATCCGCGCATACGCGGCCGAGCTCTCGGCGAAGCTCGACGGGCCCGAGGAGCGGACGGCCGTGCTGGACAGGCTGCTCCACGCGTCGCTCGCCTCCGCGCTGAACGCGTCGAGGCTCTTGCGCTCGGAACGGCACTACCGGCTCGTCCAGCCGGAGCGGTTCGACGGCGCGGGGCTGAAGTTCGGGCACTACGAACAGGCTCTCGACTGGTTCGACGAGGAGGCCGGGAACCTCATCGCCGCGGTGAACATCGCGTACCGGGAGCGGCGGTACCGGGAATGCTGGCAGCTGGCGTGGCTGCTGCAGTCCTACTTCATCGTGCGGGCCCGGCTGGAGGACTGGCGTTCGGTGTTCGGCGTCGCGCTCCGCGCGGCCCGCGACCTCGGAGACCGGTCGGGCGAGGCCGCCATCCTCAGCGGACTCGGCGTGGCCTGCGGCGTCGCCCGCCAATACGAGGACAGCATCGCCTACCTCAAGCAGGTCGTCGAGTTGCAGCGGCAGGTCGGGGACCGGCAGGGCGAGGCGCGGGCCCTCTACAACCTCACGCTGGCCAGCCAGGACCCCGACACCGGATGGGATTACGGGACGCGCGCGTTGCGGCTCATCCGGGAGAGCGGCGTCGGCGCCGGCATGGAGGCCAGCGCGCTGCAGGCCCTCGGCGACATCTGCACCCAGGCCGGCCGCTTCGAGCAGGCACTCGACTTCGCCGACCAGGCCTTGGCGCTGGAGGCGCACGCGCTCCCCGACGAAGCCCGCTTCACCCTGCACACCAAGGGAACCGCGCTGGTCGGGCTGGGCCGCGGCGACGAGGGCATCGCCTGCATGCGGCGCGCCGTCGAGATGTTCTTCGCCCATGGCGAGCTCTACGAGGCGGCCGACGTGCTGGCCCAGCTCGGCGGAATCCATCTGCGGCTCGGTGACCCCTCGTCGGCGCGTGAGTGCTGGCTGCGTTCGGTGCGGGTGCTGACCGAGCTTTCGCATCCCGACGCCGAGGACGTCCGCACCAAGCTGGCCTCGCTCGTCGGCGAAACGGTCAAGGCTGAGTGAGGCACGGGCGCCCGGCGTGCCGACCCCCAGGCACAGCACGCGAGTACGCCCGTGACCTCAAACGCCACTAAACCGGACACCGCTCACTGTGCGCTGACTGCGCAGCTCGCGCGGGTCAAGCCAGGAGTTCCGCGAGGGCGATCGCGTTCTTCGGCGCCTCGACCTTGACGTCGTTGTCGAAGTAGACGTACGTGTCGCGGCCCCAGCCCTTGATCTTCCGTGCCCACTTCTCGAGGGCCTTGTCGCTGTATCCACTGACGTACAGCTCCTCGTCGCCGTGCAGGCGGACGTACGCGAAGTCTTCGCTCGTCATCTCTTCGACGTACGGGAACTTGCCCGCGGTGTCGGCGACCACGAGCGCGATGCCGTGTTTCCGGAACAGGTCCAGGCTTTCGGGTTCGGCGAAGCTCGGATGCCGTACCTCGACGGCGTGCCGGAGCTTCCGGCGAGGGCTCGGATCGGTGTGCGGTCCGGCTTTCAGCTTGTCGTCGTGTCGCTTCGCGAGCTTGGCGGCGGCGTGGCTGGTGCGCGGCAACAGCTTGAAGAACGCCTCGACGCGCTCGGCGTCGAACGCCAGCCGCGGCGGCAGCTGCCAGAGGAACGGCCCCAGTTTCCGGCCGAGCGCCAGCACGCCGGAGGCGAAGAAGTTCGCCAGTGGCGTCTCGACATCGCGCAGTTGCTTCAGATGCGTGATGAAGCGGCCGCCCTTGACGGCGAAGACGAAGTCGTCCGGTGTCTCCTCGGCCCACGCGCGGTACCGCTCGGGACGCTGCAGCGAGTAGAACGAGCCGTTGATCTCGGCCGAGTTCATCCGGGACGACAGGTATTCCAGCTCGCGCCGCTGCACCAGGCCGCGGGGGTAGAAATCCCCGCGCCACGGTGGGTAGCACCAGCCCGAAGTGCCGATCCTCAGCTCCGCGACGTCGATCACCGCCTTCCCGTGTCGCCCTGATTCCCCCTCTCTTCTCGGGATAAACGCCCGCTCACGCCCACGAGAACCGCCACCGGCGGGTCTGCACCAGGCCGGACGCGAACTCGCGCAGATTGCCCGGCTGACCGGCGAACGACGGCAGGCAGAACGAGCGGTGCTCGGCGGCGACCGTGAGCGCGCGGCCCTGGGTCCGCGGCGGCGCGGCCACCGACAGCTCCATCGAATCGAAGCCCAGCACCGTGAGCGTCGCACCGAAGCGGTCTTCCCAGCTGCGCAGGACGGCGGACAGCTCGTGGACCTGATCGGTCGCCTTGATCATGCCGGTCCAGCCGAGGATCGCCGGGATGTCGGCCGGGCGCTCCGTCTGCACCAGCGCCAGCCGGTGCTGCCCGCGGGCGGCCAGGATCGACCCGGTGTTACCCGCCTCGGCCAGCGGATCCGCCCGGCGCGACGGACGGCGGGCGAGACCGGGGAACTTCGCGCCGAACGGGCGCAGGCAGGCGCCGTCGCAGCACGACGTGTCCCACCAGCGGGCCAGCACCTCGGCCGGATCCACCGAGCCGATCCGGTGATCGGCGGGGGCGAGCCTGCCGCGGTCGTCGATCCAGTCCTCGCCGTTGGCCGCGAAACGCTGGTCGTGCGGGATCAGCACCGGCCACAGGCCGGACCGATCGAATTCGGCGACGCAGCCGGTGTAGCGCTCCGGCCTGGCCAACGGCAGGTCGGAAACCCAGATCCGGCCGTGCCAGCGGCCGGGCGGCAGGGTCTGGACTGGTGGTGTACCCGGTCGGAACGGTGCGATGGTCATCGGCTTCCCCTCGAACTGGTGTTCGGTCAACTCTACCGAACACTAGTTCGAAGCACCGACAGTTTTCGATACCCCGTTTGCGGGATCCGGGGACGGTCGCCTCAGGCGTCGCTTGAGTCACATGGGCACCATGGTCCGTCCACTGTGGACGCTCGGTGGTGCTTTTGGCGACCGGGGAGGGCACCGAGTGGTAGCAAAGGTCCCTTGCTCTCTTCCTGCTGGTCAGGGGGGTGATCGGAGGTCCTGAAGGTCGCCTAGTGCGCGCCGACCCGATCAATCGCCTAGATGATGAAGAACACCGCCCCCCCCAAGAACATGCCAAAGTAATAAAATCCCGATAACGGCGGCGCTAGCCAGTCGTATGAGTGCTGGTCGTGTCGCTGTTCGCGATCCGGACCAGCCCGCCGGTGTTCCCAATGTCGCATCAGAGACGCTCAGCGTCACAGATGCGACATTGGGGACACCACAATCGGGGTCACGCGCCGCCCCGGCCCGTCCGACCGCCGGTCATCTGACTGGGCCGGCAGATGGAGGGAGCCTTCTCCTGCCGAAGCGAAACCCTAAAGAGGGCGCAGCAGGTCGTCCGCGTCCACGATCCGGTACGCGTACCCCTGTTCCGCCAGGAACCGCTGCCGGTGCGCCGCGTACTCCGTGTCGACGGTGTCCCGCGAGACGACCGAGTAGAAATGCGCCTGCCGTCCGTCGCCCTTGGGCCGCAACAGCCTTCCGAGCCGTTGCGCCTCCTCCTGCCGCGAGCCGAACGTCCCGGAGATCTGGATCGCGACCGACGCCTCGGGCAGGTCGATCGAGAAGTTCGCGACCTTCGAAACGACCAGCGTCCTGATCTCGCCGCGCCGGAACGCGTCGAACAGTTCCTCGCGTTCCTTGTTCCGTGTCGCGCCCTGGATCACCGGCGCGTCGAGTTCGTCGCCGATCATCTCCAGCTGGTCGAGGTAGGCGCCGATGACCAGCGTCGGCTCGCCGGGATGCCGGTCGACCAGCGATTTGATCACCTTGGTCTTGGTGTCCGCGGTCGCCGCCAGTTTGTACCGCTCCTCGGCCTCGGCCGTCGCGTATGCGAGCCTCTCGGCGTCCGTCAGCGTCACCCGGACCTCGGTGCATTCCGCTGGCGCGATCCAGCCCTGCGCCTCGATGTCGCGCCACGGGACGTCGTACCGCTTCGGGCCGATCAGGGAGAACACGTCGCCTTCGCGCCCGTCCTCGCGCACGAGGGTCGCGGTGAGCCCGAGCCGCCGCCGGGACTGCAGGTCCGCGGTCATCCGGAAGACCGGCGCGGGCAGCAGGTGGACCTCGTCGTAGACCACCAGGCCCCAGTCCCGCGAATCGAACAGGTCCAGATGCTTGTACTCGCCCTTGGTCTTGCGCGTGACCACCTGGTACGTGGCGATGGTGACCGGCCGGATCTCCTTCTTCTCCCCGGAGTACTCGCCGATCTCCTCCTCGGTGAGCGAGGTCCGCGCGACCAGCTCCCGCTTCCACTGCCGTCCGGCGACGGTGTTCGTCACCAGGATCAGCGTGGTCGCCTTCGCGTGCGCCATCGCCGCGGCGCCGACCAGGGTCTTGCCCGCGCCGCACGGCAGCACGACGACGCCGGATCCGCCCGCCCAGAACGCCTCGGCGGCCTTGCGCTGGTAGTCGCGCAGCTCCCAGTCGACCTCGGCCAGCTCGATCGGGTGTGCTTCGCCGTCGACGTAACCGGCGAGGTCCTCCGCGGGCCAGCCGACCTTCAGCAGCGCCTGCTTGAGCCTTCCGCGTTCGGACGGGTGCACGACGACGGTGTCCTCGTCGATCCGCGCGCCCAGCATCGGGCTGATCTTCTTGTGCCGGAGGATCTCCTCCAGCACCGCGCGGTCGATGGTCGACATGACCAGGCCGTGCGCCGGGTGGTTGGCGATCTGCAGCCGCCCGAAGCGGCCCATCGTGTCCACGATGTCGATGAGCAGCGGCTGGGGCACGGGGAACCGCGAGTACGTGGTCAGCGCGTCGACGACCTGTTCGGCGTCGTGGCCTGCGGCGCGGGCGTTCCACAACGCGAGCGGCGTGATCCGGTAGGTGTGGACGTGCTCGGGAGCGCGTTCCAGTTCGGCGAACGGCGCGATGGCGATCCGCGCGTCGTCGGCCTGGCTGTTGTCGACCTCGAGGAGCACGGTCTTGTCGGATTGGACGATCAGCGGGCCATCGGTCACATCCTCCTTTATACGTTCCGGCCACACCGGCTCCCGTCGCGGCACCGCTGGTGGAAGGATGTGCGGAAGGTGACTGGAGGGGACCTTGACGACTACACCGACCGGCGGGACACCCGAGTACGACCCGTTCAACGCGCCCGCGCCCCTGCCCCCGATGCCCGAGGTGGGACCGCCGACGCCGTTCCCGAAGCCGGCGCCGCTGAGCGTCCTGGCCAGGGTCTCGATCGTGCTGGGTGTGGTCCTCGCGCTGGGCCTGGGGAGCCTGGCCGCCTGGGGGATCTCGCAGTCGAGCAGGTTCGCCACGGTCGAGGCGGGGAAATGCCTGTACCTGACCGACGAGGCGGGCGGCAACCAGAGCTACACGACGGCCAGTTGCAGTTCGAACCGCGCGACCTTCCGCGTCGACGAGGTGAGGACGGGTTCGTCCGACTGCCGCGACGCGGACTACATCCAGTTCGAGGTGTACGGGACTTCGTCCAGCCGCACGGCCAAGAAGACGCTCTGTCTCGCGCTGAACGTCGAGACCGGGGACTGCCTGCGCGACGTCGTGCACGAGACGCGGATCGCGAAGGTCCGCTGCACCGACATCAGCGCGGAGGCGCGGGCGGTCGTCACGCGGGGATCGTCGGAGACCGCCTGTTCCTCGGAAGACACCGCCCTGCACTACACCGGGCCGCCCGAGCGCACCGTGTGCCTCAGGCCGACCGGGGAGAACATCTAGGGTCCGCTCGTACGACCCGGTTCGCAGCCGAATCGGCTCCACCACGGCGGCAAGTGCCGGTCCACTCGGCGCGCCCGGTGATGTTCAGGGCCGCGCCACCATCGACTGCACGTCGAGCCGGGCGCCGAGGATGCCCGAGTTGTGCATCAGGTCGGCGACGCGCTGCAGCCGGATGCCGTTGAGGGAGACCGGGTAAGTCCCGAGCGAGATCAGCGAAGCCGTCGTCCGGTCGATGTCGGAGAACGACGGCAGCGCGTCGCGGACGACGGCGGGGTCGGCCGCCCGCACCTGCGCCTCGCCGAGCACCTTCCGGAACACGGCGAGCGTGCGGGCGTTGGCCTGGCCGAACGCTCCCATCGAAACGTAGGACGACATCGGGAAGTCCAGGGTCGCGCCGCGGGCGCCGTCGGCGAGGATGCTCGCCCCGAGTTCCTTCTCGGCCCTGGTGATGTACGGCTCGACCATCCACGCGGCGTCGACCTCGCCCGCCTGCAACGCCTGCGGCATCCGGTCGAACGGGTTCTGCTTGAACTGGATCCGGTTCACGTCGATGCCCGCGGTCCCCAGTACCGACCTGGCCGCCAGCACGCCGACGTCGTCGAGCATGTTCACCGCGATCTTCGGTGACTTCTTGAGTGTCGGTTCGGTGTAGTCCGAGCCGGGGAGTGTGACGAGCGCCATGGTGTTGCGGCCGGCGGTGTAGGCCTCGCCCTGCAGCTGCAGCGCCGTCCCGCCGGCGGCTGCGCGGAAGATCGACACGTCGCTCGCGAACGCCAGGTCGACCTCGCCGGCGGTGAGCTTGCCGATCGCCTGGTCGGCGGGAACTTCGACGAGGGTCACGGAAAGGCCTGCCGCGGTGAACTTCCCGTCGGCGACGGCGACCCGCAAGGGCGCCGTGTCGATGGGGCTTCCGACGCCGATGCGCAGTTCCGTCCGTTCGAGTGGTGCGTCGGTACTTGCGTCACCACCGGAAAACACTCCGCAACCGGTGGTCGCCAGCAGAGCCGCTACCAGCGGAATCGCCAAGACACGCATCTTCGTCACCGCTCACCTACCGAGAGAATGTGCTCCTCCTTCTGGATCGTATGGTCCGTGCCCCATACGATCGCGTGCGGGAGACGCCGGATGGCGCGGCTTTCGATCGTTCTCGAACCTTGTTACTCTACAGTAGGTTCGGGCTCTCGTCCCCGATGTCAGCCATGGGAAAGGGTCCCGTGGTGGGAAAAGGAAACCAGGTGGCCCGTCGCGACAAGCGTCCCCGTGGGGGCGACGCGGCGGAACGGCATCCCCGTGTCGGCGGCCGCTGGCGGCTGCGGAACTGGCACCTGCGTACCAAACTCTTCGTGGTACTCCTGATTCCCGCGCTCGCGGTGGTCGCCCTCGTCGGGCTCCGGGTCAACTCGGATCTGCGGGACGCGCGGCAGCTGGCCGAATTCGCCACCCGCGGCCGGGTCGACAGCACCGTCGCCGAAGCGGTGCACCAGCTTCAGCGCGAACGCGACCTCACCGTCCGGTTCGTCGCGGGCGACCGCAAGGGCGATCTGTCCGAATTGACCGAGCAGCGCAAGCGCGCCGACGAGGCCATCGGCACGTTCGACCGCACACTCGGCGAGAGCAAGAGCAGGCTCGGCGGCAAGGCCGCGACGAGCCTGCAGCAGACCAGCGACCGCCTGCGCGTGCTGACCGGGCTCCGGTTTTCCGCGGAACACTCCGCTTTTCCCGCCGACGCGGTGCTGCGGTCCTACAGCGAGCTGATCTCCGGTCTGCTCGACATCAGTGATGCCACCGCCGCCGACGTCTCCGACCCGGATCTGGGGAAGCTCCGCCTCGCGGGCAACGCGCTCGCGCGGGTCAAGGATCAGATGTCGGTCAAACGCGCGATCATGGCGGCCGCGCTCGCGCAGGGCGCGCTCAACCGGGACCGGACCCGCGCGCTGCTCGGCGCGGAGGCCGAACTCGCCGCCGCCCGCAGCGACTACCGCACCTTCGCGACGCCCGAACAGCAGCGCATGTACGACGACACGGTCATCGGCCTGATCGTCGACATCGGCAACGACATGGTGGAATCGGCGCTCATCCGCGCCGAGAACGATCAGGGGCTCGGCGGGCTGGACCCGAACCAGTGGGACACCTCGGCCACGTACACGGTCAACCTCGCCCATCAGGTGCAGCAGGCGCTGCTCGTCCAGCTCCAGGAACGCACCGACGCCCTCGCGGCACGCGCGAGGACGTCCGCGATCTGGGACGGGGGCATCGTGCTCGCCGTGCTGATGGTCGCCGGTGTGCTCTCGGTGATCATCGCGCGGTCGCTGCTGCGGCCGTTGCGGATCCTGCGCCGCAGCGCGCTCCAGGTCGCCGAGCACCAGCTCCCGGCGGCCGTCGAAGGACTGCTCAGCGATCCCGAACCGCAGCCGGAGAACCTGCGGCGGCGGCTGGCCGTCGCGCCGGTCCCGGTGTTCAGCCGCGAGGAACTCGGCCAGGTGGCGCGGGCCTTCGACGCGGTGCACGGCGAGGCCGTCCGGCTCGCGGGCGAACAGGCCATGCTGCGGGAGAACATCAACGCGATGTTCGTGAACCTGTCGCAGCGGAGCCAGGATCTCGTCGAGCGGCAGCTGTCCGTCCTGGACCGCATGGAGGCCGACGAACAGGATCCCGACACCCTCGCCGGCCTTTTCGAACTCGACCATCTCGCCACCCGGATGCGCCGCAACAGCGAGAACCTGCTGGTGCTGTCGGGAACCGACGTCGTCCGTGAAGACGGCGGCGCCGTGGTCGCCGACGAGATCATCGGCGCCGCGCTCTCGGAGGTCGAGCACTACCAGCGGATCGAACTCGGTGCGGCGCCGCGGATCGCGGTACGCGGCGAGGCTGTCAACGACCTCGTGCACGTGGTCTCCGAGCTGCTGGAGAACGCGACCCGCTATTCGGATCAGAGCACGATGGTGCAGGTCGAGGGGCACGAGACCGACCGCGGCGAATGGCAGATCGAGATCACCGACCACGGTGCCGGCATGCCGCAGGCGGAGATCGACCGGACCAACACGCGGCTGGCGAACCCGCCGGAGGTCGACGTCGAGGTGTCCCGGCGGATGGGCCTGTTCGTGGTCGCGACGCTGGCCGTCCGGCATCACATCGACGTCCGCCTGCGGTCCGCCGACGGGGGCGGGATCACTGCGGTGGTCGTCGTGCCCGCCGAGCTCATCGTCGAAGCGCCCCGGCCGGCCCCGCTGCCGGAACCCCCGCCCGTCACCGTCGTCGTGCCGGAGCCGGAACCCGAACCGCCGCTGGAAGTCCCGCCGCTGCCCGAACCCCAGGAGAGCGCCGAGGAGTCGCGGTTCGCGCCCGTGCTGGATCCCGGGCCGTTGCGGCGTGCCCCGGTCGTCGAGCGTGAGACCACGCCGGAGTGGCCGTCTTCGGACGACGACGCCGTCGACCATCTCGAACTCGACGCGCCGACCGAGCGGATGCCCAAGTACCAGAGCGTGCTTTCGCAGTGGTTCGACCACGGAGGCCCGCGCGAAGGGCCCTCGCCCGCCGAACCCGGCCCGCCCTCCTTGCCGTCGTTCGAACCGGTGAAGAACGCCGTGCCCGAGAAACCCGAGCCGGATCCGGACGAGCCGACCGAGCCGACGCTGAAGCCGGTGGAGCCGAAGGAAAAGGAACCGGAACCGGCGTGGCCGACGCCAGCCGAGCTGGAACAGGAGGACGGGGCGGAGGAGACCTGGCCGGTGCTGCCCGCCGTCGTCCCCGAGGCCCGGTCGCAGGACGACAGGCCGGAGAAACCGCGAGGGGAGAGGCCGATACTCTCACTTTCCCCCGAAGCGGTCCGCGAACGGATGACCAGCCTGCAAGGCGGTTTCCGGCGCGGTCGCCACGCCAGGGGTGACGACAACCCCTCGGTATAAGCGAATTGGAAGGTCCATGAGCCCGAAAACCGGCCTGCTGGAAGTGATCGCGCTGACCGCGGTGGACGCGGAGCGCGCACAGGAGGGCGGGGCCGATCGCCTCGAACTGGTCAGCGACATGGCCAGCGACGGTCTCACGCCGTCGGTCGAGACGCTGCGCGACGTACTCGCCGCCACCGATCTCCCGGTGCGGGTGATGCTGCGCGACAACATGTCCTTCGCCGCCGGCGACCTCGACGGGCTGCGCGCGGACGCCTGCCGCCTGATCGACGCGGGCGCGCGAGAGTTCGTCTTCGGTTTCCTCGACCTGGAAAGCGAAGTCGACATGGACGCCTGCGAGACGCTGGTCAAGGAACTCGACGGCCTGCCGTGGACCTTCCACCGCGCCATCGACCGCGCGCGGGATCCGTTGCGCGCCTACGACCAGCTGATCGCCCTCGGCTGCGACACGGTGCTCGCGGCCGGACATCCGCACGGCGTGGCGCACGGGCTTTCGGTGCTGCAGCGGCTCGCCCGGCGTGAGGACGGGCCGCGGCTGCTGGTCGGCGGGGGCCTGCGGGCGCAGCAGGTGCACCTGCTGCGGGCGGGCGGCGTCGGCGCGTTCCACGTCGGGAGCGCGGTCCGGCCGGGTGGCTGGGAGTCTGATGTGGACGTCGCGGCCGTGCGCGAATGGGCGGCGCTGGTCAAGGAGTAGTTGCGCGGGCAACTACCGCATTCAGAGGACGAAATGCGGGGCGTTGCCGTACGCATCGGGTCAGGTCCAGACCACACACGGTGATACGAGGTTGCATCTTCAACTATCCGGTGCCGACCAGATAGCGTGTGCCCATGGCTACCCGCACCGTACGTGACGCGACCAGGGAACTGCTGCGCGATCTGGGCCTGACCACCGTTTTCGGCAATCCCGGAACGACCGAGATCGCCTTCCTCACGGAGTGGCCGGACGACTTCACCTACGTGCTCGCGCTCCACGAGGCGTCCGTCGTCGCGATGGCCGACGGGTACGCCCGCGCGAGCAGGCGGGCGGCGCTGGTGAACCTGCATTCCGCCGGCGGGGTCGGGCACGCGCTCGGGCATGTCTTCACCGCGTACCGCAACAACGCCCCGCTGATCATCCTGGCCGGCCAGCAGACCAGGTCGCTGCTGCCGGACGATCCCTTCCTCGGCGCCGTCGAAGCGGCGAACTTCCCCAAGCCGTACGTGAAGTGGAGCTGCGAGCCCGCCAGGGCGGAAGACGTCCCGGCGGCGCTGGCGCGGGCGTATCACATCGCGACGCAGGCACCCATGGGTCCGGTGTTCGTCTCGGTGCCCGTGGACGACTGGGACGTCGAGACGTCGAAGCCGATCGTCTCCCGGCCGCCGATCCGCGGTTTCGCGCCCGATCCGTCCGCTTTGGACGAACTGGTGTCGGCGCTGGACGCCGCCGAGCATCCGGCGATCGTGGTCGGCCCCGGTATCGACGGTGAAGGCGCCGTGCCGGACGTGGTCGAGCTGGCCGAGAAGGTCGGCGCCGGGGTCTGGGCGCCGCCGATGGGGGCGCGCTGCTCCTTCCCCGAGGACCATCCTCAGTTCTTCGGATTCCTTCAGCCGGAACGGAAAGCGCTCGCGAGCGCGCTGGCGGACCACGATCTCGTGGTCGTCATCGGCGCACCGGCGTTCACCTACCACGTGTACCGGGGCGAGTCGGAAACCGCGCTGCCGCCGCTGTTCCTGGTCAGCGACGACGAACAGATCCTCGCCAGGGCCGCGGAAGGCACCGGGATCCGCGCGACGCCGATGCTCACCATCCGCGCGCTGCTGGACCGGGCCGCGCCGCGAGAGGCGCCGAAACCCCGCACCCGGCTGGAAAAGCCCGTCGCGGTCACGCCGATCACGCCCGGTTTCGCCTACTCGGTGATCTCGGAAGTCCTGCCGGACGACGCGATCGTCGTCGAGGAGACACCGAGCCACCGCAACGAACTGCACGACCACCTGCCGATCAAGTCCACCGACACCGGCTTCCTGACCGTCGCCAGCGGCACCCTCGGCTACGGTCTCCCGGCCGCCGTCGGTGCCGCGCTGGCCCGGCCGGACCGCAAGGTCGTCGCGATCCTCGGCGACGGGTCGAGCATGTACTGCGTCCAGGCACTGTGGACGGCGGCGCAGCACAATCTGCCGGTGACGTTCGTGATCTTCGACAACTCGCAGTACGCCGCCGTGCGCATCCTCGGCGAGGCGGCGGGCGGCGAGAAGGTGCCGGGCGTCGACCTCGGCGGCATCGATTTCCCCGCGCTGGCGAAGAGCATGGGGCTGAACACGTCGGTCGTCGAGAAGGCCGAGGACCTCAAGCCGGCGCTGGAGGCCGCGCTGCCGGACGAGCGGCCGCATCTGGTGCACGTCCGCATCGACGCGAACCCGCGCACGCTGTACTGAGAGCGCTGAAGGGGGGGGGGCCCCCCAGCGCAGAGGGGGCACCCCCCCGACCCAAGACACGGGGGGGTGGGTACCCAGGGGATAGATGTGGGGTGGCCGAAA
>NZ_JBHXIB010000039.1:26867-70388 GCF_042723975.1 Amycolatopsis sp. NPDC058340 | reverse complement strand
TACCCCACCCCGCCCATCACCCGCCCTACGCCCCCCACCCCCCCCCGCCCCGGGGGGCTGGGCCCCAACCCGCGCTTCATCAGGTCAGGGGACGGAAGCCCACACGCTCCGCGTCGGCGGCGGTCCGGAACCAGACCTCGGCGACCATCTTCGGGAACTGCGGCGAGTCCTCCGTGCAGTACCGCAGAGCCGTCACGCTGGCCTTGACAGCGAAGTCGTCGGCCGGACGGCCACCACCCGGCCGCGGCATCGCCGAACCGGGACCGAACGGGCCGGGCGGGACGGACTCGGCCACCGGGGCGGAGACCTGCCGCGCGGGCGGGGGCTCCGGCGCCGGCATCGCGTCGCCCGGCTGGACGGCCGGCTCGAACAGCGAACCGCTCTGCCCACCGGACAGCTCCGGCTCACGACGTTCGATCGCCCGCATCGACGGCTGGATCGGCTGCGGCGGCTCGAAACCACCGCGGACCGCGCCGCGCGGGGTGCGCTTGGGAAGCACCTGAGTGGCTTCGGCGGGCGTCTCGGGCTCCGAGTCGAGGAGACCGGCCTTCGCTTCTTCGTCCGACCCGAAGGCGTAGGCGGGCGGATCGTGCAGCTCTTCTTCCCGCTCGAACCAGTTGGTCTCGACGGGCGCCTGTTCCGTCTCCACGCGCGACGCGGGGCTGAACAGCGACACCGGCTCGGGCTGCGTCTCGGCGCCTTCGGGGTCCAGCTGCATTTCCAGACGGGACCGGTACGGCCCTTCGCCCGGCAACGACGGCTGGGGCTCGGGTTCCGGCTCCGGCTCGAGGTCCAGCTTCGACGCGGGCTGGAGGTAGTCGGTCGCCGCGGCGACGTACGGGTTCTCCGGCTCGGGCTCAGGCTCGGGTTCCGGCTCCGGCAAGGCCGCCGGGATGAACTGTGTCCGCTCGGCCGCGGGTTCCGGGTCGGGCTCCGGCTCCGGAACCGCGTCGGCCGCGGTGCGGTACTCGGCCTCGTACTCTTCTTCGGGCTCGAAGGTCTGCGTCGGGGCCGGAGGCTCCGGCTCCTCGGCGACGTCCTGAACGGCCTTCTCCTCGGCGGGCTCCGTCCACTGCTGGGCGGGCTCCTGCTCGGTGAGCGTCTCGGGATACGCGGGCTTCGGCTCTTCGGCCGCCGCGAACTCCTCGTCCAGATCGTCGTGCGACGGCTTCGTGAGGTACGCGGTCCCGCCGGCGACGGCCGCGGCACCCGCGCCGAGGCTCACCCCGGCGGGCAGCCGGGACGTCTCGGCGTGCGCGGTGGTCAGTGAGCTTTCGAGCTCACGGATGCGCTTGCGAGCCGGGATCACCAGCACCAGCCAGGTGAGCAGCGCGCCGACGACGAACGCCAGCAGACTCCACAGCCAAACCTGTCCGAAAATGGACATCTAACCTGCCCTTTGTCAATGCGTTCGCGCGACCAGGTAGTCGGCGACCGATTCGCAGGCGTCCCGGGCGGGCGACGCGGGCAGCGCCGCGAGCTCGGCACGCGCCCGACGAGCGTAGTCGGAAAGAGTTTCGCGTGCGCGTTCGAGTCCGGACGAGGCCCGCAGCAGGCCGAGGGCCTCGGCGACGAGCTTGTCGTCGGAGATCGGGCCCGACAGCAGCTCGACCAGGCGCGGATCGGTGGCCGGGTCGGCCAGCGCGTACAGCATCGGAAGCGTGCGGACGCCTTCGCGCAGGTCTGTGCCCTGCGCCTTGCCGAGCTCGTCGGAAGCGGACGCGATGTCGATGACGTCGTCGGAGATCTGGAACGCCGTCCCGATGATGTCGCCGAAGCGGCGGAGCGCGTCGATGTAGTCGTCGGGCGCGCCGGACATCATCCCGCCGAACCGGCCGGAGGTGGCGATCAGCGAGCCGGTCTTCTGCGCGATGACTGTGAGGTAGTGCTCGACGGCGTCGTCACCGTCGGCCGGGCCGACCGTCTCGCGCATCTGCCCGGTGACCAGCTCGCCGAAGGTCTCGGCGATGATCCGGGCCGCGTCGGTGCCGAGGTCGGCGACCAGCCGCGAGGCGTGCGCGAACAGGAAGTCGCCGGTCAGGATGGCGATGGTGTTGTCCCAGCGGGCGTTGACGCTTTCCGCGCCGCGGCGCATCGTCGCCTCGTCCATCACGTCGTCGTGGTACAGCGTCGCGAGGTGCACCAGCTCGACGGCCGCGGCGGCGGTGACCACCTGGTCGCCCTGCTTCGGCCCGAACTGCGAGGCCAGCAGCGTGAACAGCGGACGGAAACGTTTGCCACCCGCCTCGACCAGGTGCGAAGCGGCGTCCTCGACGGCCTTGACGTCACTGCGGACGACCTCGCGAAGCAGGGTCTCGACATCGGCGAGACCGGCCGCGAGGGTGCGCAGGAGCTGCTCGTCGGCGATCTGGAGTCCCACGGACGCGCGCAGGTCCTCGATGGCACCACCTGGGGCAGGTGAAGACACAGACACGTCGGCTCCGCTCTCTTTGACACCGTTCGGGGTTGCTCCCAGCGTAGTGGCTACCGGCTGAGGCCTGTTGACGTGCTGTCCTGCGGAAACGGTGACGAAGATGACACCCCCGCCGAGTATCCCGCCCGCGTCGGCGCGAACAGGTCAGCGGCGGCGGATCTTGATGTCGTCCATGCAGGTCGCCTTGCCCGCGACGTCGCGGTACGGATAGCCCTTGGCGTCCAGCAATTCCATGACCTTCAGCTCGGCTTCGTCGAGCACGTCGCGCTCTTCCTCGCCCCTCAGCGTGATGCGGAACGTGAACGCGCCGAGGTGCGCGCTGTAGGTGAGCAGGCCGTCCTCGGTGAACCCGATCGCCTGATGGTCGTTCAACTCCGCGAGGAGCCGGGCACGGGTGTCGGCGTCGGGATGGTCGAACTTGCCGTTGACGAGGACGCGGTAGGTCGGCATACGCCCGAATATACAGACCTGTATCCGGATACGAATCCGAATATCCAACGGGTGTCCATGATCCACGGTCGAGTGAAACGACCGCCACGTGCGCAACGGGCGAATCCGACACGCAGATAGTGATGACAAAGGAAGAACGGCCAACCGGCTCGCTCTCCGTCACGTGAGGAGGACGTGGAAATGCGCATCACCATCGCAAGCCGGGCCGGCCTGGTCGGCGTGCTACTGCTGGCGGGTCTCGGCGCCGGAGTGGCTCCGGCCGCCGCGTCGAACCCGGCCGGAGTGGCCTCGCTCGGCTCCGCCGCCTTCACCAAGGGCACCTCGGCACCGATCTCGATCACCTCGCTCGCCGACTGCGCGGTCGAGGGACCGACGAGCAACTCTTCCGGGGTCGTGACCAGGACCGGGATCACGTTCGGTGGCGGCACGACGACCTGCACGACCACGGTCGTCGATCCCGAGAACGACGTGACCACGACGAAGTCGGAGGCGAAGGGGCAGAACTTCGAGCTGTCGGCACTGGTCTCGTCGAGCGGACCGCGGATCAAGATCAGGTCCTATTCGGTCAGCTGCACGGCGACCCAGACCAGCACGAACGCGAGCTGGACCTACGGCGGCGCGACCGGGCTCGGCACCCTGCCGTCGCCGGTGCCGGTCGGCTACGTCAAGCCGATCACCAAATCCAACGGCACGCTGCTCGCCGAGGCGATCTTCAACGAGCAGACCTTGCCGGGCGACGGCAGCATCGGGCTGACCATGCTGCGGATCAAGTTCGCCCCGGGCTCGAACATCACCGGCGAAGTGGTCGTCGGGCGCACGGCCTGCTCTCCCACTCCGTAAGCCATCCCGCCGGGAAAGGGGCGTCCGGAACCTGCCGGGCGCCCCTTTTCCATTCTGGCTTATATAAGCCTCTGCTGATATCTTGGCGGCAGCCGAGCAAAGGAGGGCACCGATGGTCGACGTGACCAGCCAGATCGACTCCGTCCAGCACAAACTGGGCAACCGCGTGATTGAAGCGGGCGAGGCGGTGACGGCGACCGTCAGCCAGGTCTACGACACCGGCCTCGACGACCTCTGGGACGCCTGCACCAACCCCGAGCGCATCCCGCGCTGGTTCCTGCCGGTCAGCGGCGATCTGCGCGTCGGCGGCAAATACCAGCTCGAAGGCAACGCGGGTGGGACGATCGAGCGTTGCGACCCGCCGAAGAGCTTCGCGGCGACTTGGGAGTACGGCGGCGACGTCAGCTGGATCGAGCTTCGGCTGAGCCCCGAAGCCGACGGGCGCACCCGGTTCGAACTCGACCACACCGCGGTGCCCAACGAGCACTGGGACCAGTTCGGGCCGGGCGCGGTGGGCATCGGCTGGGACATGATGCTGAACGGGCTCGCGCTCCACCTCGAATCCGGCGAAGCAGCCGATCCCGAGGCGGCCATGGCCTGGATGACCAGCGAAGAAGGCGTGCGGTTCATGACGCTGAGCAACGAGGCGTGGTACGAGGCCGACGTCGCCAACGGGACGGACGCCGCCACCGCCCGCACGCGCGCCGACGCCACCTTGGCCGCCTACACCGCGCCGCCGGAGAGCTGAAGGTCTTCGGCGAGTTCGGGAGCGCGAAGCAGGTCGATGAGCTCGTCGTCCGCCCGGAACACGGCGCGGGCTCCGGGCATCCCCGCCTGCCGGAGCATCGCGTGGAGGACGTCGGCGTGCGGCTGATCGAGCAGGGTCCAGACCATCGCGCGCCGCTTCACCTCGTCCCCCAGTTCGCGCGCGGCCCACCAGCCCACGACGAGCGCACTCACCTGGTTGACCGCGGTTTCCCGCCCCCGCGCCAATTGCGCGCGGTTCAGCCCGCACACCTTGATGGTCTGCTCGCCCTTCACGGTCAGCGCGCGATAGGTCCCGATCGACAGCACCAGGAACAGGTGTTCCAGCGGATCTTCGGCGGTCGGATCGACGAGCAGGCTGTTGCCGTCTTCGTCCACCGGGAACAGGTCACGTTTGTGGTGGCTGTTGCAGTATTCGCAGGCGAGCAGGTGATTGAGCCAGTCGAAGGCGCGGCCGGGGTTCCTCGCGATCGGCTCGAAATGGTCCACAGTGGACCCGAGGCCGTCGCCGCAGTACATGCAGTAGCCGCGACCGGCGGCCATGACGTCCAGTCCGGCCCGCAAAGAACGCCGTACGGCACGGGAAACGCGCCAGAGTCGCCGGGCTTCTTTCGTGTCACCGGGAGGGATCCGCGCGGTCAGCTCTTCGAGATCGGCCACCACCTGCCCCGGCAGCGCGATCCGGCGGATCCCGATCACCGATCGTCGGCCTCGAACCGCCTGGCCACCTCGTCGACCCGGCTCGGCGGTGAACTGCTCAGCATGCCGCGCAGGCGTTCCCATTCCCGGACACCGTTCGCGTCCGCGCGGCCTGAAGCCACCTGGAATTCGAGCTCGGCGAGATGCTCCCGCAGTTCGACCGCCTGCGGCGAATAAGGCGTGTCCAAGCCGAAAAGGTCGGACAGCACCGCGTCGTCCCCGGAGCCGAACACGACCCGCTCGTACAGCTCCTCGGAGACCACGCGCGGCGGAACCTCTTCGTCGGGCCCGGAAAGCCGGATGAGCCCGCCAGGGTCGGCGGCCTGGCAGACATAGGGGCTGTGCGTGGTCACGATGAACTGGATCCGCGGGAAATGCGCCTTGAACCACGGCCCCATGCGTTTCTGCCACGACACGTGGAGATGCGCGTCCACCTCGTCGATGATCACGACGCCGGGGCTCTCGTGATCGAGGCCGGCGCCGTGGAGTTGCTTGAGCAGGTCGACCACGAGCGCGGTCACCGTGCGGTAGCCGTCGCTCATCTCGCGCAGCGGGAACCGGTCGCCGCGGTATTCGACCCAGAGCCCGTCCGAATCGACGTCCCGGATCCGGTAGCCGCCGGGCAGGAGACCGTCCCCGAGGATCTCCAGCGCCTTGTCCTTCAGCTCACGCGCGCCCGCTTTTCCTTCCAGGGCACGGAGATGCTGATTGATCAACCAGGTGACACCCTCGGCGAGCGAGGCGTCTTCGTGGAAGAGGCTGGCCATCCGCGCCAGCGACCCCGCGCCGCGCATCCACGACTCGGCCTCGCCGCTGCCGCCCGCGAGCCGCCGGAACGGCCCGTACGCCGCGCAGAACGGCTGGCCAGGGGGAAGCCCGGAGATCGGCAGCAGCCCGGAGTCGAGCCAGCGGACCTCGACCGGCGCCGGCCCCTCCTCACGCATGACCGAAAGCTCGATCGACCCGGAGGTCTGATCCGTCGAGATCCAACTGCCCGCGTCCGACAACAGCCCCCACGCGACGTCCGGCGCCGCCGCGACCGCGATGGCACGCAGGAGCGAGGTCTTGCCGGAGCCGTTGCGCCCCGCGAGGACCACCCAGCCGGGGCCGGGCAGCCGCAGGTCGACGGCGCGGGCGCCGCTGAAGCCGCGGATGTTCTCCAGCCGGACCCGCTCGATGTACATGAGGAGAGCTTACGACGGCGTGGAGGTCACCTGGGCCCCCGAAAGTGGGTCGCCATCACGAAATCCATCACAGCGAGCGCCTTGCCGACGTCCAGGTCCGAAACGACCTTCGAGCGGTCCCAGTCTTCGATCCCTCTCTCTTGCTCGGGCGTAATCCGCAGCCGGATGTGCCCGCGGACGTCGAGGTTCCCGAGCGGTGAGGCGTACAGGGCGAATTCGCGGTCATCCTGCGAACGGAACGTGACTCCAGGGCTTTCCCCGAACGTGATCAGCTGGTGGTCTTTGTAGGTCCTGTTCGGGTCCGCGTGCCACTCCCCCGGCGCGCCGCCGTTCGCGGTGGCCCCGGCCTCGATCTGCAATCGATGTTTCGGCTCTACGAAGTAGCACGACCCCGGCGTGGCGATCGGCGCGAAATCCGGGCCGAACGCCATCTTGACCGCATCGCGGAACACCGCGCATTCGACGTTCGGATCCGCGGCACCGGCGGCGATGATCGTCTCGGCGCCGGTCGGCACTTCGACCTCGACCGCCGGATCGCAGGTCTCGCCCTTGTTGGTGGCGACCCAGTCCGCGCAGGCCCCGACCCGGGCGCTGTCCTGGCCGTCCAGTGGGTAGACCAGGTCGCGGGGCAGTTTCGCGGCGCCAGCAGTGGCGAAGTCACGGAGGAGCTCGCAATCCTTACCCCGGCTGGCGCTGCCGATCTCGAACTTGATCGCACGCTGGAAGCTCACAGGCACCGTGATCGCACACCCGCTGATCCCACCCTCGCGGCGGCTTTCGGTCTGATAGCCCTTCACCCCACCTAAGGCGACCACGGCTCCATTAACCCGGTGGAGAACCAGGTGATTCGGGTCCACATCGCCGACGTTTATGAGGTCGTAGCCCCCGCGGAACAGCGAGCACTGCTTCCTGCCGTGCTTGACCTCCGCTTTCCTCTCGACAGGCCGGGTGACGTCTCCCTTCCTGCGGTCGTAGACGGCCAGGTCGATCAACTCGCATAAGTCGAGCGCCTCGAGCGCCGCACCGACGGCCTCTTCGTCACGATCCGCAGGGCGCGGCTGCTTCGGCTGCCATTTCGGAAACTGCGGCGGAGGAGGGGGCGGATCCACGGATTCCGCACAAGCCGTCAGCAGGCCCAGGAGTACTGCGCCGAGAATCACTCTTCGAAACTTCATTACGCAGAGTATGCGGATTTGGCGGCACGTCTACCAGGTGGAACCCCGTTTCCCGAGGTGCATTCACACGATCGGTTTTCACGGATAGTCACCGATTTCGCCTCGGCTATTCAGCAGGGAACGTGGCTTTATGCAGCTGGGTTCACCGGCCAGGGAACCCTGGTAATCTTCCCGGCGTCGGATTACGCAGGGTGCATCGGGGAGACGCGCCTTGTAGCCACGGGAGGGGCACATGACGACGGTGACTTCGGGGCGGCTTCGGCCATTCAGCGGGGAACGGTTCGGCGATATGGGGGTGCATGGCCGTGCCTGAGGGGTCTCCGGTCTACGAGCCGGGCTTGCGCTGGAGTGAGGTCGACCGCTTCCGTCCCACCGGAGGCTCTTACGGGACGCCTGTCGCGGAGGGCGCGGGGTTCAAGTACGACGAGGCGACGCTGCATGAGCTGGCCAATGAATGGGCTGACCTGGCCAAAGAGTACAAAGCTGATCTGAATCAGGCTGACTACCTAGTCAAGACGAAGCCACCTGGAGCGGAGTACGCGAGCGGGAACAACGCCGACATAACTCAACAATCCGGCGCAGCTCTCAGGGACGCCCTGAACCAGCGCATCGCTTACTGCGAGAACATGGAGCGCAAGTACTTGACCGCACTCGGCAAATACACCGCTGCGGACGACCACGCCGCCACGGTCATCAATCACCAGCCGAAGGGCATCTTGTGATGCGACGCTACGTCCTTCTCGTCGGTATTGCCGCGCTTGCACTTGCCGGATGCTCGCCAACGACCACCGATGGCACTCCTAATCCCACGAATGGTGGCACGAGCGCAGGTCCTTCAAGCTCCACTCAGGTGCCTGACCCTGATGTTCCCAAGGTCGCGAATCCGCTCACCCTGACGCAGGTCAAGCAAGCACCTTGCAACGCTCTATCCGAAATGCAGGCTAGTGAGCTCCTCGGCCCCGGCGCCGCCCCCAAGGAACGTTTGGATGGCACGGCTGGCCCATCCTGCATGTGGTCCCTCCCCTCCACCTCCCGCCCGCTGATAGACGTGATCTTCGGGAGGTCTCCCGACGGAGGTACGGCAAGTGTTTACAAGGCCAAAGGTGCTGCCTACAAGCTCGTCGAACCGCTCTCACCGGTCGATGGCTACCCGCTCACCGTCTACGGCGTGACGGACGAACGCCCGTCAGGCAAGTGCTCGGTGGCGCTTGGAGCCAGTGACACCGAAACCGTCGGAATCGTGGTGGAGCAGTCCGAGGCCAACATCGGCAAGAAGGACCCCTGCGACGCCGCTCGCGAAGCCGCGATCAGGGTCCTGACCACCATCCGAGGGAGCAACTGATGGTCGCCGAAGGACCGCTCACCGCGACGCAGATCTACGAACAGATCACCAAGGGCGAGGGCACTGGCTCGCTCTCCGAAGCTCAGCGTGCGGCCCATGAGCTGACCCGGCGGCACAACGAACGGGCGCAGCGGCTCGCCGCCCTCGCTCAGAAGACCATGACCGGTTGGCAGGGCGGGGCCAGCATGGCGGCGGTCGACGCAACGGTGCCGGTCGTCGAGGCGGCGGCGGACGACGTGACTCACCTGACGCGGGCCCAGACCGCCATCAGCTCCCAGATGGACGCGTTCGGCACGGCAAAGAACTCGGTCAAGCCGGTGCCGCCAGAGCAGCCCGCCCCGACCGCCGAGGACGTCAAGAACGTCATGAGTGGCGGCCTGGTCGGCTACTGGGGCAAGGTTCAGGGCTACCAGGCCGACAGCCAGCACAACATCGACACCTTCGCGTCCTATCACTCCGCCAGCACGGCCAACGGTGACGAACTGCCCGCCCAGTACGCGCAGCTCACCGACCCCGGCGGCAGTGTCACCCTGGACGAGGGCGGCGGCGGGAAGCCCGCGGCGAAGGGGTTCGGCGACGGCTCCGACGGACGCGAGCACGGCACCGGCGAGCCCTACCGAGGACCGAGCGGACCCAGTGGACCGAGCGGACCCAGCGGTCCCGGCACGCCGAGTGGGCCCAGCGGGCCAGCGCCCAACAGCGGCCCCCAGCCCGGGCAAGGCCCCCAGCCGGGCCAGTACCCGGGCACGCACCATCCTGGCTATCAGCTGCCGGACGACGGGACCCGCGCGAATTCGTACACGCCGCCCCAGACCACGCCGGTCGTACCGCCGGCGGCGAACCTCGACTTCGGCCCGACCGGTAAGCCGAGCCCCACATACAACACGCCCGGCGCGTTTCCTCCCGGGTACGGACCAGGGACGAGCGGGCCCGGCGTCTACGGCCCCGGAGGCAGGCCGCCAGGCGGCCCCGGCACCGCAGGCGGCCCCGGTGCGACAGGCGGACCTGGTGCGACAGGCAGGCCCGGAGGGACAGGGCAGCAGCCTGGCATGGGTGGCCGAAGCGGTGCCGGGATGCCGGGTGAAGGCATGGGCGGCCGTGGCACGGCGGGGTCGGCGGGTGCCGCCGGTCGTGGCGGGGCGAACGGGATGCCGATGGCGCCCGGCGCGGCCCGTGGCAAGGGCGAGGAGGACAAGGAGAAGAAGGCTCCGGCGTACCTCCAGAACCCGGATCCCGACGAGACCTTCGGCGGCTACATCGAGAAGCCGATGCCGCCGGTGATCGGCGAAAAGAAGAAGTAGCACCACAGTCCCAGGGGAGGGAGGCACGTGGTGCTCGCGCGCCCGGTCGAGATCACGCTCGACACACTGTTGACCGCGTTCCGTCACGCCGGTTGCGGGGATCCGCATCTGATCTTCGCGGGCGGGCTGCGGTACATCCCGCCGTTGTCGCGGAACGGCGAAGACCGGGCGGCGTTCGAGGAGCTCGGCGGGCTCGGGTTCACCGAGGGCAAGCGGCTGACCAGCGACTTCGAGGACGTCCTGCATATACTCGACCGGCCGAACACCGAGTACTACGCGACGGTTCGCACGGAGGCCGAGCAGTACAGCGTGCTCGTCGCCGTGCGTGGGCGCGCCGCGGTGACGGCGATCTGCGAGGGAAACCGAGTGTGGCTGAAAGGCGTGCGGACGTCCGACCGCGCGGCGGCGCTCGTGATGAACCTGCCCGAGTATCCGCCCGCGCGATTCTCCCCGTTCTCGTTGTCCCAGGACGATTTCAACGGCGACAGCGGCAACCTCTACGACGAGCCCGCGTCTCGAAGCCGGGAAGCGCGGCAGTTGGACGAGGTCTTCGAGCAGCCCTACTTCGGTGTCGGGTTCTTCGCCGCGGCCATGCGGCCTGACGGGGGTAGACGCACGGAGGCCACGGACGGCCTGACCTACCTCGACCTCGACGCCGGACGGGTGGCCATGCACGTGAGCGGCGCGCCCCGGAACCGGTACATCACCGTCCTCCCCGGCGAACCCACGTTACTGGCGCAAAAGGTCACCGCGCTGCGCGCGAGCCTCGACCACTGACTCGATCAGGCGCACCGACCGCGCCGGGTCCAGCGCGATGGTGTCCATAGTGGACTGGACGTAGGGTGCGACATCGCCGGGCCGGTGCAGGAACAGGCCGGTGCCCCGATGTTTCAAGTACACCAACGGCCGCGCGGGGCCGAATTCCAGCAGAACGTAGTCGCCGCCGGGGTACGCCCCGGCGGCGAAAGGGATGACCCGGAGTTCGACGGTGGGCAGTTCGGCCAGCGCGATGAGATGCCGGAGCTGATTCGTCATCACTCGCGGCCCGCCGACCTGGCGCCGCAGCACCGCTTCGTCGATGTAGGCGACAAACCTCTTCTGCCCCAGCACCGCGCCGGAAGCGCCAACGGCCCTCGCGTAGGAAGGTGTTCGGAGCAGGTCAGGGACCAGCGTGGTCCCGAAAGCGACGATCTTGGTGGCCTCCTTTTCGTACTGTGCAAGCGTTTCCTTCTGAATGGCCGCGTCAGCGAACCACCACGGTTCGCTGACGCGAGCCAACGAGAGCAATGCCTCTCGACGCTCCCCTGTGACCTGATAGACCGCGAGCAGTGCCGAAACTTCTTCGGCGGACGCCGCGCGCAGGCAGGTTTCGATCCGGCTGATCGTCGACTGGGACCACGCCAGTTTGTCGGCCACTTCGGTCGCGGCCAGCTTGGTGGCCTTCCGTGCGACTCGCAGTGCCTCGGCGAGCGTTCTCGCCTGGGGTGTGGGCTTCGGCTTCGGCATCGCGAGCAAGCTGCCCGGTGCGCCCTGGCAAGTCATTCCCCGAGCCGGGCGACCTCGCGAACAGCCGCAGAGATCGCGGGGAAGTCCTTCTTCAGCAGCGCCCCGTGGTTGCTCTCGACCTTCGCGCTCACCTTGATGTTCGGGTTGCGGACGGTCACCGCGTCGAGTCCGGCGCGGATCTGTTCCTGTTCGTCGCCCTTGCTGCCGAAGGAGGTTCCCGACGCGAGCACGTATCGCATCGGCACCTTCACACGGTCGAGCACCGGGCCCAGTTCCGCTTCCCGCGAGAGCTTGCCGAGCTCGATGTTGCTCTCCGCCTGCTGGGCGGCGGTCATCCGCGGTGCCAGGCCGGTCGGGCGCA
Organism: Amycolatopsis sp. NPDC058340; assembly: GCF_042723975.1. Taxonomy (NCBI): domain Bacteria; kingdom Bacillati; phylum Actinomycetota; class Actinomycetes; order Pseudonocardiales; family Pseudonocardiaceae; genus Amycolatopsis; species Amycolatopsis sp. NPDC058340. Next base: position 58,331 of record NZ_JBHXIB010000039.1, on the reverse strand, counting down.
GCAGCGGCATGACGAGGTTCAGCCGCTTGAACATCTTCCGGATCCGCTGTTCCATGGCGTCGTCCAGCCAGTCGTACGGGAACGCGCCGTCCACGAGGACCGCGCCGATGGTCCGCTCCGGGTTCCGGGCGACCCAGTGCGCCGCGACGACCGCGCCGTAGGACCAGCCCACCACGACGGCCCGCTCCACTCCGCGCGCCGCGAGGACCGCGTCGACGTCGCGAACGGCGGCCTCCATGGAGTAGTCGGCCGAACGCTTCGACTTGCCGCGGGCCCGCTCGTCGTAGGTGATGTGGCGGAAGTCCGAGCCCAGGTCGGCGAGGACCCGCCGCCAGTAGCCCTGGGTCGCGAACTGGCCGTTGAGGTACACGACCGGGATGCCGGGGCCGCCGGTGTCGGTGACGGCCAGGGCGGTGTCTTCGACCGGCACCATTCCGGTCCAAGGGGCGGTGATCTGGAGGCTGTTGTTGTTGGTCATGAGAGAACTATCGAGGTCCGGCCTGACACCACCCTGACGTTGCCCTGACACGAAAAAGCCCCCTCACGTCAGCGAGGGGGCCTTCCGCGAACCGGGACTACTTGAGGGCGAAACCGCCGGAGCCCGCCCAGTCGAGGGCGAACGCCGGGAGCAGCCCCAGCACCAGCGTGACGATGACGCCGAGCGTGATCGCCGTGGTGGTGAACGCGCCGGGCACGGTGACGGTCGGGCCGTCGGGCGCCGGCTCGGAGAAGTACATCAGCACGATCACCCGCAGGTAGAAGAACGCGGCGACGGCGCTGAAGATCAGGGCGACGACGACCAGCGGCGCCATCCCGTCGGACAGGGCCGCCGAGAACACCACGAACTTGCCGACGAAACCACTGGTCAGCGGGATACCGGCCAGGGCGAGCAGCAGGAAGGTGAACACGCCGGCCAGCACCGGGGACCGCTTGGCGAGCCCGGCCCAGGCGGACAGGTGCGTCGCCTCGCCGTTCGCGTCACGCACCAGCGAGACGACACCGAACGCGGCGAGCGTGGTGAAGCCGTAGGCCAGCAGGTAGAACAGCGTGCTCGACAGGCCTTCCTCGGTCATCGCGATGGCACCGACGAGCAGGAAGCCGGCGTGCGCGATGGACGAGTAGGCGATCATGCGTTTCACGTCGGTCTGCGTCAGGCCCAGCACCGCGCCGATCAGCATCGAGATGATCGCGACGGCCCAGAGCACGCCGCGCCATTCCCAGCTGGTCGATTCGAACGCCACCTGGAACACCCGCAGGATCCCGCCGAACGCGGCGACCTTGGTGCAGGCGCCCATGAACGCGGTGACCGGCGTCGGCGCACCCTGGTAGACGTCCGGGGTCCAGGTGTGGAACGGGCCGACCGAACCCTTGAACAGCAGGCCGACCGCGAGCAACCCGAGCCCGGCGAACAGCAGCGTGTCCGACCGGTCCGAACCGGCGGCGGCGTTGGCGATGTCGGACAGCTTCACGGAGTTCGCGTAGCCGTAGAGCAGCGCGAGACCGTAGAGGAAGAACGCCGACGAGAACGCGCCGAGCAGGAAGTACTTGACCGCGGATTCCTGCGAGAGCAGGCGACGGCGACGGGCCAGACCGCACATCAGGTACAGCGGCAGGCTCAGCACTTCGAGCGCGATGAACATGGTGAGCAGGTCGTTGGCCGCGACGAACGCCATCATGCCGCCGAGCGCGAACAGCGTCAGCGGGAAGACCTCGGTCTGCATACCGGTCGTGCCGACCTGTGCGCGGTCCTGGACCGTGCCCGGGCGGATACCGGCCTGCGCGACGAACGCGCCACCCGGCTCGACCGAACGGTCCGCGATCAGCAGCAGCGCGCCCAGCGCGAGCGCCAGCAGCGTGCCCCACAGGAACAGCGACGGCCGGTCGACGGCGATGGCGCCGCTGAAGGTCGTGACGCCGCCCTTCGGCGCGGAAGTGCTGGCGTACCAGGCGAGGAAGACACCCGCCGCCCCGATCCCGACCAGCGACAGGAAGACCTGCGAAGGCCACCGCATGTGCTTGGGCAAGAAGGCTTCGAGCAACACGCTGACACACGCGGCCCCGAGGATGATCAGGATCGGCGTGACGGCGAAGTAGTCGATCGACGGCACCTGCACCAGTGGCGCCTGAGTCAAGAAGAGCACGGTTTACTTGCCTCCCTGCACGGCAGACATGGTCTGCTGCACCGACGGGGTGATCGTGTCGAGCACCGGCTTGGGATAGAACCCGAGCGCGATGATCAGCACGACCATCGGCGCCAGGATCGCGATCTCCTTGCCGCCGAGGTCCTTGATGGCCTTGGTCGCCCCGAGTTCCGGAGCCATCGCCGTGCCGGGCCCGCCGCCGGCGCCGATCAGGGCGTCGCCGCGGACGGGCCCCTGCATGACGCGCTGGTAGAGCCAGAGCACGTACGCCGCGGCCAGCACCATGCCGACCGTCGCGATGATCGTGTACACCGGGTAGTCCACAAAGGACCCCAGCAGCACCAGGAACTCACTGATGAAGGAGTTCGTGCCGGGCAGGGACAAAGTGGACAGACCGGCGATGAGCAGCATCCCGCCGAGCAGCGGGGTCACCTTCGCCATACCGCCGTAGTCGGAGATCCTGGTGGATCCGCCGCGCATCACGATCAGGCCGACGACCACGATCAGCATGCCGGTGGCGAGGCTGTGGTTCAGCATGTACGAAACCGAGCCGACCATCGCCTGCTCGTTGAAAGTGAAGATGCCCAGCGCGATGAACCCGAAGTGGGCGATCGACACGTAGGCGATGAAGCGCTTCATGTCGCGCTGCCCGGCCGCGAGGATCGATCCATAAAGGACACCCGCGACGGCGAGCACCAGCACCCACGGCGCGAGTTCCTTGCTGGCGTCGGGGAACATCGGGAGGCAGTAGCGCAGGAACCCGAAGGTGCCGACCTTGTCCAGCACACCGACCAGCAGTACCGCGACGCCGATGGGCGCCTGTCCCGCGGCGTCGGGCAGCCAGGTGTGGAACGGCACCAGCGGGGCCTTGATCGCGAACGCGAGGAAGAACCCGAGGAACAGCCAGATCTGCGTGCCCAGCGGGGCGTCGCGGACGACCGTGACGAGGGTTTCCCAGTCGAAGCTGCCCTTGCCGAGCTTGTCCGACGCCAGCGAGTAGGCCCCGATCGCCGAGGCCAGCATGATCAGGCCGCCGAGGAACGAGTACAGGAAGAACTTGACCGCCGCGTACTGCCGGTTCGCGCCGCCGTAGCCGCCGATCAGGAAGTACATCGGGATCAGCATGATCTCGAACAGCACGTAGAACAGGAAGACGTCGGTCGCGGCGAACACCGCGATGGTCAGCGCCTCCTGCACCAGGATCAGCGACAGGAACCCGCCCGCCGAGCGCCCGGCCGGGAGCTTGTCGGTCAGGCCGAGCGCGCCGACCACGATCGGCACCAGCAGGCCGATGACCGCGATCATCACCAGCGCGATGCCGTCGATGCCGAACGAGATGTGGATACCGAAGTTCGGAATCCAGTCCATCGAGGACTTCTGCTGGATGCGGTCCCCCGAAGGCGTGTAGCTCGCCCACATCGGGATCACCAGCAGGAACGTCAGGAGCGACACCACGAGCGCGGTGAGCGTCGCCAGCCTGTCGTTCTTCTTCATCCCCGCGACGACCGCGGCGCCGACCAGCGGCAGCAGGATGGTTGCGAGTACCCAGGTCATGCGAACCTCACCAGCAGAAGTGCCGCCAGAAGCAGGAATGTGCCGCCCAGCATGGACAGTGCGTACGAGCGGACGAAGCCGGTCTGCAGGCGGCGCAGGCGCCCGGATCCGCCGCCGAGCGCGGCGGCGATCCCGTTGACGGCGCCGTCGACGCCGCGGTTGTCCACGTAGACCAGCGCCCTGGCGAGCCAGGTGCCCGGGCGGGCGACCAGCGTCTCGTTCAGGGTGTTGCCGTACAGGTCGTTGCGCGCGGCCTTGACCACGGCGGAGACCCGCTCGGGGCGTTCCACCGGAACGTCCTTACGACCGACGAAGAGCCAAGCCGCCGCCGCGCCGAGCACCGACAGCGCCACGGTGAGGATCGGGACCAGCGCGTGCGGGATGACACTGTGGCCACCCTCCTCGAGCGGGCCGACCACCGGCGAAAGCCATTCGGCGAACCGGTCGCCGAGGGCGAAGAACGCACCGGCGCCGATCGAGCCGATCGCCAGGATGATCATCGGCCACTTCATCACCGCGGGCGACTCGTGCGGGTGGAAGTCGCGGCCGTCGCTGCTCTTGATCTCCTTCCAGCGTTCCTTGCCGAAGAAGGTCATCACCATCAGGCGGGTCATGTAGAACGCGGTGAGCCCGGCGCCGAGCAGTGCCGCGCCGCCCATCACCCAGCCGCGCCAGCCGCCCTGGGACAGCGCCGCTTCGATGATCGCGTCCTTGGTGAAGAAGCCCGAGAGCGGCGGGATGCCGATCAGCGCCAGGTAGCCGAGCGCGAAGGTCCAGAAGGTGACCGGCAGGTGCTTGCGCAGCCCGCCGAACTTCCGCATGTCGACCTCGTCGTTCATGGCGTGCATGACCGAACCGGCCCCGAGGAACAGCCCGGCCTTGAAGAAACCGTGCGCCACCAGGTGCATGATGCCGAGCGCGTAGGCGATCGGCCCGAGGCCGACGGCGAGCATCATGTACCCGATCTGGCTGACCGTGGAGTACGCCAGGACCTTCTTGATGTCGTCGTAGGCACAGCCGATGATGCACCCGATCAGCAGCGTGACCGTGCCGACGAGGGTGACGATCAGGCGGCCGTCCGGGGTGGCGTTGAAGATCTCGTGCGCGCGGGCGACCAGGTAGACGCCGGCGGTGACCATCGTCGCCGCGTGGATGAGGGCCGAGACCGGGGTCGGGCCCTCCATCGCGTCGGGAAGCCAGGCCTGGAGCGGGAACTGACCGGACTTACCGCAGGCACCCAGCAGCAGCAGGATCGCGATCGCGGTGACCGCGCCGGTCGGGATCTGGCCGACGGCGCCGAAGACCTCGGCGTAGCCGGTGCTCCCGACGTACTTGAACATCAGGAAGATCGCCAGCGCCAGCCCGACGTCACCGACGCGGTTCATCAGGAACGCCTTCTTCGCCGCGGTGGCCGCGGACGGGCGGTCCTGGTACCAGCCGATGAGCAGGTACGACGCGAGACCCACGCCCTCCCAGCCGAGGTACAGCGTCACGAAGCTGTTGCCCAGCACCAGGATCAGCATCGAGGCGACGAACAGGTTGAGGTACGCGAAGAACCTCGACCGGTCGCGGTCCTCGGCCATGTAGCCGATCGAGTAGAAGTGGATCAGCATGCCGACGCCGGTGATCAGCAGCACGAACGTCAGCGAAAGCGCGTCGATCCGGAGCCCGAAATCGACCTGCAGCGCCGAAACCGGGATCCACGAGAACAGTTTGACGTCCGCGGTGGCCTTCGTGTCGGCCGTGAAGAACAGGATCAGGCCGTACACAAAGGACAATGAAACGGTGGCGCTGCCGAGGAGATGTCCCCAGCCCCTGGCCCGCTTACCCGCCAGCAAAAGAATGAGGGCGCCGAGAGCCGGGAAGGCCACCAGCAGCCACGATGATGCGGTCACTCTCGGTGCTCCCTAGTACTTCAGCAGGTTGGTGTCGTCGACCGAGGCCGAGCGCCGGGTGCGGAAGATCGCCATGATGATCGCGAGCCCCACCACGACCTCGGCGGCGGCGACGACCATCACGAAGAACGCCATCACCTGGCCGTCCAGCGACCCGTTGATCCGGGCGAACGTGACCAGGGACAGGTTCGCCGCGTTCAGCATCAGCTCGATGCACATGAACACGACGATCGCGTTGCGGCGCACCAGCACCCCGACCGCGCCGATGGCGAACAGCAGCGCGGACAGGAGCAGGTAGTACGTCGGGGTCATTCCTTCTCCCCTTCAGGCTTGCCGACCAGAGCGTGGGCGTCGGGCCCGTCTTCGGACCCGGCGACCTGCTTCCGCTCGGTTTCCAGCTGGGCGGCCGAAGTCGACTCGATGATCTCCGAGAGCGACTCCCTGGCGATCGAGCCGTCGGGCAGCAGCGCCGGGGTGGCGACCGAGTTGGCCGTGGCGAAGACACCCGGGCCGGGCAGCGGCGAAGGCCGGTCGTGTTTGCCGGTGAACCGGTCGACGACGAGTTCCTTCTGGTTCTTCTTGCCGCCCTTGGCGTGCCGGTCGGTGAACGCGAGCACCATCGCGCCGAGCGCGGCGGTGATCAGCAGCGCCGAGGTGAGCTCGAACGGGAACAGGTACTTGGTGAAGATGAGCCGTCCCAGCCCGCCCGGGCCGCCACCGTCGAGGTTCGCCGGGTCGCGCGGCAGCGCCGGGGTGACGTTGGCCAGCGCGCGGGCGAGGCCCGCGGCGAGCAGCCCGCCGACGCCGATGCCGAGCAGGGTCGCCATGACCCGCTGCCCGCGCAGCACTTCGACGACCGAGTCGGAACTCTCCCGGCCGACCAGCATCAGCACGAACAGGAACAGCATCATGATCGCGCCGGTGTAGACGATGATCTGCGTGAAGCCGAGGAACGGCGCCTGCTGGATCATGTACAGCGCGCCGAGGCACAGCATCGTGAGGACCAGCCACAGCGCCGAGTGCACGGCGTTGCGGGAGAAGATCATGCCGAGCCCGCCGAGCAGCGCGAGCGGGCCGAGCACCCAGAACGCGATGGTCTCGCCGGTGGTGATACCCGCCGAAACGTCCGGCGCCTGCGCGAGGAGAGCCGTGATCACTTGACCGGCTCCTTCGGCTCAGCCGGCTGCCGTGCGAGTTCCGGGCCGTTGACGTAGTAGTCCTGCTCGTTCTCGCCCAGCCGCATCGGGTGCGGCGGCTGCTCCATGCCGGGCAGGAGCGGCGCGAGGAGGTCTTCCTTGGTGTAGATCAACCGCTGCCGGTCGTCGTCGGCCAGCTCGTAGAAGTTGATCATCGTCAGGGACCGGGTCGGGCAGGCCTCGACGCACAACCCGCAGCCGATGCAGCGCAGGTAGTTGATCTGATAGTCGGCGCCGTACCGCTCACCGGGCGAGTAGCGCGCCTCTTCGGTGTTGTCGCCGCCTTCGACGAAGATCGCGTCCGCCGGGCAGGCCCACGCGCACAGCTCGCAGCCGACGCATTTCTCCAGCCCGTCCGGATGCCGGTTGAGCTGGTGCCTGCCGTGATACCGCGGAGCCGCGGGGGCGCCCGCCTCCGGGTACTCCTCGGTGGCGACCTTCTTGAACATCATGCCGAAGGTGACACCGAAACCCTTGATGGGATCAAACATCCCCATCGCCGGCCTCCCTTCCACTGGAAACCGCCGCGGGCTTGCGTTTGGCAGCCCGGGCTTCGGCCTTCGCGAGGGCCTTCTGACGCGGGGTCTTCTCCGGGACCTGCAGGTCGAGCGGCGGCACGGGGAATCCGCCGCCGGTCACCGGGACGTAGTCGTCTTCCGGGACCTTCTTGTCCGGCAGCAGCAGGCTCAGGATGACGACGACGAGGATGAGCGCGCCGCCGCCGATGAGGATCTGCGGGGTGGACAGGCCACCCGAGTTCTTGATCGCGCGGACCGTGACGATCACGACGATCCAGACCAGGTTGACCGGCACCAGGACCTTCCAGCCCAGCCGCATGAACTGGTCGTACCGCAGCCGCGGCAGCGTGCCGCGCAGCCAGATGAAGCCGAACAGCAGGATGAACAGCTTCGCGGAGAACCAGATCAGCGGGAGCCAGCCCTGGTTCAGCGCGTGATCCGCGCCGACGAACGGGAACTTCCAGCCACCGAGGAACAACGTGGTCGCGAACGCCGAGACGATCACCATGTTGACGTACTCGGCGAGGAAGAACATCGCGAACTTCATCGAGCTGTACTCGGTGTGGAAACCGCCGACCAGCTCGGATTCGGCCTCGGGGAGGTCGAACGGCGCGCGGTTGGTCTCGCCGACCATGGAGATCAGGTAGATCACGAAACTCGGCAGCAGCAGGTAGAAGTACCAGCCGGTCTGCTGGGCGTCGACGATCGCCGAGGTGGACATCGAGCCCGAGTAGAGGATCACGCCGACGATCGACAGACCCATCGCGATCTCGTAGGAGATCACCTGAGCCGCGCTTCGCAGACCACCGAGCAGCGGATACGGCGAGCCGGACGACCAGCCCGCCAGCACCAGGCCGTACACGCCGATCGAGGAGCAGGCCAGGATCACCAGCACGCCGACCGGCAGGTCGACCAGCTGGAGCACGGTCCGCTCACCGAAGATCGAGACCACCGGGCCGAACGGGATCGCCGCCAGCGCGATCAGCGCCGGCACCGCGGAGATCACCGGCGCGAGGAAGTACACCTTGCGGTCGGCGGTGTCCGGGATGATCTGTTCCTTGAACGGCAGCTTGATCGCGTCCGCGAGGGACTGCAGGTAGCCGCCGGGCCCGACCCGGTTGGGGCCGGGACGGTTCTGCATCCGGCCGACCGCTTTCCGCTCCCAGACGATCAGGAAGATCGTCAGGATCGGGCCGATCAGCAGGATGACGACCGTTTTGAGCAGCACCAGCCACAACGGGTCGTCCGCCAGCAGCGCCGCCCGCTCGGCGGCGTCCGGCATCTGGCTGAGCAACGGAGTCACTTCTCACCTCGGCATTCTTCAAAGCCGCGCGACCGCGATCGCGTCGCCAGGGCACACTCTGGCGAGCCCGGCACAGCTGACGAGTCAGGGCGCCCTGCCGCCGCGATAGCGGGGCCTTCGGCCGGGGCGCGGCGTCGTGCTCGGTCGCCAAGGCTCAACAACATCGAACTCACGCCTCCACCCCGGTGAGGGTGACGGCCGAGCCGTGGCCCGCGCAGAGAGAAGCGCGGACGGCCGAGCCGTCGGAGTTGCCCGGAAGCCATACGACGCCGTCCGGCAGGTCCGCGACCTCGATCGGCAACGTGATGGAACCGCGTTCGGTGGAGACCTTGACGCTGCCGCCCAAACCTTCGGCGGTCTTCGCCGAGAGCTTGGCGACGACCTCGCGCTGCGTGCCCTTGAGGTGCGGCTCGCCGTCCTGCAGCGAACCGTTGTCGATCAGCTGACGCCAGGTGGCGAGGAGGGCCTTGCCGTTCCCCGAGCTCGCGGCGGCGGCCGCCACCGGCTCGAAGACCGCGGGCTCGGTCTTGCCGGGCAGCTTGGCCAGATCGGCGGCCGAGGCGGCCGGGGTCTGCGTGAAGATGTCCGCGTCCATCTCGACGGCGAGGGTGTCGAGCACCCGGCAGTCCGGCAGGGCGCCGGTGCCTTCGAGGGTGACGGCGAACTCGCGGCGGCGGCCTTCCCAGTTCAGGTAGCTGCCCGCCTTCTCGACCGCCGGGGCGATCGGGAGGACGACGTCCGCGTGCTCGGTGACCCCGCTGTGCCGAAGCTCCAGGCTCACCACGAACTTCGCGTTCTCGAGCGCGCGGCGGGCCAGGTCCGGATCCGGCAGGTCGTCCGGGTCGACGCCGCCGACCAGGAGGCCGTCGATGTCCTGCCCTGAAGCGGCCTTGAGGATCGCGGTGGTGTCGCGGCCTTCCGAGGCGGGAAGCGTGACGCCCCAGGCCTTTTCGACCTCGGCGCGAGCCTCGGCGTCGGCGACCGGACGGCCGCCCGGCAACAGCGTCGGCGCCGCGCCCGCCGCCAGGGCACCGCGTTCACCCGCGCGACGCGGGATCCACGCGAGCCGGGCGCCGGTCCGCTCCACCAGCCGGTGCAGGGCCGAGAAGAGACCCGGGACCTCGGCGGCACGTTCGCCGACGAGGATCACGGCTCCTTCCGAGGCCAATGCCTGGTCGACGTCCTGCGCGTGCTGCGCGATGCCGTCGATCGCGGCGGCTTCGCCACCAGGCGCGCAGGCCAGCAGTTCACCGAAGGTCTTGCGGACCGACGAGGTGGTCCACTGTCCCAAGTGGACGACGCGGGTGCGGTTCTTGCGGGCCGCCTTGCGCAGCCGCAGGAACACGATCGGCGCTTCGTCCTCCGGCTCGAACGCGACGCACAGCACCGTGCGCGCCCGCTCGATCTCGCGGAAGGTGACGCCGCTTTCCGGCGTCGTCCCGACCACGTGCGACGCGAGGAAGCCCAGCTCCTCGGCCGAATGCGGGCGGGCACGGAAGTCGATGTCGTTGGTGCCCAAGGCGATCCGCGCGAACTTCGAGTACGCGTAGGCGTCCTCGACAGTCAACCTGCCACCGGTCAGCACCGCGGCGCCCTTGCCGTCGCGTGCCTTGGCCAGCCCAGCCGCGGCCGCGCGCAGCGCGTCGGTCCAGGAAGCCTCTTCCAGCACGCCGTCGGCGTTGCGGACGAGCGGACGGCGGATCCGGTCTTCAGCGGTCGAGTAACGGAAGGCGAACCGGCCCTTGTCGCAGATCCACTCTTCGTTGACCTCGGGGTCGTCGCCCGCGAGCTTCCGCATGACCTTGCCGCGGCGGAAGTCGGTCCGCTCGGCGCAGCCGGACGAGCAGTGCTCGCACACGCTCGGCGAGGACACCAGGTCGAACGGCCGCGAACGGAACCGATACGCGGCCGACGTCAGCGCGCCGACCGGGCAGATCTGGATGACGTTGCCGGAGAAGTACGACTGGAACGGCTGGCCGGAGGTGGTCCGGGAAGCCAGGTCCAGCACGTCCGCGGTCTCGGCGGTGCCGATCTGCTGGTGGGCGCCGCGTTCGAGCAGCTCGATGAACGGGTCGCCGGCGATCTCGCGGGAGAACCGGGTGCAACGCTGGCAGAGCACGCAACGCTCGCGGTCCAGCAGCACCTGCGAGGAGATCGGCAGCGGCTTCGGGAACGTCCGCTTCGTGTCGACGAAACGGGAGTCCGCGCGGCCGTGCGCGAGCGCCTGGTTCTGCAGCGGGCATTCGCCGCCCTTGTCGCAGATCGGGCAGTCCAGCGGGTGGTTGATGAGCAGCAGCTCCATCACACCCTGCTGGGCCTTGTCCGCGACAGCCGAGGTCAGCTGGGTCTTCACGACCATGCCGTCGGCGACCGTCATGGTGCACGAGGCCTGCGGCTTCGGCATCGGACGGCCGCCCATTTCGACCTCGACCAGGCACTGGCGGCAGGCGCCCGCCGGGTCGAGCAGCGGGTGGTCGCAGAAACGCGGGATGACCGTGCCGAGCCGTTCGGCGGTGCGGATCAGCAGCTCGCCCTTGGGCGCGATGACCTCTTCACCGTCGATGACCAGTTTGACGTGGCCTTCGGGGACCGGTGTCTCTTCGACCTCGGTCCCGGGCTTGTCGGGTGCGATCGTCATGCCTGCGCCCCCACCAGTTCGCGCTTGTTTGCCTGACACAACGCGAGGAACTCCTCGCGGAAGTACTTGATACCGCTCTGGATCGGCGAGACCGCGCCGTCGCCGAGGGCGCAGAACGAGCGGCCGAGGATGTTGTCGCAGACGTCGAGCAGGGTGTCGATGTCCTCCTCGGTGCCCTTGCCCTCGACCATGCGCTCCAGGATCTGCGCCAGCCAGTACGTGCCCTCACGGCACGGCGTGCATTTGCCGCAGGACTCGTGCTCGTAGAACTGCGTCCACTTCATCACGGCCCACGGCACGGAAACGGTCTCGTTGAAGACCTGCACGGCCGTCGTGCCCAGCATCGACCCGGCTTCCGCCGCGCCTTCGAAGTCCAGCGGAACATCGAGGTGCTCGGCGGTGAACATCGGCGTGGACGAACCACCCGGCGTCCAGAACTTCAGCGGGATGCCGTCCTTCATGCCGCCCGCCATGTCCAGCAGCTCGCGCAGCGTGGTGCCGAGCGGGCATTCGTACTGGCCGGGCTTCTCGACGTGGCCGGAGATCGAGTAGATCTTCGGGCCGGGCGACTTCTCGCGGCCCATCTCGCGGAACCAGCTCGAACCGCCGTTGACGATGTACGGCGCGCTGGCGATGGTCTCGACGTTGTTCACCGTGGTCGGCGCGGCGTAGAGACCCGCGGCGGCCGGGAACGGCGGCTTGAGCCGCGGCTGGCCGCGACGGCCTTCCAGCGAGTCCAGCAGCGCCGTCTCCTCGCCGCAGATGTACGCCCCGGCGCCCGCGTGCACGGTGATGTCGAGGTCGAATCCGGAGTCGAGGATGTTCTTGCCGAGGTAGCCCGCTTCGTACGCCTCGCGCACGGCCGCGTTCAGGCGGCGGATGCAGTGCAGCGCCTCGCCGCGGACGTAGATGAAGCAGTGGTGCGAACGCATCGCGTACGAGGCGATGATGCAGCCCTCGATCAGCGAGTGCGGGTCCGCCATCATCAGCGGGATGTCCTTGCAGGTACCCGGCTCGCCCTCGTCGGCGTTGATGACGAGGTAGTGCGGCTTGTCCTCGTTCGGCGGCATGAAGGACCACTTGATGCCCGCCGGGAAGCCCGCGCCGCCACGGCCGCGGAGGCCGGAGTCCTTGACCAGCTGGACGATCTGCTCGGGAGTGGCCTTGAGCGCCTTGCGGATCGCGGTGTAGCCCTCGAGGGCTTCGTAGGACTGGATCGTCCACGAGTTGGGCGAAAGCCAGCGCTTCGTGAGGACCGGAGTGATGGGATCGGCCATTACTTCTTCTCCACTTCAGGCAGCGGAACGTCCTTCATCGCGGGCGCGGTCCAGCCGCGGTCCTGCGCGACCTGCGCTCCCCGCAGGGTTTCGACGGCCTGCGAAGGACCGTCGACGTCCGTGCGGTACTGCTGAGCGTCCTCCGGGAAGAACCCGGCGAGCTGCAGTTCGGCGCCCTTGAAGTTCGTCAGCGGCGCGCCGCGCGTCGGGGCCGGCTTCTTGCCCGCCTGCAACGCGTCGACCAGCGCGACGGCTTTTTCCTCGGTCTGGTTGTCGAAGTACTCGTAGTTGACCTGGATGACCGGGGCGAGGTCACAGGCCGCGAGACATTCGGCGTGCTCCAGCGTGATCGAGCCGGGCTCGTTCGGCGTGCCGGCGGTCTCGTTGTGCCCCAACGGCTTCTCTTCGGAACCGAGGTGCGTCTGGAGCTTCTTGTAGATCGCGTCGCCGCCCATGGCCGCGCACAGGGTGTTCGTACACACACTGACCAAGTGCTCGCCGCACGGGCGGCGCTTGTACATGGTGTAGAACGTCGCGACCGCGCTGACCTCGGCGTCGGAGAGGTCCAGGTTCTGCGCGCAGAAGGCGATGCCCTCCTGGCTCACGTAACCCTGCACCGACTGCACGAGGTGCAGCATCGGCAGCAGCGCCGACCGCGACTGCGGGTATCGCGAGATCAGGTTCTGCGCCTTGGCGTACGTGTCGGCGTCGAAGATGTCTTCGAGCTTCGAGTTCTCCAGGATCCCCTCCGCCTCGGCGGGATCCGGCGCGATCGCGATCACGTCGACGTCACCACCGGCGGCGATATGGGTCTGCTCGGCCAGGCTGGTGCCGGGCTCGGGCGTGGGTGTCGTTTCGGGCTGGGTGCTCAACGGTCCACTCCCCCCATGACGGGGTCGATCGAGGCGATGGCGGCGATCACGTCGGCCACCAGGCCGCCTTCGGCCATCGCGGGCATCGACTGCAGGTTCACGAAGCTCGGTTCGCGCACGTGGACCCGCAGCGGCCTGGTGCCGCCGTCGGAGACCAAGTGCACGCCGAGTTCACCGCGCGGCGACTCCACCGAGGTGTAGGTCTGGCCCGGCGGGACCTTGAAGCCCTCGGTGACCAGCTTGAAGTGATGGATCAGCGATTCCATCGACTGGCCCATGATCTTGCGGACGTGTTCGAGCGAGTTGCCCATGCCGTCGCTGCCGATCGAGAGCTGGGCAGGCCAGGCGACCTTCTTGTCCTCGACCATGACCGGGCCCGGCTCGAGCTTCTTGAGGCACTGCTTGATGATCCGCAGGCTCTGGTGCATCTCCTCGACACGCAGCAGGTAGCGCGCCCAACAGTCCGCCTCGGTGGAGGTCGGGATGTCGAACTCGAACTCCTCGTAGCGGGAGTACGGCTCGGTCTTGCGCATGTCCCACGGGAGACCGGCACTGCGCAGCACCGGGCCGGTGACACCGAGCGCGAGGCACGCGTCGACCGGCAGGTACCCGACACCCTTGAGCCGGTTGCGCCAGATCGGCTGACCGGTGAAGAGCTTGTCGTACAAGGGAAGCCGCTCGTCCATCGTCTTGACGAACGCGCTGACCACCTCGTGGTAGTCGGCGGGCATGTCCTGCGCGAGACCGCCGGGGCGGATGAACGCGTGGTTCATCCGGAGACCGGTGAGGTGCTCCAGCAGGTGCAGGACCTCTTCGCGCTCACGGAACCCGAGCGTCATCGCCGTGGTGGCACCGAGTTCCATGCCGCCGGTGGCGATGTAGACCAGGTGCGAACCGATGCGGTTGATCTCCAGCAGCATCACGCGCAGCAGTTCGGCGCGGCGCGGGGCCTGGATGCCGAGCAGCTTCTCGACGCCGAGGCAGTACGCCATCTCGGTCGACAGCGGGGCGAGGTAGTCCATGCGCGTCACGAAGGTGACGCCCTGGGTCCACGTGCGGTACTCGCAGTTCTTCTCGATCCCGGTGTGCAGGTAGCCGATGACCGAGCGGAGCTGGGTGACGGTCTCGCCCTCCATCTCCAGCACGAGCCGGAGCACGCCGTGCGTCGACGGGTGCTGCGGGCCCATGTTGATGACCATGCGCTCGTCGTGGCGGGAGTCCTCGATGAGGTCTTCCCAGTCACCGCCCGAGACGGTGTAGACGCGGCCTTCGGTCGTGTCGCGGGAGTCGGCTTCGGGAACTTCGGTTGCTTCTTCGTGAATGCTCACGAGTACGACCTCCGCTGGTCCGGCGGCGGGATCTCCGCGCCCTTGTATTCGACCGGGATCCCGCCGAGCGGGTAGTCCTTGCGCTGGGGGTGACCGTCCCAGTCGTCCGGCATGAGGATGCGGGTCAGCGCCGGGTGGCCGTCGTAGACGATGCCGAACATGTCGTACGCCTCCCGCTCCTGCCAGTCGGCCGTCGGGTAGACCCCGACCAGCGACGGGACGTGCGGGTCTTCGATGTCGAGCGTGACCTCGAGCCGGATGCGGCGGCGGTAGGTCATCGACGTGAAGTGGTAGACCGAGTGCAGCCGCTGCGGGACGTCGACGCCGTAGTCCACGCCGGAGACGGAGCTGAGCAGCTCGAAGCGGAGACCGGTGTCGTCGCGCAGGACCTTGGCGATCTCGACGAGGTGCTCGCGGGAGACGTAGAAGGTGATCTCGCCGCGGTCGACCGTGGTCTGCAGGATCGCGTTCGCCGGGATCTTGTTGTCCGCCAAGGCCGCGTAGAACTCGTCGGCGAACTCGTCGAACCAGCCGCCGTACGGGCGCTCCGCCGGGGGCGGGCTGTACGCGGGGAGGCGGACGCCGCCGTAACCGGAGGTGTCACCGGTGCCGCGGACGCCGAACATGCCCTGGCGCTCTGTACCGGTGACGACCGGTTCGGCCGGGCGGGTGCCCTGCGGCTCGAGACCGGCTTCGGGACGCTCGGCGCTGGACTGCTCGCCGCCCGTCTCGGGGACTTCGGGAGTGTTGTCTTCGGGCACGTCGCTCACTTCTTCGCGTACTTGATCGAGGAGGCGATCAGCTCGGTGCGCTCACCGCTGGCGGCGCGGATCGCGGCCCGGCGGGCGTTGATCGGCTCGTCCTGGATCTTGGCGTGCAGCTTCAGGATCGCGTCGAGCAGCATTTCGGGGCGCGGCGGGCAGCCGGGGAGGTACATGTCGACCGGGACGATGTGGTCGACGCCCTGCACCACGGCGTAGTTGTTGAACATGCCGCCGGACGAGGCGCAGACGCCCATCGCCAGCACCCACTTGGGCTCGGCCATCTGGTCGTAGATCTGGCGGAGCACCGGCGCCATCTTCTGCGTGACGCGGCCGGCGACGATCATCAGATCGGCCTGGCGCGGCGTCGCGCTGAAGCGCTCCATGCCGAAGCGGGCGATGTCGTAGCGGGAACCGCCGACGGTCATCATCTCGATCGCGCAGCAGGCGAGACCGAAGGTGGCGGGCCACATCGAGTTCTTGCGGGCCCAGTTCACCAGGCCTTCGAGGCTGGCCAGGAGGATGCCGTTGGGGAGTTTTTCTTCGAGGCCCATGCTTCTCTAGTTCCAATCCAGGCCGCCGCGACGCCATACGTAGGCGTACGCGAAACCGACCGTCGCGATGAACAGCACGATCTCCACCAGGCCGAACATGCCCAGCGCGTCCGCGGAGACCGCGAACGGGTAGAGGAAGACCATCTCGATGTCGAACAGGATGAACAGCATCGCGGTGATGTAGTACGCGACCGGCATCCGGCCGCCGCCGACGACCGGCTGCGGCGACGGTTCGATACCGCATTCGTAGGCCGCGAGCTTCGCCTTGTTGGCCCGGCTCGGGCCGACGAGCGGGCCGAGCAGCACCGAAAGCACCGCGAACGCGAGAGCGAGGACGAACAAGAGGACCAGGGGGAGGTACATGTCCAGGTTGGGCACCTTCGAGGTGTCCGCCTGGGCCAGCACGGGCAACATCAGCACGGGGTTTTCGCCATCCTTTCCGCGCCGCTGCGGTTTTCGAGTCGGGGTTCACCGCTTCCCTCGGTCGGCACCCTAAGTCACCTGGGTCACACCGCCGAGGGTTAGGCAACCCTTACGGGCCGTGCATGACGGCCCCCTTGCTTGTGAAATAGTTCACAAGCCTCCCGTCGAGGATGTGAAGCGATTCACAAAGCATGGGGCGAGTGTAGGACGTGACTCACATTCTTGTCCCTAGGCCCCGTGCTATAAGGCTGCCCTAACTTGGCCGCACGGCCAGTACGGTTTCTTCTCGCGTGCGGTACCGGTGACCTGCGGCGTCGTTCTCAAGATCGGCTTCAGGGGGCTGTTTGACCGCATTTGTCCTGTGACCGATACCACTGCGCGGAGTACCCGTGACTGGTCCAGACGTGTGGAGCCAGCGCAATTAGTCGACTGCCTGCGGCCTCTTCCGAAGCGCGGGGTGGGACGTCGGCCGGGTTGGTCGTGAGTGTTTCGGGTCGTTCTAACGACACTTGCCACTCACGACCCCTGGACCGACGCGCCACCGCCGCCGCACTCCTCGGGCGGAGCAGGGCCGGGTTGCCCATGAGCGGTCCAGACGTGTGGTGGCGGGCCGTGGCCCAGCGCATTTCGTCCTCTGAATGCGGTGGTTCGAAGGGCGAACTACCGCATTCAGAGGACGAAATGCGTGACGTCAGCGCGGAGAGGGAGTGGCGCGCGCCAGAGCGGCGATGAGGCGGTCCACGCCATCCCCGCCCTTGGCGTCGTAGCAACCCGAAAGTCCCTTGTAGACCAACGGAAGGATCGAGTTGATCCGCAGCCCGTACTTCGTCGCGGCGTGCATGATCTTCGGCTTCCCGATCAGCTTCGCGAACACGTTGCCGAGACGGTAGTAGCCGCCCATCAGCTCCGCGACGGCGCGCGGATAGCCCTCCAGCGCCCGCTCGCGCGAAGGGCCTTCGCGGCGCGCCAGCGCCTGCACGACGAACTCCGACGCCAGCTGCGCGGATTCCATCGCGGCCGAGATGCCCTCGCCGTTGAACGGGCTGACCATGCCGCCCGCGTCGCCGAGCAGCAGCAGGCCGTCGCGGTAGTGCGGGGTGCGGTTGAAGCCCATCGGGAGACCGGCGCCGCCGACCTTGCCGATGGCGTTCTCCTCGCGGTAGCCCCATTCCTCGGGTGTCCCGTCGAGCCACTGGCGCAGCAGCGCGCGGTAGTCGGTGCTGCGGAACGCGGCCGACGTCGACAGCATGCCGAGGCCGACGTTCACCGTGCCGTCGCCGAGCGGGAACGCCCAGCCGTAGCCGGGCAGCAGCTTCGGGTCGCGCGGGTCCGAGCGGTCCCACAGCTCAAGGTGCCCCTCGATGAACGGGTCGTCGTGGCGCGGGCTCTTGTAGTACTGCCGCACCGCGACACCCATCGGGCGCTTCTCGTTCTTCTGGATGCCGACGCTCAGCGCGAGCCGCGCGGAGACGCCGTCGCAGGCCAGCACCAGCGGAGCGCGGTAGCTCACCGGCGTCTTCTCCGGGCCGACCTTCGCCTCGACACCGATCACGCGGCCGGTCGGGCTGGTGATGGCGCCGGTGACTGTGGTGCGCTCGTAGAGCCGCGCGCCCGCCTTGACCGCGGTCTTCGCGAGCAGGTCGTCGAAGTCCTGGCGGGTCCGCGAAACACCGTACGGCGGGTAGCTCGTCAGGTCCGGCCAGTCCAGTTCCAGCGTGAGCTCGCCGGTGAGGATCCGCAGGCCGCGGCTGTGCACCCAGCCCGCGTCCTCGCTGGTGTCGATCCCCAGGTCGATGAGCTGCTTGACGCCGCGCGGGGTCAGACCGTCGCCGCACACCTTCTCGCGCGGGAACTCGGTCTTCTCCAGCAGCAGCACGTCGACGCCCGCGCGGGCGAGGTACGTGGCGGCGGTGGAGCCGGCCGGTCCGGCACCGACGACGATGACCTCGGCGTCGTGGTCTGCGTTGCGACGTGTCATGCCTATGAATTTACAGTCGGGCGGAGCCCGTCCGTTGAGGGTGGCGGTGGGGAGGAAGGCGGATTTACAGTCGGCTTTTTGGCGCGGTGGATGGCGACGACGCCGAACGTGAGGTTCAGCCACTCCACCTCGGTCCACCCGGCGCTCGCGATGATCTCGCCCAGCGTCCGCTGATCCGGCCACGCCAGCATGGATTCGGCCAGGTAGGAGTAGGCCTCGGGGTTCGACGAGGTCCTGGCGCCGACCCAGGTGAGCAGCTTCGCGATGAACTTCCGGTGCAGGAACCGGATCGGCGGGAATGTGGGCGTCGACACCTCACAGATCACCAGACGGCCGCCCGGTTTGACCACCCGCGCGATCTCGGTGAGCGCGGCCTTGGTGTCGACGAAGTTCCGCAGCGCGAGCGAGATGGTCACCGCGTCGAAGCTGTCGTCGGCGAACGGCAGCTTCATCGCGTCGGCGGCCACCATCGGGACGCCGCGATGCTTGCCCGCCTTGAGCATGCCGACCGAGAAGTCCGCCGCGAGGCACCACGCGCCGTTGCGCGCGTACTCGACCGTGGACACGCCGGTGCCCGCCGCGAGGTCCAGCACCTTCTCGCCGCGTTTGGCGTCCAGCACCCGGCCGGTGATGGTGCGCCAGCGGCGGTCGAAGCCGAAGGTCATGAACGAATTCGCGCGGTCGTAGCCGTCCGCGACGTCGTCGAACATGGCGGCGACTTCGTGCGGATCCTTGTCAAGACTCGCTCGGGACATACCCGCACACTACTTCGCTCACCCTGAGGGATCGCGGCCAAGCGGGAGCAAAGCGACAGCCCGTAGGTTCACCTGGCCCGGTGAAGCAACGCCGGGGCACGGTGCGCACCGGCCCCCGCGACCTCGCCGGCGAGGATCCTCCGCTCCAGCAACCGCAGTTCCGGCCCCGGTTCGAGGCCGAGCTGATCGACCGAGACCCGGCGCGCTCGCCGGTACGCCGCCAGCGCGTCGGAGGTGCGTCCGGCTCGCCACAGAGCGTCCATCAGGAGGTACTGGGCACGCTGCCGCAAGGGGTGCCGCCGCACCAGATCGGCCAGCTCGACGGCCGCGCTCGCGTGCCTGCCGAGATCGAGTTCCGCCTGGTAGAGCTCTTCGAGCAGGACCAGCCGGTGCTCTGAGAGACGCATCGTCTCGTCCGAAAGCAGCGGGACGTCGAGGCCCTCGTAGGGCGCGCCGTGCCAGTGCGTGAGGGCCTGCCGGATCAGCGAAGCACGCTGCGCGGGGTCCGCGGTCTTCAGCGCCTGGCCCGCCAGCGTCTCGAAGGTCTCGACGTCGAGTTCGCCGGGGTGGACCTCCAGCCGGTAGCCGCCGTTGTCGAAGACGAGCCGGTCGCCCTCGGGCAGGGCCTGCCGCAGCTTGTGGACGTGCCAGTGCAGCTTCGGCACCGCCCGCGGCTCCCACTTGCTGTCCCACAGCGCCTCGGTGAGCACGTTCACCGGGACGAAGGTGTTCGCCCGGACCAGCAGCACGCCGAGGAGCGTTCTCCGCATCCGGCCGTGCAGCGGGACCGACCCCGAACCGGAAGAGATGCTGAACGTACCCAGTACTTCGAACCTCACGTGCCGTCCTCTCGCTCGATGGCGTGAGGGGACGATGAATGCCGGTTGTACAAAGAAGATACAAAGTGATCAAGTGTGCGCGGAGAGCATTCCCCGCACGGACCGCGGCCAGGCGAATTCCTCCGCGCGCGCCCGCGCCGCCGCCCGTCTGGCGTCCTCTGGACTTTCCAGGAGACCGGTGACCGCGCCCGCGAACGCCGGGGCACGATCGTCGACTGCCTCACCGCAGCCGGGCCGCACGATCTCCCGCAGTGCCGACGACGCCGAGACCACCACCGGCGTGCCCGAAGCGAGCGCCTCCAGCGCGGCCAGCCCGAACGTCTCGTGTGGACCGGGCGCGAGGGAGACGTCGGCGCTGGCGAGCAGCCGGGCGACGTCGCCGCGTCCGGAGAGGAAGCCGAGGAAGGTCACCGGAAGCCCGCGCGCCCGCCGTTCCAGCGCACGCCGCCGGGGTCCGTCTCCGGCGATCACGAGCCGTACGCGGTGCCCCGCCTCGGTGAGCTCGGCGACGGTGTCCACACTGCGCTCGACGTGTTTCTCCGGCGACAAGCGTCCACAGTGGACGAGCAGCGCGTCGGCGTTCCCGGTCAGCGTGTGCCGCCAGCCGTCGTCACGGCGGGCCGGGGCGAAGGTCGTGAGGTCGACGCCGAGCGGTACACGCCGCACGTTCGGCGCGGCGATCCGGTCGAATTCCGCACGGGCGAACGCCGTCGTGCAGACGACCGTGTCGTAGTGCCGCGCCATCCGCCGGTTCGCGACGTCCGCGACGCGCCGCGCGACGGGTTCGGGCATCAGGAACTGCTCCAGCAGCCTGTCCAGGCGCTCGTGCGAGATCACCATGCTGGGTACGCCGTTGCGCCGCGCCCAGACACCCATGCCGCGCAGGGTGAGCCTGTCGGACACTTCGAGCCTGTCCGGCTCCAGGCGTCTCAGCACCGCGCGCACGCGATGCGGATCGACCGCGCGATAGCCGCCGGTACCGGGGATCTGTGGCGCCGGAAGGGAAAACCGGCGTACGCCCGAGGGAAGCGTCTCGTCCGCGTAGCGCTGCCCGGGCACCACGAGGGTCACCTGATGGCCGCTGGCCACGTAACCGGCGCCGAGATGATGCAGCGCCGTCCGCAGCCCGCCCGAGCGTGGTCCGTAGAAGTTGGCCAGCTGGACGATATGCATAGGTCAGGCCGCGCGCGCGACTTTGCCTTGGACGGCCTCGTAGTGGCCGACCAGTTCGTGGCAGACCGCGGGCCAGGTCCGGCCGAGCACGACCTTGCGCGCCTTCTCCCCCAGCCTGGCCCGAAGTGCTTCGTCACGCAGGTCGTTCACCTTGTCCACCAGCGCCGTCGCGAATCCGGCGCGGTCGGCGGGCAGAAGATAGCCGGTGCGGCCGGGCAGAACCAGATCCTTCGGTCCGCCCGCGTCCGGGGCGAGTACGGGAAGCCCGGATGCCATCGCCTCCTGGATGGCCTGGCAGAACGTCTCGTGCGGTCCTGTGTGGACGAAGACGTCGAGGCTCGCATACGCGGCGGAAAGCTCCTCGCCGTAGCGGGCGCCGAGGAACGCCGCGCCCGGGATGCGTTCGCGCAGCATCGGCAACTCCGGCCCGTCACCGACGACGACCACGCGGATCCCGTCGACCCCGGCGAGCGCGGTCAGCCGGTCGACCTCCTTCTCGGGCGCGAGCCTGCCGACGAAACCGACCAGCAGTTCGCCGTTCGGCGCCAGTTCGGCACGCAAGGCGGGGTCGGCGTGCGCCGGCGAGAACCGCTCGATGTCGACGCCGCGCGCCCAGCGGTGCACGCGCGGGATCCCGTGCAGTTTCAGCTGTTCCACCGAATCCGTCGACGGCGCGAGCGTGCGGTCCGCCCGCGAGTGCAGGCGGCGCACCCAGCGCCAGGCGGCGCGGGCGGCGATGCCGAAGCCGTACGCGGCGGCGAATCCGGCGATGTCGGTCTGGTACACCGCGACACACGGCACCCGCAGCCGCCTTGCCGCGGCGAGCCCGCGGGCGCCGACCACGAACGGCGACGCCAGATGCACCACGTCCGGGCCGAAATCGGTCAGGGCGGTGAGCACCGTCCTGGTCGGCACGCCGACCGGGAGGGAGTTCACGCCGGGGAAGTCGAGGGCGGGGATGCGCACGACCGGGGCGCCGAGGTACTCCACGGGACCCGGACCCGGGGCGATGATCAGCACCTCGTGCGCGCGGTCGCGGAGGTGTTCCACGACGCGGAGCACGGAGTTGGTCACGCCGTTCACCTGGGGCAGGAAACTTTCGGTGACTATCGCGACTCGCACGCGGATCACTGTCGCATCCGGTTGTGACGGCCACGCCAACAAAAACGGAACAGACGACATGTCATCTCAAGGTCGTGTTCCGTAAACCAGGCTCGGCCACACTAGGCAGGCATGACCCTTCTGTCGTCTAGGCCGCCTCAGCCCGTCGAGCCAGGGCTGGTGTCGAGGGCCCTCGAAGTGGCCGGGCGGCTGGCCAACGACGCGACCGACGTGATCACCGCGACCGCCGGCCGGGGCGCCCAGCCCGATCCGAAGGACTCGCCCTTCGACTGGGTCACCGACACGGACCGGATCCTCGAACGGCACACCCGCCGCGTGCTGACCGCGGAATTCCCCGGTATCCCGGTCGTCGGCGGCGAATTCGGCGCCGACCACGGTGCCGACGTCGCCGAATACCGCTGGGTGGTCGACCCGGTCGACGGCACCGCGAACTACGTCGCCGGGGTGCCGTGGTGCGCGTACAGCCTCGCCCTGATCGACGCTTCGGGCCCGGTGGTGGGCGTGGTCGCGGATCCGTACCGCGCGCAGATCTACGCCGCCGCGCGCGGCCGCGGGGCCAGGGCGAACGGCAAGCCGATCACGCTGACCGACCGGTGCGGGACCGCCGGGGCGATCGTCTGCACGGAGCTCACGCGCAAGGGCGTCTGGCCGGGGATGGGCCAGTTCATCGAACGGGCCGCCGCCGCGCACGCCGGGGTCCGGGTGCTCGGCTCGGCGGCGCTGGCGATCGCGCAGGTCGCGCTGGGGCACGCGGCCGCGGCGGTGCTGCACAGCTACCGCGAATGGGACGTCGCCGGCTCGGTCGCGCTGGCCATCGAGGCCGGGGCCGTGGTGCTGGACCGCCATGGCGAAGACACCGCCTTGCCCGTCGACGCCCTGCTGGTCGCTGCCCCCGGCGTCGCGGACGAGGTCCTGGGCTGGTGGCGGGCGTCGGTCGGCTGAGTTACGCCTCCAATCACGCGAGTTACGCCTCCAAGCACGCGTGTCGTCCGTTCAATCACTCGTGTCGTCCGTTCAAGCACGCCGAGCCCCATCGGACGACTCGCGTGATCAGACGGACGACACACGTGCTTGGACAGCGAACACGCGTGATTCGGGACGGGACTCGCGTGATGGAGGGCGGGACTCGCGTGATTGAGGACGGAACTCGCGTGATCAGGCGGCGGACTCGGCGAGCGAGCGCCGGTACGCCAGCCGCTGCCGCCGGATCCACCACAGCAGCGGCCCGGCGATCAGCCAGGTGAAGAAGATCATGCTGCCCAGCGGCAGCAGCGTGTTCGCCGCCGAGCGCCCGGCCACCCGCGCGAGTTCCGGGTCGCCGACGTCGTACTCGATGTTCACCAGCTGCCCGGCGGCCAGCCCGGACGGGTAGAGCACGCCGTTGGCCGGGCTGTGGATGATGCCGTCGGGGGTGGCGTAGTTGATGATCGTGCGGTCGAAGGCCACCGACTCGACTTGCGCCGTCGCCTGCCCGAGCTGCGCTTCGATCGCGCTGTCGTTGCGGACGGCGGCGAACAGTAGCGAGACACCGAGCACGGTGACGAGTGAGGCGACAACGAGGGCGGCATACCACCCGATGCGCCTCACCCGCTCCGTTTTGGCCGTCACGCCGCGAGCGTATCGCTACCCGTCAGTGGGCGTGTCGCTCGGCGAGGAATTCGTGCGTCGCCTTGATCTGCGGGTACGACTTCGGTGCGACCGGGGCCACAGCGGCCCGCAACGCCGCCTGCGCGCCGTTCGGGCCCACGGCGGGCTTGCCCTTGGTGTACAGCCACGTCTGGAACAGGTCGTACAGCGGCTTGCCCGAGATCTTCTCCGCCAGCGCGATGAACTCCGGGATCACGGCCGACTTGGCCTTCTTCACCTGCTGCCAGGTCTGCAGGATCCGGAAGAACGTGTCGTCGCCCACGGCCTTGCGCAACGCGTGCACCGCGAGCGCGCCACGGTCGTACACGGCCGCGTCGAACTGGTTTTCCGCGCCCGGGTCGGCGGGCAGGACCTGCCAGAACGGGTCCTCGGCCGGCACCGAGTCGTAGATGTACTGCGCGAGTTCGTCGGCGGTGCCCTCGCCGGTCTCCTCCGACCACAGGAACTCGGCGTAGGACGCGAAGCCCTCGTTCAGCCAGATCTCGCTCCACTTGCCGAGCGTGACGCTGTCACCGAACCACTGGTGCGCCTGCTCGTGCGCGACGATCGAGGTGTTGGAACCGGACCGGAACGCCCGGGCGCCGTACACCGGCCGCGTCTGGTTCTCCAGCGCGAAGGTGATGCCGGTGGTGACGACGCCGCCCTGCGCCTCGAACGGGTAGGGCCCGAACTTCGAGGCGAGGAATTCGGTGATCTCCGGCGTCCGTTCGATGCTGGCCTTGGCCGCGCCGAGCGATTCGCCGAGGTCGGCGCCGTACGCGGTGATGAACGGCTGGCCGTCCGGCGTGGTCTGCTGGTTCACCTCGAACTTGCCGACCTCCAGCGACGTGAGGTACGTCGCCTGCGGTTTGGTGCTGCGCCAGTTCCAGCGCGTCCAGCCGGGCCGCTGCACCGTCTTGCGCACGAGCGTGCCGTTCGACAGCGCCGCGACGTCGTTCGGGACCTCGACCGAGACGTCGTAGGTGGCCAGGTCGGTCGGGTGGTCGTTGGACGGGAACCACCAGGCCGCGCTCTGCGGCTCGTCGACGGCGAGCGCGCCGTCCGGGGTCTTCTTCCAGGCGGTGAAGCCGTCGATCTTCACCTTCGACGGCGTGTCCGCGTAGGCGACGACGACGGTCGCCGTCTGGCCCTTCTTCAGCGGCGCCGACGGCGTGACGGTCAGCTCACCGGTGCCGTCGGTCGACGTCGCGAACTTCGCGGGCCGGTTGTTCACCCGGACGCTCGACACCTTCAGACCGAAGTCCAGGTTGAACGCCGAGAGGTCCTGCGTCGCGGTGAGCAGGATCGTCGTGGCACCGGACAGCAGGTCGGTCGCGGGCTGATAGGTCAGCCGGAGGTCGTAGTGACCGACGTCGTAGCCGCCGTTACCGGCGTGCGGGTAGTACGGGTCGCCGATGCCGATCGAGCCGGGCGCGGGTGCGGCGGCCGCGCTGCCGGCGAGCAGCACCGAGACGACGCCCGCGGTCAATCCGGCGAAGCCGGCGCGAGTCTTCAAGCGCATTGCGAATCCTCCCAGGATTTGTCAGCGCGCTCGAACGTAGCCAGCCGATCATGCTCCAGACACGTCCAAAGGAGGGGTTCCTAACCCCTGGACTGAGATCAAAAACGGCTAGACAGCCCGTACCGCGGAGGACACCGCCGTACGGAGGCGCGCGTGCAGCTCGCGGTGGCGCGTTCGGTCCACCCGGACCTCCACCACCCGCAGCCCCGGCGCGGGCTTGAGCGCCTCGCGGAACTCGGTGAGCGTCTCGGCGACGACGTGCGGCACGCGGTAACCGGCGCACAGCGCGCCTAGGTCGGCTCCGTGCGGCGTCCCGAAGACGCGCTCGAAGCTGGCATCGTGCTCCGGCGCCCCCTGCTCCAGCAGCGAGAAGATGCCGCCGCCGTCGTCGTTGAGCACCACGATCGTCAGGTCGGGGCGCTGTTCGGCGGGCCCGGTCAGCAGGCCGCTCGCGTCGTGCAGGAACGTCAGGTCGCCGAGCAGGGCGTACGAATGTCCCCTGTGGACGGTCGCGGCGCCGATGGCGGTCGAGACCATGCCGTCGATCCCGGCGACGCCGCGGTTGCGGTGCACGAGGACGTCGGGCCGCAGCCGCCCGGCGAGCGCGACGTCCCGCGTCGGGTTGGACGAGCCGACGACCAGCAGCGACCCTTCCGGGACCGCGTCGACCAGCTCGGTCGCCAGGCGGAGCCCGCTCGGCCACGGTTCCGCGGCCAGCGCTTCGGTCACCGCCGCCGACGCCGCCTTGTCCGCGCGCTGCCAGCTCGCCAGCCATTCCGGGTCGGCCGGTTTGGACGGTTCGTCGAACCACTGCCCGACCTGGCGGACGTTGTGCGCGGGCGCGGGCCAGTCCGAATCGGGCCGGACCAGCAGCACCTCGACGTCGGGATCGGACAGCACCCGCTGGACCTGCCGGAACACCGTCGGACGGCCGATGCACAGGACCTGTTCGGGTTTGTGCCGCGAGATGAACTCCTCGACACCGAGCAGCCACGCGCCGGACGAGATCGCCGTCGCACCCGCCATCCCGATGCCGCCGGTTTCGGAGACGACCGGCCAACCGTGCAGTTCGGCCCATTCGCTGGCCGCCTGCACGCCGGTGTCGCACGCGATGACCAGGCCGGACCGGGCCGAGGGCACCACGAACGAGGGAAGCGCGCCGAAGTCGGGAAGCTCGGTCCAGCGAGCGCCGTCGGGACGCCCTTCGAGTGACTCGTACCACTCGCCGTCATCGTCGATGTCCGGCACGAGCGGCTCGCGGAACGGGATGTTCAGGTGCACGGGCCCGCAGCGCCATTCGCCGTACGCGGCGTTCCAGGCGCGGCAGATCTGGCCGCGCCAGTACGAGTTCTGCCCGGCACGGCGCTCGGCGACGGCCAGCTCGTCGAAGTAGCGGACGGCGTTGCCGTAGAGCTGATGCTGGTCGATGACCTGGCTCGCACCGGCGGCCCGCATCTCGGGCGGCCGGTCGGCGGTCAGCACGATCAACGGGACCCCCGCGCGATCGGCCTCCAGCACGGCGGGGTGGAAGTTCGCGGCCGCGGTCCCCGAGGTGCACAGCACGGCCACGGGGCGGCCGGTGCGCGCGGCGATACCGAGGGCGAGGAAGGCGGCGCCGCGTTCGTCGATGCGGACGTGCAGCTGGAGGCGTCCGGCTGCCGCCGCGTCGTACAGCGCGATCGACAGCGGGGCGTTGCGTGAGCCCGGGCAGAGGACGACGTGCGAGACGGT
Source organism: Amycolatopsis sp. NPDC058340 (assembly GCF_042723975.1). NCBI lineage: Bacteria > Bacillati > Actinomycetota > Actinomycetes > Pseudonocardiales > Pseudonocardiaceae > Amycolatopsis > Amycolatopsis sp. NPDC058340. The sequence goes on along the minus strand of NZ_JBHXIB010000039.1, from coordinate 31,125 downwards.
GTTGCGGACGAGTTCGTCGACGATGACCCTGGCCTGCGCGGTGGAAGGATTCACCGGCAGACCTCGGGTTTCACACTACGACTCACGGCCACACGTCCTATTCTCCCAAACGTGGATGACGCCCAGGTTTCCGAGCTGTTCGACCCGGCCTTGTGGACCGAGGTCGAAGGTTTCGACTTCACCGACATCACCTATCACCGCTCCTCTGAGAGCCGCTCAGGCAAACGTGTCGTACGTGTCGCGTTCGACCGTCCCGAGGTCCGCAACGCCTTCCGCCCGCACACCGTCGACGAGCTGTACCGCGCGCTCGACCACGCGCGGATGAGCTCGGACGTCGGGTGCGTCCTGCTCACCGGCAACGGCCCGTCGCCGAAGGACGGCGGCTGGGCGTTCTGCTCCGGCGGTGACCAGCGTATTCGCGGACGCTCCGGGTATCAGTACGCGGACGGGGAGACCTCCGACACGATCGATCCGGCCAGGGCCGGACGGCTGCACATTCTCGAGGTCCAACGGCTGATCAGGTTCATGCCGAAGGTGGTCATCGCCGTGGTCCCGGGCTGGGCGGCCGGCGGCGGGCATTCGCTGCACGTGGTGTGCGACCTCACGCTGGCTTCGGCCGAGCACGCGCGGTTCAAGCAGACCGACGCCGACGTCGGCTCCTTCGACGGCGGCTACGGCTCGGCGTATCTGGCCAAGCAGGTCGGGCAGAAGTTCGCGCGGGAGATCTTCTTCCTCGGCCGCGAGTACACGGCCGAGCAGATGCAGGCGATGGGCGCGGTCAACTCCGCCGTCCCGCACGCGAAGCTCGAGGCCGAGGCGCTGGACTGGGCGTGGGCGATCAACGGCAAGTCGCCGACGGCGCAGCGGATGCTCAAGTACGCGTTCAACCTCACCGACGACGGCCTGGTCGGCCAGCAGCTCTTCGCCGGCGAGACCACGCGGCTGGCGTACATGCAGGACGAGGCCGTCGAAGGCCGCGACTCGTTCCTGGAGAAGCGCTCCCCGGACTGGTCGGCGTTCCCGTACTACTACTGACCCCTTTTCGACCAGGCGAAAAGGCCTGGAGCAGGGCATACGGCGGCTCTTAGGTTTCCCCTCGAAGTGAAACCCGACTCATTCGAGGGGAAACGACCAATGAAGAAATCTCTGCGGAGAGCGGCGCTGACGCTGCCCGGCATCGTCGCGGCCGGGCTGCTCGGCGTCGGCGGCGTCGCCGGTGCGGCGCCCGCCCAGGCCGACCCGATCCAGACCCTGAGCTGCAATCACGGTCACACGAACAAGGACAGCGGTGAGGGGCGGGCGAAGGAGAGGATGCGCTACCGCACCGGCCCGCACACCAGCTGCTCCGCGTACGCCTGGGTCGACAAGGGCACGCTGATCTACTACCACTGCTACACGCGCGGCGAGAACATCAACGGCACCAACTCCTGGACCTGGGGGCGGATCGCCGGCACGCAGAAGCAAGGCTGGTTCTCCGACTACTACCTCAGCGACGGCGGCGCCCTGACTCCGTGCTGAGCCGGGCGTCCGTTCGGCGTTAGCCTGGCGGGATGCGTGCGGTAGGGGTGGACGGGAGTCCGGAGTCGATCGCCGAGCTGACCGCGGCACTGGCCGAGGCGCTCGACGGCGGTTCGCCCGTCCTCCCCTACTCGTCCGAGGCTCTGCGGGACGCGATGGAACCGGCCCGTCCGGCCGAGCCCGGGACGGCGGTGATCATCGCCACCTCCGGGTCGACCGGCGAACCCAAGGGCGTGCTGCTGTCGGCGTCGGCGCTGACCGCGTCGGCTCACGCCACCCACAAGAGGCTCGGTGGGCCGGGACACTGGCTGCTCGCGACGCCGGCGCAGTACGTCGGCGGGCTGCAGGTGCTGGTCCGTTCGCTGCTCGCGGGGACGACACCGGCCGTCCTGCACGCCGCCGGTTTCCGGCCGGCCGACTTCGCCGAAGCCGCCGCGCCGCTGCTGTCGCTGGACGGCCCGCGCTACACCGCGCTCGTGCCGACTCAGCTCGGGCGATTGCTCGACGCGGGCGGCCAGGGCCTCGCGGCGGCCCGCGCTTTCGACGCGATCATCGTCGGCGCCGCGGCGACCACCGCGGAGCTCCGCGAGCGCGCGGCCGGAGCGGGCGTGAAGATCGTGCCCGCGTACGGCATGAGCGAGACCGCGAGCGGCTGCGTCTACGACGGCGTACCGCTGGACGGAGTACACGTCGAACTCGAAGACGAGCGGGTCTGTATCACGGGTGACGTCCTCGCGCACGGCTACCGGCTGCGACCCGGCCTGACCGCGGAGGCCTTCGAAGGCGGCCGGTTCCGCACTTCCGACCGCGGCCGGTGGACGGCGGACGGGCGGTTGGAGATCCTCGGGCGGATCGACGACATGATCAACACCGGCGGGGTGAAGGTGGCCGCCGCGGCCGTCGAGCGGATCTTGACCGCACAACCCGGAATCCGGGACGCATGCGTGGTCGGCGTACCCGACCCCGAGTGGGGCGAGGCGGTCGTCGCGCTCGTCGTCGGCGCTGGTTGCGACGTCGAGTCGCTGCGTGCCGCGTGCCGTGAAGAGGCCGGTGCGGCGGCCGCCCCGAAGCGGGTCGAATTCGCCGAGGAACTCCCGCTGCGGGGCCCGGGGAAGGTCGACAGGACGGCCGTCAGGAATCTCCTACGAAGGTCGTGAATTCTCCACCGATTACTGGGACATTGTTGACACGATCATTACCCGCGGGTTTACGTCTACATATGACGCGCTGGACACGCACCGTATTGGCCTGCACCGCCGTCACGATGGGACTGGTCGCTTTGGCCGGGCCCGCGCTGGCGGACGAACCGGAGACCGCCGTTCCGAACAGCGGCACCCTCACCTGGACCCTGGAAGACGCGATCGACGACCTGAAGTAGGGCGGCTCGTCACCTGCTCGCGATACCCCGGGCAGGTGACGAGCCCCGCATACCGGCCGGTAGTGGCCAGGGCCAGAATGGCGGCATGGCGACTGCTGGTGAATGGATCGAAGGGGCACGCCCGCGGACGCTGCCCAACGCGGTGGCGCCGGTGGTCGCCGGAGTCGGCGCGGCGGTCGCGCTCGACGGCTTCTCCTGGCCCCGCTCGATTCTCGCGTTGCTCGTCTCGCTTTCGCTGATCGTCGGCGTCAACTACGCCAACGACTATTCCGACGGCATCCGCGGCACCGACGAGAACCGCGTCGGCCCGCTGCGGCTGGTCGGCTCCGGGGTCGCGAAGCCGAAGGCCGTCCTGACGGCCGCTCTCGTCGCCCTCGGGCTCGCCGGGGTCCTCGGGCTCGTGCTCGTCGCGATCAGCGGGCTGTGGTGGCTGCTGGCGATGGGCGCGGTCTGCATCCTCGGCGCCTGGTTCTACACCGGCGGCAAGAAGCCTTACGGCTACTACGGTTTCGGCGAGATCGCGGTCTTCGTCTTCTTCGGGCTGGCCGGCGTGCTGGGCACCGTGTACGTCCAAGCCGGACAGCTGAGCTGGGCCGCGCTCGGCTGTGCGGTCGCCGTCGGCTCGTTCTCGACCGGTGTGCTGACCGCCAACAACCTCCGCGACATCCCGACCGACATCGAGTCCGGCAAGCGCACCCTCGCCACCCGGCTCGGTGATGGCGGCACGCGGCGGCTGTACCTGGTGCTGGTCGCTGTCCCGTATGTCGTGAGCGTGCTGCTCGCCTTCGTGACGCCGTGGGCGCTGCTGGGCCTGGTGACCGCGCCGCTGCTGCTGAAGTCGGTCAAGGCCGTCGGCGGCGGCGCGCAGGGGCGGGCGCTGATCCCGGCGCTGCGGGACACCGGGTTCGCGATGCTGGGGTGGGCGGTGCTGACCGCGGTCGCGCTGGCGCTGTGAGCCTGGCGATCTCTGAGCCTGGCGCTGTGAGGCGTCACCGGACCTTTGATGCGCGACTGTGTGGATTTCGGGTCGTTGGATGACCCGAAATCCACACAGTGGGCCCGAAAGGTCCGGTCACGCGTCTTCCGCTCCACGTCGGCCCCAGGTGGATGAACGGGCCGTTCATTCCTTGGGTTTTTCCCTTTGGGGCACCACCTGTTGTGGCCCGAGAGCTGGACGGTCACCACATGTGGCCCAAGTGGTAGCAAAGGTCCCTTGCTCCCTTTGGTGATCCGGCACCCCCTGAGGTAAAGCGCCCAACCCGACGTGGCGGGGTCCCCCAGAAACACGAGACACAAGGAATGTAAATGATTATGTTCGCACGCCCCCGGGCGCCCCCCACCGAAGGCAGCGAGCAGCCACCC
>NZ_JBHXIB010000039.1:6793-26857 GCF_042723975.1 Amycolatopsis sp. NPDC058340 | reverse complement strand
ACCGGCACCCCCCTTTGATAACCCCCCCACCCCGACGCCCCCAACCCCATTTCCGCCCCGCCCTTGGTTGCTAATGGGGCTTTCGCGACACCCGCCGGGAGCCCCAGCCGTCCGAAGGCCGAGACCCTCAGGCCTCCGGAGCGAGCTTCCCGCTCACCAGGAACTCCCGGTACTTCTCCAGATAAGGCGCGATGTCGATGTTCTTCTCCGCCAGCCAAGCGTCGTCGTAGTACGTGTTCGCGTACCGCTCGCCGCCGTCGCACAGCAGCGTGACGACACTGCCCGCTTGCCCCTCCGAAACCATCCGCGAGATCAGCGTGAACGCGCCGAAAAGGTTCGTCCCGGTCGAGCCACCCGCCCAGTGCCCGGTCCGCTCGCGCAGCACGCGGATGGCCGCCAGCGAAGCGGCGTCCGGCACCTGGAGCATCTCGTCGATCACGCCGGGCACGAACGACGGCTCGACGCGCGGCCGCCCGATTCCCTCGATCCGCGACGGCATGCCGGTGCTGTAGTCGAGCGCCCCGGTCTGCCAGGCGCCGTAGAACGACGAGTTCTCCGGGTCGACGACGGCGATCTTCGTGGTGTGCCGCTTGTAGCGCACGTAGCGGCCGAAGGTGGCGCTCGTGCCGCCGGTCCCGGCGCCGACGACGATCCAGGTCGGCACGGGGTGCCGCTCGGACTGCATCTGCGCGTACACGGACTCGGCGATGTTGTTGTTCCCGCGCCAGTCCGTCGCGCGCTCGGCGTAGGTGAACTGGTCGAGGTAGTGGCCGTTGCACTCCGAAGCGAGCCGCTCGGCCTCCGGGTACATGTCCGGCGCGCGGTCGACGTAGTGGCATTCGCCGCCGTAGAACTCGATGAGTGCGATCTTCTCCGGCGAGGTGCTGCGCGGCACCACGGTGATGAACCGCAGCCCGAGCATCCGCGCGAAGTACGCCTCCGAAACCGCCGTCGAGCCGCTGGACGCCTCGACGAGCACGGTGTCCTGCCCGATCTGGCCGTTCACCAGGCCGTACAGGAACAGCGAACGCGCGAGCCGGTGCTTGAGCGAGCCGGTCGGGTGGACGGATTCGTCCTTCAGGTAAAGATCGATGCCCCACTCGGCGGGCAGCGGGAAGACGTGCAGGTGTGTGTCGGCGCTGCGGTTCGCGTCGGCCTCGATGATGCGGACGGCTTCGCGGACCCAGCTGCGGCTGTGCAGACGGCTCACGCTGTCCCGTCCGCTCGGTCGCCGCGCAGCTGGGAGCGCAGTTCGGCACGGGCGCGAGCGCGTTTTTCGTTGCGGCGGGCGAGTCCGGCGGTCACGCGCGCGTTCAGCGGGCGGAACAGCAGCAGACCCAGCGGCAGCCCCACGACCAGGCCGATCAGCAACGCGACCAGCAGCGGGACGTTGACCAGCAGCAAGCCCCCCGCGATGACCCCGACCAGGACGAACCTGGCCAGCACGTACAGCGTCAGGTCGCGGGGCAGGTGATTATCGCTCACACCGAAGCAGGCTACGCGTTGCCGTTGCGGCCCTCGTCCAGGCCCGCGTTGTTGGGCCGCCCTTCGAACCGGGTGGAGAGCACGACGGTGGTGTTCGTCCGGCCGACGCCGGGGATCCGCCGCAGCCTGCCGAGCGTCTTCTCCAGATCGTCGACGGTCGCCACCCGCACCTTGACGACGAAGGCTTCGTCACCAGCGACGGCGTAGCAGCTTTCGACCTCGTCCAGCGCCCCGAGCGCCTCCGCGACGTCGTCCTCGGTCGCGGTGTCGGTGGGGTGGATGCCGACCAGCGCCGTCACCCCGAGTCCGACCGTGTTGGGGTCGACCATGGCGTGGTAACCGGTGATCACGCCGGCAGCCTCGAGTTTGCCGACCCGTTCGTGCACTGATGAAGCCGAGAGCCCGACAGACCGGCCGAGGTCGGCGTAGGTAGCCCGCCCGTTCTCCCGCAATGCCGCGATGATCTTCCGATCCACCTGGTCCACCGCTACACCTTAGGTGCCGCGGCCCGATTCGTGAGATCAGGGCGCGTTTTCATACATCCGTGACAAGACCGGGGCGCCGATACACGCATGTCGCGGTTGTCGGTTTTGACCTTTAAGGGCTCTTTACCTATGGACAACCGTTCGAGTACCTGACGGGTGAGATGCAACGATTGCCGTGTTGGCTACCCGGCACGACGGGCATCGGACCCGCCTCCGGTCTAGCACTGGAACCGTGAAGGAGGCGGAAAATGACCGCGACCATGGGCGGAAGGTTGCTCACCCCCGGTGAAGTGGCGGCCCTGTTCCGGGTCGACCCCAAGACCGTGACCCGCTGGGCGACCGCGGGCCGGATCGGCTCGATCCGCACCCCCGGTGGGCACCGCCGGTTCCGCGAGGCAGAGGTGAACGAGCTCCTCGCCGAGCTGACCACCGACGCCAGCGAACCCACTCGCAAGGTCTGACCAGGCATTTCCCCTAAAAGGGACTCCAGTGACGAAGGGCTCGTAACCGCCCTTCGTCACATTGGGGTATCCATGAGTCCCCCCGCGCGCGGCAAAGAGGCTAGCCTCGTGGGACTGAGCAACGTCCTCCACGCGGAAAGGGACCGAGCATGATCTATCTGCTCGCGGCCATCGGAGCGCTCACCGTCGCCGTGGTGTTGTGGCGCGCGTTCGGGATCGAGCGTGTCGGGGTGCCCTCGTCGCGACCGACCTTGGCCCCGGACGACGACCCCGACTTCCTGCGCAAGCTCGGTGAGCAGCAGCGCAAAGGTAAAGACGAAGACAAAGACTAGGCCTGGGAGCTCCGTTCCTCCGTTGAGGGCGGGGCATGGATGGACTAGGGCTGGATCGGCTGGTACTGCTGGCCGCCGAAGCCGTCCGCGACGGTGGCGGCCAGTTCCAGCAGCGCCAGCCGGGTGTCCTCGTGGAGCCGGTCCAGTTCGATCTCCGCGCCCTCTTCCAGGTGCGGGTCGAACGGGATGCGGCACACCGAGCGGACACGTGCGCCGAAGTGCGCGGAGAGCTTGTCGAGATCGACGGAACCGCCCTTCGGCCGCACCGAGTTGATCACCGCGACCGACCGTTTGACCAGGTCGCCGTAGCCGTGTGCTTCCAGCCAGTCGAGCGTGGCCGAAGCACTGCGCGCGCCGTCGACCGAGCCTGACGAGACCACCACCAGCGCGTCCGCGACGTCCAGGACGCCCTTCATCGCCGAGTGCATCAAACCGGTCCCGCAGTCGGTGAGCACGATGTTGTAGAAGTGCTCCAGCAGGTTGACCGTGCGCCGGTAGTCGTCCTCGGAGAACGCCTCCGAGACCGCCGGATCCTGCTCGCTGGCGAGGATCTCCAGCCTGCTCCCGCCCTGCGAGGTGTACGAACGGACGTCGCTGTACCTGGTGATCTTGTCCGCGTCCCGCAGCAGATGCCGCACGGTCGCGGTGGTCTCGATCGGGATCTTCTGCGACAGCGTCCCGCGGTCCGGGTTCGCGTCGACCGCGACCACCCGGTCACCGCGCAGCGACGCGAACGTCGAGCCCAGCGTGGTCGTCGTGGTGGTCTTGCCGACGCCGCCCTTGAGGCTCAGCATCGCGATCTTGTAGCACCCGCGCAGCGGCTGGTTGATCTGCGCGATCAGTTCGCGTTTGCGCGTGTCCTTGGGGCTCTCCCCCGGATTGACGAGTTTGCCGGTGCCAACATAAAGCGCCTTGCGCCAGCCGGACTGCGGCTTGCGCTTCTGCGGCTTCACCAGGCTCGCGGTGGCGAGTTCGTCCGGGAGCGCGTGCCTGCCCTGCGGCTGCGGGAGCCCCGGCACGGCCTGCTGTTGGGGCTGCTGCGGCGGCGCGTACTGCTGCTGAGGCGGCGGGTACTGGGCGGCCTGCTGCGGCTGAGGGTGCAGCGGAGGCAGGTTCTGGTCGTAGGGCTGCTGCTGATACTGCTGCCCCTGCGACGGCTGCGGCAGCGGAGGAGCGGGCTGCTGCTGCGGGTACTGCCCCTGCTGCGGGTACTGCGGCTGCACGACCTGGGTCGGCTCCGCCTCGAAACCACTCGCGACCGGATGCGGCGCCGAGTCCGTCCTGTCCTCGGAGAACAACTCCGAGGGCTGGACGCTCTCGGTCGGTTCGGGGTGGCCAGGAGCCGATTCTTCGCTGGGTCCGGTCACCGCTGAATTCCTCCTCCGCGCACGTCTTCCCCCATTACCTCAGTATTGACGGTAGTCGGCTCGGGTGCAGCGGCGGCGGTCAGCCCCCGGCGTAGGAGTGCAGACCGGACGTGACCAGGTTCACGAAGAACATGTTGAAGATCGTCGCGGAGAATCCGACGATGTTGATGATCGCGGCCCGCTTCCCCCGCCAGCCCGCGGTGGCACGGGAGTGGAGGTACGCCGCGTAGACGACCCACGCCACGAAGGCGACGGTCTCCTTGGGGTCCCAGCCCCAGAACCGGCCCCACGCCGCCTCGGCCCACACCGCGCCGCAAAGCACGCCGAAGGTGAAGATCGGGAAGGCGAAGATGGTGGTGCGGTACGCGATGCGGTCGAGCACGTCCGCGGCGGGCAGCTTCGGGGCGAACTTCGCGAACTTCGCCGGGTTGTCGTCGTGCGCGGCGCGGAAGAGGTAAAGGACGCTCGCGACGCCGGGCACCAGGAAGACGCCGGAGCCGATGATCGCCGCGGAGACGTGGATGATCAGCCAGTACGACTGGAGCGCGGGCTGCACCGGCGCGGCCGTCGTGTACAGCATCGTGCCGTTGACGAACATCAGGATCACGACCGGCAGCAGCAGGAAGCCGGTGAGGTGGCGGACCGGGAACTTCCGCATGATGACGAGCCAGGTCACGACGGCGATGAAGGTCGTGGCCATGCCGTATTCGTAGAGGTTGCCCCACGGCGCGCGGTGCACGGCGAACCCGCGCAGCACGATCGCGGCCAGGTGCAGCAGCGCGGCCAGCACCAGCAGCGCGGCGCCCATCCGGCCGATGCGCTCGGGGCGGCCGATCTCGCGCGACGGCTCGACGGGCGTCCCGTAAGCAGGCGGCGGACCGCCCGCGCCGACCAGTTCGCGGGCCTTCTGCTTGCTGCGTTCCGCCGCCAGGCGGCCCTTCGCGCCGAAGCCCTGCTCGATGAGGGCGAACATCAGCGCGAGGACGTAGATCGCCGCCGCGGTGGTGTAGGAGTAGTCGCTGTACTGGGACAGCGTCTCGTTGATCGGCATGACCTCTAGTTGCCTCTCTGCCCCTGGACCAGCTTGCCGCTGATCCGCTGGAACTCTTCGCCGTAGCCCGCCTGATCGGTGCGCGCCAGCCCGGCGACCTCGATCACGGTACCCGTCTCACCTTCGCGCGCCGGGGTCACCCGCACCCACACCCGCCGCCGTTTGACCAGCAACGATCCCGCCAGCCCGATCAGCATCGCGACCGCGCAGACCAGCACCCAGCCCTGCACCGGATCGTGCGAGACCTGGATGGCGACCCATTCCTGGACGCCGTCGAAACGGACCTTCGTGCCGTCGTCGAGCACGGTCTCCTGACCCTGGTCCAGGTTCTGCCGCGTGAGCTTCTTGAGCCTGCCGTCCGCGACGAGCGACTGGTCGATCTGGAAGATCGACTGCCCGCGGCCGGCGTCGAGGCCGAGGTCGCCGCGGTAGATGTCGACGGCCACAGCCGGTTTGTTCGCCTCGGGCCGCGAAGACGTCAGCACGTTGCCGTGCAGGAACGCGGTCGGCGCGAGCAGGCCGGTGATCGCGAGCTGACGCGTGCGGCGTTCGATCGGATCGGCGATACCCGGCTGGTCGATCTTCGTCGCGCCTTCGGAGAGCTTCGTCGGCTCGTCGGCGGGGCGCCACGGCGTGATGTTGGTGCGCACGGTGCCGTCGGGGAAGGTCACCGTGAACTTCGGGGAGTAGCCGAAGTTCAGCAGGTAGACGCGGTCTCCCGCGGTGCGCAGCGGCGAGTTGACCTCGAGCCCGTACGGCTTCCACGCGCCGGTCTTCAGATCCTCGCCGGACTGGTACTCCATGTTGGAGTGGTAGTAGTTCGCCTGCCCGTTCTCGGTGTAGCGCGCCTCGAAGTCCTTCAGGCGGATGCAGAACCCGTTGAGGTCGGTGCCGTCGACGCGCAGCCCGGCGTTGAAGGTGTCATAGCCGAGGATGCCGGAGTTGCACCACGGGCTGCCGTCGGCTTGGACGATGACCTGGCCTTCGTAGCCGAACATCTTGCCCAGCGCGAAGAAGATGATCAGGCCGAGCATGCCGAAGTGGAAGACGAGGTTGCCGGTCTCGCGGAGGTACCCGCGTTCGGCGGAGATGCTTCGGCTTCCGTCGGCCTCTTCGCGCTCGACGCGGCGCCAGCCCTTGAGCAGCGTGTGCGTGTCCTTCAAGACCGTCTCGGGTGTCCGGTCGGTCGTGGTGGACACGTGGTGCGGCATCCGCGAGAGCTTGCGCGGCGTGAGCACGGGCTTCGCGCGCATCGCCTTCGCGTACTCGAAGCTGCGCGGCGCGAGACAGCCGATGAGCGAGACCATCAGCAGGATGTAGATCGCCGAGAACCAGACGCTGCCGTAGACCTCGAAGAACTGCAGGCGGTCGAGCAGTTCGCCCCACCAGCCGTGCGAGGCGATGTACTCGTCCGTCTTGGCGACGTTGAGGTTCCGCTGCGGCAGCAGGGCGCCGGGCATCGCGGCGAGCGCGAGCAGGAACAGCAGCACCAGCGCGGTGCGCATCGACGTCAGCCCGCGCCAGGTGTTGCGCAGGAAGCCGAGGGCCCGCTTCAGCGGGGTCTGCCGGTATTCGGTGGTGGTCACAAGGGCAGCCTGATGTCGTTCACGAGGGTGTTCCGGATCCAGCCGGTCAGGTCGCCCCACAGCCCGGTCACCAGCAGGACGCCGACGACCAGCAGCAGGACGCCGCCGAAGACCTGTACCTGACGGCCGTGGCGGCGCAGCCAGTCGGTGGCGCGGACGGCCCAGCGGGCGCCGAACGCGATGATGAGGAACGGCAGGCCGAGGCCGAGGCAGTAGACCAGGATCAGCACGTATCCGCGCGCCGCCGCCCCGCCGGTGGCGCTGGCCATCGACATGACCGCGGACAGCGTCGGCCCGATGCACGGCGTCCAGCCGAGCCCGAACACCGCGCCGAGCACCGGCGCGCCCCACAGCCCGCCGCGCGGCACGTGATGCGAGCGGAACTCGCGCTGCAGGCCGGGGATCCAGCCGAGGAAGACCAGCGCCATCGCGATGGTCAGCACACCGCCGAGGCGCTGGAGGAGGTCCATGTTGAGCTGGACGACGTCGGCGATCCACACCAGCGTTCCCAGCGTCACCACGAAGACGACGGTGAACCCGAGCACGAACAGCGCCGCCGCGCCGACGACGGCGTAGCGGCCCTTCTTGCGCCCCTCGTCGGGGCTGACCGCGGGGGCGTCCGCGCCGACCAGCGCCGCCAGGTACGCGAGATACCCGGGCACCAGCGGCACGACGCACGGCGACGCGAAGGAGATCGTCCCGGCCAGCAGCGCGACCCCCGCCGCGAGCAGGAGCGGCCCGGAGAGCGCCAGCTCGGTAACACCGTTCACGCAAAGGAGCGTAGGCAGTGTGGTCGAAGTGAAAACGCCGGGGCTGGCCCAACGGGACCTACGTCGCACCCGGTCAGGACCTTGGTCCCGGTGGGCTGAAGGCGTCCTTCACCGCATGCGACGCGGTGAAGGACGCTTTCGCTGCGTCAGATGCGGGGAAAGTCCCCTTCAGCCCACGGCCCGCCCGGATCGCGTTTAGCGGGCTAAACGCGATCCGGGCGTGACTCAGGCGGGTTCGGCGGCCAGGCGCTGGACGACGGGCAGCAGGTCCGACGCCAGCAGTTCCCGCAGGAACACGGCCGCGACGCGGTGCTGTTTGTCCAGCACGATCGTCGACGGGATGATGTTGCGCGGATAGCCCGAGAGCTGCAGCAGCGTCCGCCCCGACGGGTCGTAGATCGACGGGTACGTCAGCTTCCGGTCCCGCATGAAGTCCTGCGCCGGCGCCCGGTCGTTGTCGCGCAGGTCGATGCCGACCACCTGGACGCCGGACGCCTTGGTCTGGTCGTAGACCTTCTGCATCTCCGGCGCCTCGACGCGGCACGGCCCGCACCACTGGCCCCACAGGTTCAGCACGATGACCTTGCCGGGGAAATCCGCGATCGAAAGCTGTTTGCCCTCGTTCATCAGGTCGTCGCCGGACAGCGTCGGCGACGGCTGGCGGTCCGCGACGTCGTAGGTGATGTCGACCTTCCCGCCCGGCGAAACGAAGTTGAACGAGCCGCCGGTGACGACGGCGTCCTTGCCGGTGGTGCAGCCGGTGACGACGAGCGCCAACCCGACGACGGCCGCCACGAGTCGCTTCATGCCCCGGTCACCTTCGGGTCGGTCGTACCGGCGGGCTCGCTGTAGACGATCCGCACGAGTTCCTCGCCCTCGAAGACCAGGCTGGTCAGCGACGCGAGCGAGCACTGCCGGTTGCGCGGGTCGTGCCAGAGCCGCTTCGCCTCCAGGAACCGCCGCACGGTCCAGATCGGCAGCTGGTGCGAGACGCACAGCGCCTCGTGCCCCTCGGCCGCCCGTCGCGCGCGGTGGATCGCACCGAGCATGCGGTGCGCGATCTCGACGTACGGCTCGCCCCACGACGGCCGGAACGGGTTGACCAGTTTCGGCCAGTGCTTCGGCTGGCGGAGGGCGCCATCGCCGACGGCGACGCGCTCGCCTTCGAACTGGTTGTCCGCCTCGATGAGCCGATCGTCGGTCTCGACGTCGAGCCGGTGCGCGGCCGCGATCGGCGCGGCGGTCTCCTGCGCGCGCTGAAGCGGCGAAGCGACAACGTGCGTGATGTCGTGTGTCGCGACGGCTTCGGCGACCGTCAACGCCTGGCGCTGTCCGCGGTCGGAGAGCTTGAAGCCGGGCAGACGGCCGTACAGGATCTTGTCCGGGTTGTGCACCTCGCCGTGGCGAAGCAGGTGCACGATCGTCGTCGCGCTCACGCCTGGACCGCCTCGGCGGCGGCGCGGGCGGCCACGCGAAGCGCGGACTCGATGACCTCGAACTCGGCGTCGCGCATGGCCGCGTTGACGAACCAAGCCTCGTACGCGCTCGGCGGCGCGTACACGCCGTTGTCCAGCAACGCGTGGAAGAACGCCGGGAACCGCCAGGTCTCCGAAGCCTGCGCGCCCGGGTAGTCCGTCACCGGGTTCTCGCTGAAGAACACGCTGACGAGGTTGCCCGCGTACTGCACGGTGTGCGTGACCCCCGCCTCGGTGAGCGACCGGTCGAACAGGTCGCCGAGCCGCTTCGCGTTGGCGTCGAGGGCCGCGTACACGGCGTCGTCGGCCGCGCGGAGCGTCGCGAGACCGGTGGCGACGGCGACGGGGTTCCCGGACAGCGTTCCCGCCTGGTACACCGGCCCGCCCGGGGCCAGCTTCGCCATCACGTCGGCGCGGCCGCCGAAGGCCGCGGCCGGCAAGCCGCCGGACATCACCTTGCCGAAGGTGTACAGGTCACCGGCGACACCGTCGAGGCCGAACCAGCCCGCCTTGGACACGCGGAACCCGGTCATCACCTCGTCCATGATCAGCAGCGCGCCGTGCTCGCGCGCGATCTCCTTGAGCCCGGCGTTGAACCCGTCGGCCGGGGCGACCGCGCCCATATTGCCCGCGGCGGCTTCGGTGATGATCGCGGCGATCGCGTCCGGGTTGTCCACAAAGGACTTCCGGACCGCGTCGAGGTCGTTGTAGGGCAAGACGATCGTGTCGGCCGCCTGCGCGCCGGTGACCCCGGGCGACGTCGGGAGGCCGAGGGTCGCGACGCCGGAGCCCGCTTCGGCGAGCAGCGCGTCGACGTGGCCGTGGTAGCAGCCCGCGAACTTGATGATCTTCGCCCGGCCGGTGAATCCCCTGGCGAGGCGGATCGCGCTCATCGTCGCCTCGGTGCCGGAGTTGACCAGGCGCACCCGCTCCACCGGCTCGACGCGGGCGATGATCTCCTCGGCGAGCTCGACCTCGCCGCGTGTCGGGGTCCCGAACGACAGCCCGTCGACAGCGGCTTCGCGGGCGGCGGAGACGACGTCCGGATGCGCGTGCCCGAGGATCATCGGCCCCCACGACGAGACCAGGTCGACGTAGCGGTTGCCGTCCGCGTCCCAGAGATACGGCCCCTCACCGCGCACCATGAACCGCGGGGTGCCGCCGACGGAGTTGAAGGCCCGCACCGGGGAATTCACCCCGCCCGGGATCGCGGCCTTCGCTCGTTCGAACCATGCCTTGGACTGATCGACTCCGGTAGTCACGTTCCCAGTCTCGCAAATCCCCGGGGACACCCGCCGCCAGGTCGTGCGGTTGCGCGCATGGCGTGACCAGGCCCACTAGGGTGGGAAGCAGTCGGCGTCGAAACCCTCGCGGAGGAATCCACGTGTCCACGGTGCCGTCACCACCGACCCACCACCGTCGCCTGCGCTGGCAGGCCTTGGCCGGATTCATCGCCATGTCGGCGATCGTCGGCGTCGTGGCGGGGCTGGCCGTGGCCACCCGATCCGAAACCCACAACGTGCTGGTCCGTCCGTCGTGGGCGCCGCCGGGCTGGCTCTACGGTCCGATGTGGGCGACCCTGCTCCTCTTGGTCGCCTTCGCGGGCTGGTGCTACTGGCGGACCGACGGCGAGACGCGCGGCTTCGCCTTGTACGGCGTCTGCCTGTTGCTGACGCTGCTGTGGACTCCGTTGTTCTTCGCCGGCGGAGCACACGCTCTCGCCCTGGCCGACGTCGTCGTCCTGGACTTCGTGGTGCCCGTCACGATGATGGAGTTCGGGCGCCGGTCGAAACTCGCCGCCTGGCTGCTGGTGCCGTATCTGCTGTGGTTGCTGTACTCGACCGCGGTCAACGCCGCCGTCGTCTGGCTCAATTAATCCTTGGGTTTGCGGCCCTTGGCCCGCACGGCGAGCAGGAACTGGCGGATCGCGTCCACCACCAGGATCGCGGCCAGCACGCCCAGCCCGATGGAGCCGGCGAGCGGGCCGCCGAAGAACCGCTGCGATTCGAGCGTCGTCGTTTCGCCGTAGGTGATCACGACCGGGACGACACCGGCCTTCCAGCACGCGAAGGCACCCCACACGGCGAGCGCGGCGAGGACCAGCTCGACGGCCCCCACCACCGCGCGCAGGGGTTTGTGCAGCCGGGCCGCGGGCCGGGTGTCCTCCGGTGGCCACAGATCGGCGCCGGTCGGCTGGGGAAGGTCGATCACGGTGAGCAGTTTCTCATGACTCTGTGGTGCGAGCACGCACCAAATCCCCGAGAGCCTCGCGAAGCGCGTCCGGATTCTTCGCCCAAGCGCGGACGAACACGCCGTCTTCGAGCTTCAACCCGACTTCGCCGTACTTCTTGGGGATCGTCCAGCCGCCACCCAGGACGCGCGAGCCGACCGGGGCCTCGTCTTCGAGCACCTCGGCGATCCTGGCCGCCTCCAGCGTTTCCCGGCCCTGCCGGTAGCCGTCCGGCGTGACTTCGAGCGAGAGGTACCGGCGGCGCGCGTAGACCCAGGGAACGGTGATCGCCACCAGCCCCACCGCGACCAGGATCCAGGCGAGCCAATGGACCGGGCCACCGGTCGCCAGCTCGGCGAGCAGCCCGGCGAGAGCGAACAGCGGCGCCCACAGCAAAGCCGTCCAGCCGACGCCGGGTTCCTCGTAGCGGGGCGGCTCGGGCGTCATGGCAGCGTGCGCCCGACCTTCGGGAAATGGTCGGAGACGCTGGGCAGGTACATGAGGACCAGCGCGATCGCCACCAGCAGCGTGGACACCAGCAGGAACACGTTGAGCGAACCGCGCAGGATCAGCAGCTCCACCAGCACCAGGAAGACCGCCCCCACGGTGAGGACCGTCCTCGCCGACCGCGTTCCCTCGCGGGCCTTGTACGCGAACAACGCGAACAGGACGGCGAAGGTGAGCGCACCGCCGAACAGCATCCACAGCAGGGTGTTCACCCCGGAAGCGACCTGCGCCGGATCGGCGGGCTGGCCGGGGACCGGGTTCTCCCTGATCTGCTTGAGGATCCCCTCGGTCAGTTCGTCCTTCAGCACCAGCAGGGCGATCTGCCCGGCCACCAGGACGACACCGGCCAGGATCCACAGCCAGAACGAAATCGCCACCGGCTTCGGCACCGTGATCTTCGGCGGCTCCTGCCCCGGCAGGATCGGATCCGGGGACATCCCGCGCTTACGGCGTTCGTCGTCCGTTTCGTCGGCTTTGCTGTCGCTCACGCGAGGCAGCCTAGTCCAGCCAAGCGGCGGCTTCGGCGGCCCAGTAGGTCAGGATCATGTCCGCGCCCGCGCGGCGGATCGAGGTCAGCACCTCGAGGATCGTGCGCTCACGGTCGAGCCAGCCGTTCGCCGCGGCGGCCTCGACCATCGCGTACTCGCCCGAGATGTTGTACGCCGCCACGGGAACCGTCGACGCCTCGGCCGCGGCCCTGATGACGTCCAGATAGGACAGGGCGGGCTTGACCATGACCATGTCGGCGCCCTCGGCGATGTCCAGCTCGATCTCGCGCAGCGCCTCGCGCACGTTGCCCGGATCCTGCTGATACGTCTTCCGGTCGCCCTTCAGCTGTGAGTCGACGGCCTCGCGGAAGGGGCCGTAGAACGCGCTGGCGAACTTCGCCGAGTACGCGAGGATGCCGGTGTCGGTGCGCCCGGCACGGTCGAGCGCGGCGCGGATGACGCCGACCTGACCGTCCATCATGCCGCTGGGGCCGAGCAGATGCGCCCCCGCTTCCGCCTGCGCCAGACCCATTTCCGCGTACAAGCGCAGGGTCGCGTCGTTGTCGACGCCGCCATCGGCGTCGAGGACGCCGCAGTGGCCGTGGTCGGTGAATTCGTCGAGGCACGTGTCCGCCATCAGGACCGTCGCGTCGCCGAGCTCGGACCTCAGGTCGCGCAGTGCGACGTTGAGGATGCCGTTCGGGTCGATCGCGCCGGAGCCCTCGGCGTCCCGCGTCTTCGGGATGCCGAACAGCATCAGGCCGCCGACACCGGCGTTGACGGCCTCGACGGCGGCCTTGCGCAGTGTGTCGCGGGTGTGCTGGACGACCCCGGGCATGCTGGCGATCGGGCGGGGCGCTTCGGCACCCTCGGCCACGAACATCGGGAGGATCAGCTGACGTGGGCGCAGCGTCGTCTCACCGACCAGCCTGCGCATCGCCGGAGTGGTACGGAGCCTGCGGGGACGATGTTCGGGAAACACCCTCACGACGGTACTCCCGCCCGCTTGAGCGGCGGTGAACGGCCGAACGTTTCCTAAGGAACGGTAAAGAGTCACCTTTGTCCGATTCCTCGGCGGTGTGACGTGGGTTACCTTCCCCTGCATGTCGAGTTCAACGGTGACCGACCAACTGGAAGAACCGCCCGTCGGCTGGCGCGCACGGCTGCGCCAGGTCGGGCCAGGGATCATGGCCGCGGCGACCGGGGTCGGCGCGGGCGACCTCGTCGCGACGATGGTGGCCGGATCGCGCTTCGGGTACACGCTGCTGTGGGCGGTGCTCGTCGGCACGATCTTCAAACTCGCGCTGGCCGAAGCCGTCGGCCGCTGGCATCTGACCTCGGGCCGGACGATCCTGTCCGGCTGGCGGACGCTCGGGATCTGGGCGCTGATCTATTTCGGGATCTACGCGGTGATCTGGGGCTTCGTCTACGGCGCGACCGCGATGTCCGCGTCGGGGCTGCCGCTGAACGCGCTCTTCCCCGCGCTTTCGGTGCGGTACTGGGCGATGATCTGCGGCCTGCTCGGCTTCGCGCTGGTGTGGTTCGGGCGCTACGCGATCATCGAAAAGCTGATGACCGTGCTCACCGGCGTCATGTTCGTGACCGTCGTCGGGACCGCGATCCTCGTCGTGCCGAACTTCGCCGAACTGTTCAAGGGCGCCGTCCCGACCCTGCCCGACGGATCGCTCGTCTACGTCCTCGGCCTGGTCGGCGGCGTCGGCGGCACGATCACCATGGCGGCCTACGGCTATTGGACGCTCGCGAAGGGCTGGCGTTCGTCGAAGTGGCTCCCGATGATGCGCACCGACAACGCCGTCGGGTACGTCATGACGGGGATCTTCGTGATCGCCATGCTGATCGTCGGCGCGGAACTGCTGATGGGCCAGAAGATCATCTCGGGCGACAAGGGCCTGCTGTTCCTCGGCGACACCCTCGCCGCGGACTACGGGCAATGGGCGCGGATCCCGTTCCTCATCGGTTTCTTCGCCGTTTCGTTCACGTCGGTGATCGGTGTCTGGCACGGCGTGAGCCTGCTGTTCGCGGACTGGTGGCGCATTCTGCGGCTGCCCAAGGACGCGACGGAAAGCGTTGAGACGTATGAGAAGAAGGCCGGTGAACGCAGTGCCGCGTACCGCGGATACGTGCTGTGGCTGACGTTCCCGCCGATGGCGTTGCTGTTCCTGGACCAGCCGTTCCAGCTCACCGTGATCTACGGCGTGTTGGGCGCGTTGTTCATGCCTTTCCTGGCGGCGACCTTGCTGGTGCTGCTGAACACTTCGCGGGTGCCGCGGGAAGGGCGTTCGCGGTGGCTTTCGAACGGGCTGCTGGTGGTGTGCCTGGCGATGTTCGCGTACCTGGCGTACACGGAGGTCGTGAAGTTCTTCAGCTGAACCGCTCGTGAGTGGTAAGGACGGTTAGAACCGTCCTTACCACTCACGAGGCCTTACAGCGGAATGGTCTTGCTGTTGCAGCCGCCGCCCCCGCACGCCCTCACGGTCAGGTGGGTCGCACCGGTCGACAACCCGGCGTCGAGCCATCTCACCCCGTCGTCGACGACGACCTGGAGCCTCCTGCCCACCGGGGATTCGGTGAACCACACGGTGAGGGCGGAGACGGGAGAACTGTCGGACACCTTGGCCACCAGGTGTCCCCGATCGACGGTGCCCCGGACGCTTTGCACCGCGCACCCGAGCGGACTGCACACTTCGAAGGAGGTGGCGGCGGCAGCCGTACCCGGAAAGGCCAGCCCACCCACGGCGGCGGCGATGAGAACAAGAGATTTCATGATCACTCCCCAGTGTTCGTCGGAATCACGGAGGCTATGACCGACCGCTACGCACCCGGCGAAGTTTCACTAAGGACCGAAAAAGCCCCCTTCCCACGCGAAACGTGGGAAGGGGGCTTTCACCGGATCAGGAGCGGCGGGCCCGCTTCGCCTTGCGAGGCGGCGGAAGCGCACCTTCGGCCCGGAGCCGGGCGGCGTGCTCGGCGAGCGCGTCGACCAGGTGCGGGACGTCGGCCTTCTCGGGCTGGACGTCGACCCGCAGCCCGAACTCCACGGCGGTCTCCGCGGTCTTCGGGCCGATGCACGCGACCAGCGTGCGGGTGTGCGGCTTGCCGGCGATGCCGACGAGGTTCCGCACGGTCGAGGACGAGGTGAAGCAGACCGCGTCGAAACCGCCGGTCTTGATCATCTCGCGGGTCTCGGCGGGCGGCGGCGCGGCGCGCACCGTGCGGTACGCGGTCACGTCGTCGATCTCCCAGCCGCGTTCGCGCAGACCGGCCGAAAGGGTCTCGGTGGCGATGTCCGCCCGCGGCAGCAGCACGCGGTCGACCGGGTCGAGGACGTCGTCGTACGGCGGGAACTCGGCGAGGAGACCCTCCGAGGACTGCTCACCCTCCGGGATCAGCTCGGGGATGATGCCGAACGAGCGCACCTTCGCGGCGGTCGATTCGCCGACGCAGGCGATCTTCACACCGGAGAACGCGCGGGCGTCGAGGCCGAACTCCTCGAACTTCTCCCACACCGCGCGGACGGCGTTGGTCGAGGTGAAGACGATCCACTGGTAGCGGCCGTCGACGAGACCCTTGACCGAACGCTCCATCTGCGCGGGGCTGCGCGGCGGCTCGACCGAGATGGTCGGGACCTCGTGCGAGGTGGCGCCGTGGCCGCGAAGCCGCTCCGCCATCTCACCGGCCTGCTCCTTGGTGCGCGGCACCAGGACCTTCCAGCCGTACAGCGCGCGCGACTCCCACCACGACAGCTTCGAGCGCTGGCCGACGGCCTGGCCGATGGTCACGATGAGCGGGCCGACGAGCTCGCCCGCCTCGTTCGCGACGGTGGCCAGCGTGGTGTCCAGGGTGCGCTGGGTGTTGATGGTGCCGTTGGAGGTCACCGCGACCGGGGTGGTCGGCGCCAGTCCGTGCTCGGTCAGCGCGGACGCGGCCTCGGCCAGGTGCGCCGACGTCGCGTGCAGCACGATCGGGCCGGGGGTGGCGGCCAGCGCGGCCCACTCGACGTCGCCTCGGACGTCGACCTCGGTGTGCGTGCCACCGAGCGCGACACCGGCGTACGCCGGCACGGCCGCGCCGGGCGAGACGCCCGGGATGATGTCGAAAACGGCGCTGGTCCGGGAAACGGCCTGCACCTCGGCGACGACGGCGGGCTGGGTCAGCGGGTCACCGGCGATCAGCCGGAGCACCAGCCTTCCGGCCTTGGCCTCGTTCACCAGGTCCTTGGCGACCTCGGTGGCCTCGCCGACGGCGGGGCGCACTTCGGCGCCCTCGGCGGCGAAGGCCAGGACGCCCGAAGGGACGTCCGGATCGGTCACCACGACCTCGGCCTTGGCGAGCAGCTCCTGAGCGCGGACGGTCAGCAGACCGGCGTCACCGGGGCCCGAGCCCACGAAGGCGACACGCCCGGTGGTCTTACGCGCGGGGGTCATCTGTGCGTTCTCCTCTTGAGCGGCCGCAGTCGAGCGCGGCCCTACCTTCAACGTTCTGACTCACTGGGCGGGGCCGGACAGCGCACCGGCCCCCAGGTCGAGCAGCTCGGCGGCCAGTGTCCGGCCGAGCTGATCGGCTTCGTGCTTGTCGGCGAGCGCGGAAGCGCGCACCATGTCGACCGCGTCCCCGTCCCCTTCGACGGCGGCGGTGCCCCGCAACGAGATCCGCTCGACGACCCGCCCTTCGGCGTCCAGGTCCTCGACGATCTCCGCCAGCGCTCCGACCGGTGCGCTGCACCCGGCTTCCAGCGCCGCGAGCAACGCCCGTTCGGCGGTCGCCACGGCACGGGTGCCTTCATCGTCCACTGTGGACCCGAGCAGGTGCTCGATGTCCACGTCACCGGTCCGGCACTCCACCGCCAGCGCCCCCTGTGCGGGGGCGGGCAGCATCTGGATCGGGTCGAGGGTCTCGGTGATCTCCTCCGCCCGGCCGATCCTGGCCAGTCCGGCACGCGCCAGGATGACGGCGTCGAGCTCTCCGTCGCTCACCTTGCGCATGCGGGTGTCGATATTGCCTCGGATCGGCACGATTTCCAAACCGAGACCGAGCGCGCGCAGCTGCGCGGTCCGCCGCGGCGAGCCGGTGCCGACGGTCGAACCGGGCGGAAGCTCGCCAAGCGTCAGCCCGTCACGGGCGATCAGCGCGTCACGCGGGTCCTCGCGGCGCGGCACGGCGGCGAGCGTGATACCCGGCTCCGGCTTCGTCGGCAGGTCCTTGTACGAGTGCACGATGACGTCGACTTCCTCGCGCAGCAAGGCTTCGCGCAGCGCGGAAGTGAAGACGCCGACCCCGATCGTGGGGATCGGCGCGGACGACTTGTCGCCGGGGGTCGTCACGGTGACGAGCTCGACCTCGGCCCCGGTGGCGCGCAGGGCGTCGGCGATGGTGCCGGTCTGCGCGAGGGCGAGTTTGCTGCCGCGCGTCCCGATGCGGATGACTCTGCTCACTGATGATCACTGTCTTTCGTTGCGGTGGGACTCGCCACCGCGGCGGGCGCCTGCGGGTCGAGGCAGAACAGCTCGCGCAGCGCGTTGGCGTAGTCGGTGTCGGCCGTCTCGGCGGCCAGCTGCTTGACCCGCACCGTCGGCGCGTGCAGCAGCTTGTCGACCACGCGGCGGACCGTGCGGCCGACCTCCTCGCGGACCCCGGGTTCGAGGTCCGGCAGGCGGTTGTCCAGCCGCAGCAGCTCGGCGTCGACCACCTCGGCCGCCCGGCGCCGCAGCGCCGTCACCGTCGGGGTGACCTCGGCGCTGCGCTGGCCGGCGAGGTACTCGCGCACCTCGTCGAGCACGATGCCGGTGGCCTTCGCGGTCTGCCGTTCGGTGGTCGGGGTGCCCGCTTCCCGCATGCGGCGCTGGATGGTTTCGAGGTCGACCACGGTGACGTCGGCCAGTGCGGCGACGTCGTGGTCGACGTCACGCGGGAGGCCGAGGTCGCAGACGACCAGCGGGCGCCCGGCACGGGCCGGGACGTGCGCGGCGGTGAAGACGGCGGCCTGCGCGCCGGTGCAGCAGACGACGACGTCCGCCTCGGCGACCGCGTCCGCGATGCCGCTCATCTGGACGGCCTTCGCGGGCACTCCCTGCTCGACGCTCGCGGCGGCGAGGCGGGCGGCCCTCTCCTCGGTGCGGTTGGCGATGGTGATCTCGCCGATCCCGGATTTGCGCAGCTGGGACGCGGTCAGCGCGCCCATCGAACCGGCGCCGACGATCAGCGCGTGCTTGCCGGCGATGTCGCCCGCGGCGGCCAACGCCTCGGAGACCACCGACGCGCCCAGCTGGTCCAGCCCGGTCTCGGTGTGGACGCGTTTGCCGACGCGCAGCGTGGTCTGGATCAGCTCGTGCAGCGTGCGGCCGACGGTGCCGGCCTCCCGCGCGGTGGCGTACGAGGACCGGATCTGGCCGAGGATCTGCGTCTCGCCGACGACCATCGAGTCCAGGCCCGAGGTGACCGAGAACAGGTGCTCGATCGCGGCGCCCGCGTAGTGCACGTACAGCGAGTCGTAGAGGTCCGCGGGCTCCATCCCGGCCTGGCGGGCGAGCACGTCGGAGACGTCGTTCAGGCCGCCGTGGAAGGTCTCGACGACGGCGTAGACCTCGATGCGGTTGCAGGTCGAGACGAGGATCGCCTCACTGACGTGCTCGGCCTGCTGCAGCTCGTGGAGCACCTTGGTCACGTCGGTCGCGGGGACCGCGACGCGTTCCAGGGTGCTCAGCTCGGCACTGCGGTGCGAGAGCCCGACCGCCAACACGCTCATTTCAGCGCACCACCATTCCGTTGCCGTGGCCGTTCACGCTGCCATTGTCGGCGCCCCCGGGGCCACCGTCTGCTCCGCCGTTGCCGTTAGCGGCCAGATCGGCGCGGCGAGCGACGTGGAACGACAGGATCTGCAGCTCGACCGCGAGATCGACCTTGCGAACCTCGATATGTGCCGGAACCTGCAGCACCACCGGGGCGAAATTCAGGATGCACTGCACGCCACCTGCGACGAGCCGGTCGCAGACCGACTGCGCGGCGGTGGGCGGGGTGGCGATGACGCCGATCGAGATCTGCCGTTCGGCGCAGACTTTGGGGATCTCGTCGAGATGCGAGACCGGGAGGCCGCCGACCGGGACGCCGACCAGATCCGGGTCGAGGTCGAACAGCGCCTCGACCGGGAATCCGCGGCCCGGGAACCCGCCGTAGTTGGCCAGCGCGTGCCCGAGGTTACCGATGCCGACCACGGCGACCTTGTGCTTGCGGGTCAGGCCGAGGATGCGCTCGATCTGGCTGACCAGCACCTGGACGTCGTAGCCGACGCCGCGGGTGCCGTACGAGCCGAGGTAGGACAGGTCCTTGCGCAGTTTCGCGGAGTTGACGCCCGCGGCCTGCGAGAGCTCCTCGCTGGAGATCGTCGTCGCGCCCTGCTCGGCCAGCCCGGAGAGGACACGGAGGTACACGGCGAGGCGGGCGACGGCGGCTTCGGGGATGGACTTCGCGCGGACCGCTTCCGGTTCGGCGGTGCTCTCGACGGCGGGCATCTCCGCGGTGGGCGCGTTGTCGGCGTCCGGTGTCACCCGGGTGCGCCGGCCTCGTTGCGACACCACGCTTGTCCGCTCCCTCTGGTCCCTGCTGACGACATGATCGCCCGAACCTGGAAATCGGCTCTTGACCCGGGGCGCTGAGTCCGGTTCGATGCCGGGCGCTTTCGGAGGCGACGTATCTACGGTAGCCACTTGTGAACGCAGGCACAAAGTCACAGGTAGAGGGGATGACGCACCCCACAGTGCCCGGGCGCGTGGGTCGTGAGTGGTAAGTGTCGTTAGAACGACACTTACCACT
>NZ_JBHXIB010000039.1:0-6784 GCF_042723975.1 Amycolatopsis sp. NPDC058340 | reverse complement strand
TTTTTCACCCCTCCAAAATTTCCAGTGTTTGTGGCTCTCCCCCCCCCCCCGGGGCGGGGGGGGGTGGGCGTTGTGTGGTAAGTGTCGTTAGAACGACACTTACCACTCACGACCACGGTGACCGAGGCGTCAGCGCGCGTTGACCGACACCGTGTGCCAGCCGGTGGCGCCGTCCGGCACGGTTCCGGCGCGTTCCTGCGTCTGCGTGTAGCCGGATTGGTCCGTCGCCCGGACGGCGATCTCGTGCTGACCGGCGGCGACATCGACCTCGGTCCACCACATCCGCCAGGTGTCCTTCGACGTCTCCGCCGACAGGACGGCCTCCTTCCACGGCCCCTGATCGACCCGGACCTCGACCTTCGCGACGCCGGTGTGCTGTGCCCACGCGGTCCCCGACACCACGACCTTGCCCGCGTTCACCGCCGAGCCCGGCGCGTCGATCCGCGACTGCGTCTTCACCGGCGCTTCCCTGGCCCAGCCGCGGCCGAGCCAGTACGCCTGGCGCTCCGCCCAGGTGGTGATCTCCAGCTCGGTCACCCATTTCGTGGCGGACACGTAGCCGTAGAGCCCGGGGATCACGATCCGCGCGGGGAAACCGTGCTCGATCGGGAGCGGTTCGCCGTCCATGCCGAGAGCGAGCATCGCGCCGCGTCGCGGGTCCAGGGCGGCTTCGACCGGGGTTCCGCAGGTCCAGCCGTCGACACTGGTCGCGAACATCTGCTCGGCGCCGGGTTTCACACCCGCCTCGTTCAGCAGGTCCCGCAGGTCGATGCCGATCCAGCGCGCGTTGGAGATGTACGGGCCACCGACCTCGTTGGAGACACAGCACAGGGTGACGTCGCGTTCGATCAGCGGCCGCGAGCGCAGATCTTCATACCGATAGGTGACTTCGCGGTCGACCATCCCACGGATCTGCAGGCTCCAGTCCTCGGTGCGGACCTGCGGGACCACCAGTGCCGTGTCGATCCGATAGAAATCCTTCGAAGGAGTGAGGTACGGCGGGGTGCCGAGCTTCGCGAAATCCGCGTCGGGCGGGATCGGCGGCGCGGTCCTCGCCGCGACGAGCCTGCCGACGGCGGCACGCGACTCTTCGGCGTTCTTCCTGGTCCCGACGACCTGGCCGGTCAGCGCGGCGACGCCGGCCCCCGCCGCCACGGACACGCCGGTGATCAGCACCTTCCGCCGGTCCGGGCCTTCGCCTTCACGCTCGTCGAAGAACACCTTCGGGCGAAAGAACGAATGCAGCCGGGTGAACACGACGAGCGCGACGACGGTGGCGATCACCGGCGCCAGCAGCGCGATCTGCCCGAGGTCGGTGCGGACGAAGACCGCGGCGACGCCGGCCGCGCCGAGCACTCCGACGATCACCTGACCCGGCAGCGGAGTACGGCGCGAAAGCTGCCCGGCGAGCAGCGCGAACAGCACCAGTACGACGGCGAGACCGATCTTGAGGACGAACTTGTCCCAGGTCTCCAGCGTCTGCTCGGCCCAGGCGACGACCGCGTGCGGGCTGTGGTCGATGACGAAGTTCGCCACGGCGACGAACGGCGAGGCCGTGTACCCGACGAAGCCCGCGACGAGGTGCCCCACGCCGAGGGCGGCCGCCAATGACAGGAGCCCGGTCAGCGCGGCTTGCGGGAAGGTGAGCCTGCGTTCGTCGTCCACGACTCCATCTTCGCCGGGGATATGCCCGAAGGTCGGCCGATCGCCCCTTACGAGACTGTTACGCCAGTGCCTTCCGGAGCCTGTCCTCTTCGACACGCCAATAGCCGTGCTCGGCGTCGTCGACGAGGATCACCGGCACGCGGTCGCCGTATTCGGCCCGCCATTCGGGATCGCTGTCGACGTCCTGGGCCGACCAGGCGACGCCCAGTTCTCCGCAGATCCGCTCGATGTCCTGTTCCGCGACCTCGCACAGGTGGCAGCCCGTGCGGGTCATGACGGTCACGTGGTGCGCCATGGCCCCATCCTTACCTGAGGCGCAGCCTGCGCAGCTTCCCGGTGGCCGAATGCGGCAGCGACTCCGCGAACTCGACGGTGTGCGGCACCTTGTACCCGGCCAGATGCTCGGCGCAGTGCTCGACGACCTGCTGTTCCGACAGCGAAGCCCCGGGAGCGGGGACCACCACGGCCTTCACCGCCTCACCGGTCCGCTCGTCGACCACGCCGACGACGCCTGCCTCGACGACCTCGTCCAGCATCGAGATCACGTTCTCGACCTCGTGCGGGAAGACGTTGAAGCCGTTGACGATGATCAGGTCGTTGGCCCGATCCACCAGGTGGAGGTCGCCGTCGGTGTCGAGGTAACCGACGTCGCCGGTGCGGAACCAGCCTTCTTCGTCGGGGCCGTGCGAGCCGTCGGGCCAGTAGCCGGAGAACAGGTTCGCGCCGCGGATCGACACCAGGCCGGTGCCGCCGTCCTCGTCGAAGGCGTCGCCGAGGTCGTCCGGATCCAGCGGGACCGGCTCCGCGTCACCGTCGCTGTCGACCAGCCGGAGCTCGACACCGGGCAGCGGCCGCCCGACCGAACCCGGCTTCGGGTAGCCGGTGACCAGGGTCGTGGTGACCACGGGCGCGCATTCGGTGAGGCCGTAGCCCTCGTAGACGTCGAGGCCGGTGGCGCCGCGGAGCGCGGTGAGGATCTTTGGGTGCAGCGGTGCCGCGCCCGAGGTCATCCGCCGGACGGTCGACAGGCCCTGCCCGAGCTCCTCGGGGTCCATCGCGGCGAATTCGGCGTACATCGCGGGCACACCGGCGATCGACGTCACCCGGTACTCGGCGCAGTCGGCCAGGGTGCGCTCGGCGAGGAAACGCTCGGACAGGATCGCCGTCGCGCCGACCGCCGTGGTCTGCAGCAGGCCGGGGCCGAGGCCGTAGACGTGGAACAACGGGATGGTGATGAGCACGCGGTCGCCGTGCACGAGCGGCGTCGGGACGATCCGGCTCAGCTGGTCGAGGTTCGCCAGCAGCGCCCGGTGCGACAGCATCACGCCGCGCGGCGGACCGGTCGTGCCGGAGGTGTACGAGATGACCGCTATGTCCTCACCGGCGCCGGACGCGTCGACCGCTTCGGCTGCTCCATCCGAAGTAACAGGCGGTGAGAGGCTTGTCACCCCGTCGGGGAGTTCCTCGGTGGGTTCGCGTTCGAGGACGAGCCGCGCGCCGCTGTGCTCCAACAGCCCGTTCAGCTCGGCCGACGGCCCCTGCGGCGAGACCGGGACGACCACCGCGCCCGCCCGGAGCGCCCCGAAGAGCGAGACGGCGAACGCTGCCGACGTCGGCAGCCGCAACGCCACCCGGTCGCCGCGCTCGATTCCGGCGTCGAGCAGGGCACGGGCCAGCTTGTGGGCGGCGTTGTCGAGTTCGGCCCAGGTCAGCGCGACCCCTCGGCCGGTCTCCTGGACGGCCACCTTGCCGGGCCACCGCCGGGCGGCCTCGGCGAGCAAAGTGGGCACACTTGGATCGGCAACCTGCTCCGCGCTCAACTGCGAACCTCTTCCCTCGGTGAACGGCGTTGCCAGTTTGTCATCCCGGCCACCGTCATGGGGGTCACTCGCTTTCGTCGCAGTTCCGTAACCCCGGCACCGCTACCTACTTCGCGGTAACTACACGTATGCTGCTGTGCGTCGTCGAGTGGTGTTGATCACTCGATGGTGAGAAAGGGAGTCCGGACGTGCAGATCTTGCAGGCCCACGCGGCGGTGGGACATGCGGGCCGGTCCTCCCTGTCCGGAACGGGAGGTGGACCGTGACTCTCCCCGCGCCGAACCCCGTCTCGATGCTGGCGGGCCACATCCTCCGCCGGAGCGGTTTCCCCGCGGCGCCTCCGGCCCGGCCGAAGGTCGAAGAAGGCACGGACGCCGCCGAAGCCGCGAAGGCCGAAGCCTGGGACCTGGTCAGCGCCGCACAGGACGGCGACACCTCCGCCTTCGGACGGCTCTACGACCGCTATGTGGACGTCGTCTACCGCTACGTCCTGTTCCGCCTCGGCGACCGGGACCTCGCCGAGGACGTCACCAGCGAGACGTTCCTCCGCGCGCTTCGCCGCATCACATCGGTGAGCTACCAGGGACGTGACGTCGGCGCCTGGTTCGTCACCATCGCGCGCAACATCATCCTCGACCACGTGAAATCGAGCCGGTTCCGCCTCGAAGTCGTCACCGACGAGGTCGCCGAACCCAACGGGGCGCCGATCGGGAACGTCGGCGTGCAGGCCGTGGCGGGCCCGGAACAGCAGGCCATCAGCCGCGCCACCCGCGCCGAACTGCTGCGTTGCGTCGCCGAACTCGGCGAGGACCAGCGCGAGTGCATCGTGCTGCGGTTCATGCAGGGGCTTTCGGTCGCCGAGACCGCCGCGATCATGAAGCGCAACGAGGGCGCCATCAAGGCCCTTCAGCACCGCGCGGTACGCCGTTTGGCACAACTTCTGCCCACAGGATTGCGTTAAACCCGCCGATATACCCACCACCACCCTCAACGGAAACGCTTCGCGTTGCGGCATCGTTCTAATATTTATCCCTCACCGGGCCTTGCCGTAACCCTTGGGCGTCCCCGCTCGTTTTCACTGCCAGACCGGTGGTCAGGACCGGGCTGATCAGATGGAGACTTCGCCGTGGGCGTGCCGGGATGGTTCGCGCGGGAGCGGGCGGACGGTGACCGCTTCGCCGACCTTGTCGACGGCACCGAATCCCCGGACGGCGACGAGTTCGCGCACGAACTCGCGCTCGTCGGCGGACTGCGCGAACTCGGCGCCGGCGGCGCCCCCGACGCGGAGACCCGGCAGCGGATCCGCGACGAGATCGCCGGGCGCCTCGCCGAAGCCGAAGCCGCGCCGAAGCGACGTGGTCACGCCGTCGCCAATCTCGCCGCGGCCGCCGTCGCGCTGGTGCTGGCGCTCGGCGGGATCACGCTGCTGCTGTCCAAGGACGCGTTGCCGGGCGATCCGCTCTACGGCATCAAACGAGCGGGTGAATCGGCTTCGCTCGGCCTCACCTTCGACGAGCACGACAAGGCGAAGAAGCATCTGGAGTTCGCCGCGAACCGCGTCGGCGAACTGGACGAGCTGACCAGGCAGGGCGCGCCCACCGCCGCGTATTTCACCGGGCTCGCCGATTTCGAGACCGATCTCCGCGCCGGCGTCTCGCAGCTGACGGCGCTCGTCACCGATCAAGGTGGCCAGGCCCGGCTGGCCGAACTCCGCACGTGGGCGCGGAACCAGTCCGACCGGCTCGGCCTCCAGGTCGAGCAAGCGCCCGCCGAGGCGCGCGACAAGTTCTCCGCGGCCCGTGCCCTGCTCGACAAGGTCCAGGAGCGTACGACGGATCTCGGCTCGCGTCTGGTCTGCTACACGATCACCACGGGCGCTTCCGACGAACTGGGCGCGGTCCCGGCCGCCGGCGACTGCGTCCGCAACCCCGACTCCCCCGACGCCGTCCTGCCGCCGGTGACGTCTTCCCCGCCGTCGTCGGCTCCGGCGGCGACGCCGTCGGTGCCGTTATCGGTGCCGCCGTCGCCCGGTGTGGACACCTCGGCCCCGACCGGACCGCTCGCCCCGCCGACCGGAGGCACACCGCCGCCCGTGGTGGCCACGCCGCCGCCGACCACGAGGACGGTTCCGCCGACGACCACCACGCGGCCGCCGCCGCTGGTTTCGATTCCGCCGCTCATCCCGGGATTACCGCCGATAGTCATCGGCTGACTCGGTGTCACGTGAGGCAGGCGCCACACCCGGGACAGCCTGGTCGGCCGCTCGCTACGCTGTGCACAGGCACCTGGGATTCCGGAGGCGGTGTGCGTGTCAGTGTGGCGGGGCAGGGATAAGAGTCAAGAGCTCGAACGGCTGGCCGAGCTCGCGGGCGAGGCGTCGGCCGAGGCCGCCATGGCGACCGCGTCCGCCGAAGCCCTCGAACCGCCCGCGCCGCCCGCGCCGCCGGACCTGACGGCGGCCGCGTTCTTCGACGTCGACAACACCATGATGATGGGCGCGTCGATCTTCTACTTCGCCCGCGGGCTCGCCGCGCGCAAGTTCTTCACGTCCGCCGATCTGGCCGGATTCGTCTGGCAGCAGGTGAAATTCCGGCTCGGCGGCCGGGAGAACAAGGAGGACATCAAAACCCACCGCGAGCGCGCACTGTCCTTTGTGGCCGGTCGCACGGTGCAGGAACTGACCGACATCAGCGAAGAGATCTACGACGAGCTGATGGCGGACAAGATCTGGTCGGGCACCAGGGCGCTCGCGCAGATGCACCTCGACGCCGGACAGCGCGTCTGGCTGGTCACCGCGACCCCGATCGAACTCGCGGCCATCATCTCGCGGCGCCTCGGCCTGACCGGCGCGCTGGGCACCGTCGCGGAGACCAAGGACGGCGTCTACACCGGCCGCCTCGTCGGCGACCTGCTGCACGGCCGCGCGAAAGCCCACGCCGTGCGGGCGCTGGCGTCACGCGAAGGGCTGAACCTCAAGCGCTGCACGGCGTATTCGGACTCGCAGAACGACGTCCCGATGCTGTCGGTCGTCGGGACCGCGGTCGCGGTGAACCCGGACGGCGGTCTTCGTGACGTCGCACGGGCGCGCGGCTGGGAGATCCGTGACTTCCGGACCGGACGCAAGGCCGCGAAGATCGGCGTGCCTTCGGTGCTCGGCGTCGGTGCCGTGGCCGGTGCCGTCGCGGCGGGCATGGCGTACCGCAAGCGCTGACCCCGCCGACGTTGCGAAAGCCACTTTCGCAACGTTGAAGGTTGCGAATGTGGCTTTCGCAACCTTCAACTGCCTCGCATACCGCAAG
>NZ_JBHXIB010000038.1:47186-73198 GCF_042723975.1 Amycolatopsis sp. NPDC058340 | reverse complement strand
TCCTGGTTGGGGGTTACCCCCCCATTATGTAGGTGGGGTGGTCTTGTGCCCCTTGTGGAGGGTTGCTAAAGCAATTTCCCCATGGTTGAAGGTTGCGAAAGTGGCTTTCGCAACACCTGCTCGGCCCTTACTTGAGCTTCAGCTCTTGGTGCGCACCTCGGCCTCGGAGGCGTCGGCGGCCGCCTCCTGCTGCGCCAGCTCGTACTCAGCCGCGTCGGAAGCCGCGGTGACGGCTTCGGGAGCGCCACCGTGCAGCAGCCGCGCCACCTCACCGCGCAGTGTCACGAACTCCGCGGACTCGCGCGTGGTGATCTGGTCCCGCTCCGCGGGCAGCCCGACCGGCAGGTCCGCGACGATCTTCGCGGGCGACTTCGACAGCACCAGCACCCGGTCCGACAGGTAGACGCTCTCGTCGATGTCGTGCGTGACGACGAGGACCGTGCTCCCGTTCTCGCGCTGCACGCGCCGCGTCAGGTCTTCGAGCTCGAACCGCGTCTGCGCGTCGACCGACGCGAACGGCTCGTCCATCAGCAGCAGCGCCGGACGGCTGGCCAGCGCCCGCGCGATCGACACCCGCTGCTGCATACCGCCCGAGAGCTGCCACGGGAACTTCGAACCGACCCCGGACAGGCCGACCGACTCCAACGCCTCCTGCGCCCGCGTGCGGCGCTCCGTGCGGCTCAAATTGCGCCACCGCAAGGGGAACTCGACGTTCTTCGCGACCGAGAGCCACGGGAACAGCGAGCGGCTGTAGTCCTGGAACACGACGGCCAGATCCTCCGGCACGCCGGAGACGTCGTCGCCGTGCAGGCTGACGCGGCCGGACGTCGGCTTGATCAGTCCGGCGATACAGCGCAGGAGCGTGGACTTGCCGCAGCCCGACGGGCCCACGATGCTCGCGAGCTGCCCCGCTTCCACGGTGAACGACAGGTCGTCGACCGCGACGTGCGCCTTTTCTCCCGCGCCGTACCGGTGGTTCAGCCCGGAGACTTCGAGCATGGTTGACATCTTGCTGACCCTTCGAAAACTAGAGACGGCCGTTGCGGGTGGGCTGCCAGCGAAGCACTCTCTGCTCCACCGCGAGGAAGGCCGCGTTGAACCCGAAGCCGAGGAGCCCGAGCAGGACCAGCCACGACCACATGAGCGGGAAGTCGAACGCCTGCTGGGCGTCCATCAGGGACCGGCCGATGCCGTTGTAAGAGCCGACCAGTTCCGAGATCACCATCAGCAGCAAGGAAATGGACAGGCTCAGCCGGAGGCCCGCGAAGATCTTCGGCCCGGCGGCGGGCAGCACGATCGAGCGCACCCAGTACGACCGCGGCGTCCGGAACGATTTCGCGGTGTCGATCTTCACCTGGTCCACCGACCGGACGCCGTCCACGGTGTTGAGCAGCACCGGCCAGATCGCGCCGAAGATGATCGACCCGGTCTGCATCCCCGGCCCGAGTCCGAAAAGGACGATGAACACCGGGATCAGCGCGGGCGGCGGCACCGAGCGGAAGAACGCGAACAGCGGTCCGACGTAGTCCATCCCGTGCTTGGACCGTCCCAAGAGGACACCCAGTGCGACACCGAACGCGCCGGCGAGCAGCCAGCCGCCGAGCGTCCGGCCGAGGCTCGGGAGGACGTTGTCGAACACCGTGTCGGTCAGGAACAGCTGCGACGCCGGGCCGGTGAACCACAGTTTCACCGAGGCGGACAGGATCTCGGTCGGCGGCGGGAAGAACGGGCTTTCCGCGAGCCGGGTCGCGAGCTCCCAGATCCCGAGCAGGGCGAAGAAGAGCAGCCAGTTGCGGACGAGGATGCCGATACCCCGGCCCACGCGCCTGCCGACGCGGCTGGTCAGCGTGAGGGTCGTCACGAGACCGCCTCCCGGTCGACCGTGCTCCAGCGGAACGCCCGCCTGCCGATCATCTCGAGCCCGCCGTTGATGAGGAAGCCGAGCGCGCCGACCACCACGGTGCCGGCGAGCACGAGGTCGAACCTGGTCGAACCGGTGCTGGCCTGCATGATGAAGTTGCCGATGCCGAGTTTGGCGCCGGCGAGGAACTCGGTACTGACCACCGCGATCAGCGCGATGTTGGCGGACAGCCGCACCCCGGTGAACACGAACGGCGCGGTATGCGGCAGCGCCACCGACGTCAGCGTCCGGAACTTACTGGTGCCGCAGGCCTTCGCGGTCTCCAGCAGGACGGGGTCGATCTCGCCGAGCGCGTAGATCGTGTTGAACATGATGGGCCACAACGACGCGTACACGGCCAGCGTGATCTTCGCTTCGGGCCCGCCGCCGATCAGCAGGAGCACCAGCGGGATCAGCGCGACGGCGGGGATCGGCCGCAGGAACTCGATGACCACCGCGGTCGCGGTGCGCAGGCCGGGGATGCTGCCCAGCAGCAGGCCGGCGGGCACGGCGATGGCGACCGCGATCAGCAGGGCGATCGCCCACGCGAGGAACGTGGCGATCAGGTCCCGGACGAACTGGGTCTCGCCGAACTGTTCGAAGATCGTCACGAGGACGACGGACGGCGGGGGGAGGAACTCTTTACGGACCAGGCCGGCCTGGACGATCACTTCCCAGACGAGGAAGAAACCGGCCAGACCGGCAAGGGCACGGAGAAGTCGTGGCACCTTTACCTTTATCCAGCTTGAGGGGCGAGCATCGGAGCGGCGTCGAGCTTGGCCGTGATCACTCCGGTCTGCAGCAGCAGGTCCGGCACCCGCTGCAGGCGACGGGCGTCCAGAGTGGACCCGAACGTCGGCAGCGTGAGCAGTGAGGCGGTTTCCGCGTCGACCTTGGCGTACTTGACGATGAGGGGTTCGATCTTGGAGCGGTCGGCCGAGTCACGCACGGCCTTGCCCAGCGCGCGCTGGAACGCGGCCAGCGTCTTGGGGTTCTTGTCCACGAAGGAGCCGAGCGCGCCGAAGCCCGCCAGGGGGAAGTCCTGCGTGGCGCCGGTCGAGATGTCGACGACCGGGGTCGCGCCGACGACCTTCGAGGCCTGGGTCAGGAACGGCTCGGGCAGGTAGCCCGCGTCGACCTGGCCGGACGAGAGCGCCGCGGCGATGTTCGGCAGCGCCATCGGCACCCACTGGACCTTGCTGGTGTCGACGCCGTGGTCCTTCATCACCGAGACGGTGAGCAGGTGGGAGGCGGTGTTCTTGTCGGTGATCGCGATCTTCTTGCCCGCGAGGTCGTTGATCGTCTTGACCGGCGAGGTCGGCACGGTGACGACCGCGTTGCTCTTGGGGCTGGCCGACACGGAGTCGGCGACGAGCCGGATGTCGGCCGCGCCCTTGCTCTTCGCGACGAAGAACGGCATGTAGGTGGAGAAGGCGATGTCGACCTCGCCACCGATCATCTTGGTCATCGCCTGCTGGCCGCTGGGCGCGTCGACCGCTTCGACCTCGAGACCTTCGGCCTTGAAGTAGCCGCCCTCCTGCGCCAGCCGCAGCGGCGCGAGGTCGACGACGGGCAGCAGGGCGACCTTGATCTTCGCCTTCTCCAGGCCGCCTTCGCCACCCGACGCCTTGGACGTGTCCTCGCCGCCGAGTGCGCCGCAGGCGCCCAACGTGGCCAGCATGAGCGCGCTCAGGGCGACGCCGACGGCACCCCGTCCTCTACGTGCACCGCTCCTGCTCATGGCGTTTCGAAACAAAGCCAGCTCCTCGGAAACAATGAATCACCGTTGGGTTTTTTCATCCGTGTCGTGGCTTCATTTCGCCAGGCACGCGGTCACCTTAGAGATTTGCCCACCTGCTCACAATGGGTGTCGTGAGCGGGTGATCATTTTAGGCCATTCGCCCGATCACCTGATCACCCGCTTGGACATCATTACTTTCAGTGATCGATTTCCGAGAAATGTGACTATTAGAAGTAACGGCCCGTCGTCAGCTGGTGGCTTGCGCCGCGATCATCGGGCCGACGTCGATCTTGGTCTGGATCGCGCCCATCTGCAGCAGCAGGTCCGGGACCCGCTGGATGCGGCGGGGGTCCAGGGTGGACTGGAACGTCAGCAGCGTGGTCAGCGCGGCGGTGTCCTGGTCGATCTTGGCGTACTTGACCAGCAGCGGCTCGATCTTGGAGCGGTCCGCCGCGTCACGGGTGGCCTTCTGCATGGCGCGCTGGAAGGCGGCCACGGTCTTCGGGTTCTCCGAGACGAACTTGCCGAGCGAGCCGTAGCCCGCGGTGGGGAAGTCCTGGGTGGCGCCGGTGGCGGTGTCCACGACCGGGACGGTGCCCGCCTGCTTGGCGGTCTGGGTGATGAACGGCTCGGTCAGGAAGCCGGCGTCGATGTCACCGTTCTTGAGCGCGGCGCCGACGTTCGGCAGCTGGATCGGCACCCACTGGACCTTGCTGGCGTCGACGCCGTGGTCCTTCATGACCGATTTGGACAGCGTGTCGGACACGGTGTTCGGCGCGGTGATGCCGATCTTCTTGCCTGCCAGGTCGCTGACGCTCTTCACCGTGGACGTCGGCAGCGTGACCAGCATCGTGCTCTTCGGGCCGGCGGAGGAGGCGTCCGCGACCAGCTTGATGTCCGCGGTGTTCTTGCTCATCGCGATGAAGAACGGCGTGTAGCTCGCGTACGCGATGTCGACCTCGCCGCCGATCAGCTTGGTCAGCGAGATCTGCCCGGTGCCTGCCTCGATGGCCTCGACTTCGAGGCCCTCGTTCTTGAAGTAGCCGCCGTCCTGGGCGAGCCGCAGCGGGGCCAGGTCGATGGTCGACATGACGGCGACCTTGATCTTCGACTTCTCGAGGTTCCCCGAGCCGCCGGAAGAGGACGAATCGTCACCGCCGAGCAGGCCGCAGCCACCGACCGACGTCGTGACGACGGCCGCCATCGCGAATGCGATCGCCCTCGCCATTCCACGAGACGGCCGCCCCAGGCGGGCGCTCAAGGCCTTCTTCGAAAGCAAGTGGTGCTCCTGATCAGGGGGAGGGACACGTGATGACGTGGCCTGATGTGGAATTCGGAAGTGACTCTTTGTCGAGTCACGGGCCCACTGTAGAGAACACACACTGTGCTCACAATGGGTGGTCATCCCATGATCCCAAGTGGTAACGATCACCCGAACAGGTTGTTTGTCAGAAGTGAACACAACTGGGCGTGTTCGCGCCGGGGACTTGTTGACGATTGAGCGTCAACGGGTCAAGACCCGTCCGGGGCCTACTTGCAGGTCTTGACCGAAGGGTTACATCTGGGCCTCCCGTTCGCTACCCTCATGCACCGGTAGTGAGGTGTGGACCACTGATGTAGTGAAAGAGAGTGCCTTGGATGGCCGAACGCTCTGGACCTTTCCCGAGGTGCAAGGCACTCTGTGTCGAACCGGAACCTGATGTCGGACACGACCGTGCTTCACTGGTGCGCGCTCGCGCACTGGCGGGTTAGGCCGAATAGACCAATGACGTCAGGCGGGATTTCGGCCAAGTGCACTTGAGAGACTGCGTCAAAGACGACTTCCTCATTCGTCAGAGTGAGCACTCGCGTCCCTGCCCGGTGGCGGGAGCGTGCGGGTAGTGGTCTCCGACAACCGACCCAGGCAGCAGCAGAACGGCATGTCCAAAATGGGCTTTCCCGGCCCGAATGAAGATGATGGTGGTGCGGCGGTGCCGAACGAAGACACCGCGGGGGTGGGAGGGACCCCTGCGCGGGAAACCGGAGACGGTCCTGGTGGGAAGGCCGGGTCGTTCCTGGGCCTGCGTAACTGGCGTCTGCGATCGAAGCTCGCGGCCGTCCTGATCATCCCGACGCTGACCGCGCTCGCGCTCGGCACCCTGCGCGTGATCGACGACAGCAGCGAGGCGGCGCGGTTCCAGGACACCGCCGACCAGGTCGCGTTCGCCGACAAGATCACCCTCGTGGTGCACGAGCTGCAGAGCGAACGCGCGCTCGCCGTCGCCCGGATCGCCTCGCAGGACGCGTCGCGCCAGAACGGTCTCGACGCGCAGATCGCCAAGGTCGACCGCGCCGTCGACGACCTGCGCGCCTCGGCGAACCAGATCAACCCGGACGATCAGGACACCAGGGACCGCTACTCGCGTGGTCTGCAGCGGCTCGACGCCCTGCGCCCGCTGCGCGGCGCGATGAACACCTCGCTGCTGGGCGACACCCCGGTCCTCATCGCCTACTCCGGCATCCTCGACTCGCTGGTCCAGCTCGGCCGCGAGGTGACCACCGCGGTGGCGAACCGCGACGTGCTCCGGCTCGGCGTCACCGTGCAGGCCATCAGTGAGAGCAAGGAGTTCATCGCCCGCGGTGACGCGGCGCTGCTGATCGCCTCCTTCCGCTCCGGGTTCCCCGGCGACCTGTTCGACCAGGCCCGCTCGGCGGTCGCGAGCGGTGACGCCTCGACGGCGGCCTTCATCAACAACGCCAGCCCCGAACAGCGGCAGCTCTACTCGGACACCTTCTCCGGTCCCGAGGTCGACGACCGCCGCCGGATCACCACGATGGCGTTCTCGCTGCACCAGCAGAACGAGCCCCCGGCGATCGACAACGTCGCACTCGGCAACGACAGCAGGGTCGCGCTCGACAAGCTGCGCGCGGTCGAGACCAACCTGCTCGGCCAGCTGCGGGCACAGGCCGACGGCCTGGCCACCGACGCGATCAACTCGGCGTGGATCGGCGGCGCGGTCGTGCTGCTGGCCCTGCTCGCGGCGCTGTTCCTGATGCTCGTCATCGCCCGCCTGATGCTGCGCCCGCTGCGGGTGCTGCGGAAGACGGCGCTCGACGTGGCCTACACACGACTGCCGGAAACCGTGCAAGCGATCCTGGACGACCCGGACCCGGTCAACGCCTCGAAGCGGTCGGTCGAGCCGGTGCCCGTCACTTCGCGTGACGAGATCGGTGAAGTGGCGCGTTCGTTCGACGTCGTCCACGAACAGGCCGTCAAGATGGCGGCCGAACAGGCCCTCCTGCGCGAGAACGTCAACGGCATCTTCGTGAACCTGTCCCGCCGGTCGCAGCGGCTGGTGGAACGCCAGCTCGGCGTCATCGACCGGCTCGAGGCCGACGAGCAGGACCCGGACCACTTGGCCAGCCTGTTCGAGCTCGACCACCTCGCCACGCGGCTGCGCCGCAACGGTGAAAGCCTCCTGGTGCTGTCGGGCGCCGGTCTCGCGAAGTCGGTGCCCAAGCCGGTGCCCGCCGCCGACGTCATCGGCGCCGCGGTCTCGGAGATCGAGCAGTACGCCCGGATCGAGATCGGGATCGTCCCCGAGGTCGCCGTCCAGGGCCTGACGATCCACGACCTCGTGCACGTGCTCGCGGAACTGCTGGACAACGCCACCTACTTCTCCGAGCCGGAGACGAAGGTGACCGTCCGCGCGGTGATCACCCGCAAGAAGGCGCTCGCCATCCAGGTCACCGACCACGGTGTCGGTATGACCGAGGAGCGGCTCGCCGAGGTCAACCAGCGGCTGGCCGACCCGCCGGACCTGGACGTCTCGGTGACCCGGCGGATGGGCCTGTACGTGGTCGCGCGCCTGGCGCGCCGCCACGGCATCGAGGTCCGGCTCCGGGAGAACGAGGACATCGAGGGTGGTGTGATCGCGCGGGTCGTCGTGCCCGCCGAGCTGCTCACGCAGATGCGGCCCGGCGCGCGCAACACCCCGCCGCCGGCGAACCGCTCTGAGACGTCGATGCCTTCGATGCCGTCGGTGTCCGAGATGTCGAGCTCGCTGCCGAACGTCCCCGCTTCCGACCGCGGCCTGGAGATGACCCCGCCGCCACCGTCGAAGCCGCCGGCCGCACCGCAACCGGTCGCGTCGCAGGGCGGGCTCGTCCCGCTCGACCAGCCGATCAGCCTCGACGACCTGGTCGCGGGCAAGAACGCGGCCGGGCCGTTCCTCAGCCCAGCGTCCCCCGCCGAGGAGACCCCGGCGTGGCCGACGGCCGAAGACATCTCGCCCACGAACGGCGACGGCGCCTCCAGCGGCACCGAGACCCAGTTCGCGTCGCTGGTGCTGCCGAAACGGGAGCCGAAGTACACGCCGGTCGAGCCGCCGAGCCGGCCCGAAGAACCTTCGGACACCGGCAAGTCGGCGCTCGAGGACGACGTCCCCACGCGGCGGTTGCCGATCTACCAGTCGGTGCTCTCGCGCTGGTTCAGCGAAGGCGACGAGACCGGGGGCGACAGCCCGACCACCTACACCGAGCCGGTCGAGTCCGAACTGCCCGCGCGCACCCCCAGCGGTGGCGACGAAGCGACGGAATCCGAGGCCGA
This sequence comes from Amycolatopsis sp. NPDC058340, assembly GCF_042723975.1. Lineage (NCBI taxonomy): Bacteria > Bacillati > Actinomycetota > Actinomycetes > Pseudonocardiales > Pseudonocardiaceae > Amycolatopsis > Amycolatopsis sp. NPDC058340. Next base: position 64,969 of record NZ_JBHXIB010000038.1, on the reverse strand, counting down.
GGACACCGCCGGGGAGGGATTGCCCACTCGGACCCCGCGGAGTGTTCCGCCGGAGACGGTGCTCCAGGACAATGGCTGGCGCAGCGCGTCGGACGACGGCTGGCAGGCGGCGCAGGTCCTGTACGAAGACCGGAACGACGAGATCACCCCGGCGGGCCTGCCCAAACGGGTGCCGAACCAGTACCTCGTCCCCGGCTCGATCGGCGGGAACGAGCCGAAGAAGGAAGACTCGTTCGCCGACAAGACCTCCGGAATGCCGGGTACGGGCGCGATCGCCCGCTCGGCGACGGCGGCGCGGAGTCGGATGGCAAGCTTCCAGAAGGGCTACACGTCGGGACGGCACGCGTTGAAGGAACGCCCGCTCGATGCGCTGGATGACAACGGCGTTCCGGTGACCGGCAGGGATACCCCTGCCGATGACAGCAGTAAGGAGTGACAGTGACACGGGCGGGTGCGATGCAGCCGGGTGGTCCGGCGCAGCCTGGCGGCCAGGCGCAGGGTAAAGGACACACGAGCAGCTTTGCCTGGCTGATCACGGATTTCGTGCACCGGGTCCCGGGCGCGGCGCATGCCGTGGTGGTGTCGGCGGACGGTTTGCTGCTGGCGTCCTCGAAGGGACTCCCCAAGGACAGGGCCGATCAGCTGGCCGCGGTCGCGTCGGGGCTCACGAGCCTCGCGCGCGGTGCGGCGAAGGTGTTCGAGGGCGGCACGGTCGCGCAGACGGTGGTCGAGATGGCCAACGGCTTCCTCTTCCTGATGTCGGTGTCCGACGGTTCCTGCTTGGCGGTCCTCGGGTCGCCGGAGAGCGACATCGGCTTGGTCGTCTACGAGATGACCCTGCTGGTGGAACGGGTGGGGCAACAGCTGACACCGGAGATGCGCGCGCAGCTGCAGGGCGCGTCGGTCCGCCGCTGAGCGACCGGGAACCGAGGAGAATGCCGTGGACGACGGGCGCTTGAGGGGCGATGGCCGGCTCGGTGACGACTTCTCCGGCGGGTGGTCGGAACGAGACGACGGCCGGGAGGACTGGACGTCCTTCCGGGACCGGGTCGACCGCGAATGGCGATCGCGGCGGGCACAGGGGTCGGACAACGACCCCGTGTCCCCGGACGAGGCCTCCCGCTGGCTGACCGATTCGAACGCGGGTCAGGGACCCGCCGACTTCAGCGTCTCGGACTACCGGGAACGCCTGCTCGGCGGGCCGGGGGCGGAGCTGTTCGGTGGTGGCAGCGGTCCGCTCTACGACTCGGGCGAGTTCGCCAAGTTCTCCTTCGACAAGGAGGAGGAGCGCCGGGCGGCGGCCGCCGCGGCCGACCCGCTCGCCGCGGCCCTGCCGCAGCAGGCGCAGAACGAGTTCGTCGACGAGCAGTACACCACCGACGTCGAATCCTCCGGCCTGGTCCGGCCGTACTTCCGCACGCGGGGCCGGACCAAGCCGACGTACGACCTTGCCATCGAGGCGTTGATCTCGACCAGCGAACAGGGACGCGTGCTCGACCGGGTACGCGTCCCCGAACACCGGTCGATCTGCGACCTTTGCCTGGACACCCGGTCCGTCGCCGAAGTCGCGGCGCTGCTGCGCCTGCCGCTCGGCGTGGTCCGGGTGCTGATCGGAGACGTGGCCGGCCTCGGTCTGGTCCTGGTGCACAGCGCCAGCCAGAACGTCGGTGACCGGCCGAGTATCGAGTTCATGGAGAGGGTGCTCAGTGGGCTTCGGAGAATTTGACTCCGACGCGAATGCGCCGCAGGTGACCGGACCGACTTCGTCGGCCAAGATCGTGGTCGCTGGCGGATTCGGCTCGGGGAAGACCACGCTGGTCGGAGCGGTTTCGGAGATCGATCCGCTGACCACCGAGGCCATGATGACCGAGGCCAGTACCGGCGTCGACGACAATTCGGCCACCCCGAACAAGTCGACGACGACCGTGGCCATGGACTTCGGCCGGATTTCGCTGGACTCGGACCTGGTGCTGTACGTGTTCGGTACGCCGGGCCAGCACCGGTTCTGGTTCATGTGGGACGACCTCGCGGTCGGCGCCATCGGTGCCGTCGTGCTGGTCGACACGCGGCGGCTCGCCGACGCGTTCCCCTCGATCGACTTCTTCGAGAACCGGAAGCTGCCGTACGTCGTGGCGATCAACTGCTTCGACCGGCTGCTGCACCACCAGATCGAGGACGTCCGGCACGCGCTGACGATCTCACCGTCCGTGCCGATCATGGCCTGTGACGCCCGGGAACGTGAGTCCGCCAAGCAGGTGTTGATCTCGGTCGTGCAGCACGCCATCGCGCACGATTCGGCGTTGCGCGCGGGCTAAAGGGACGAAAGCCCGGAGCGGATGCGGCCGTTGGAGTGAACTCGGCAGGCTTCACCCGCTTCGGGGAGTGGCGTCACCGGTCGGATCGAACGCGAGGCGAACCCTTTCCCGCGATCCGGCGCCGTCGCCACTCGATCGAGTGGCCGCACCGCCGGTGACCTGCGTGGACGCCGGTTCACACCTGGTCGCGCCCGGCCACCACAGGGTGACCCACGAATGCGTGGTTCACGATGTGTCGACGCGGTGAGCGGCTGGACGTTTACGTTCGGTTAACGACGTCGGCCGGGTGGCGGGCTCGACACGATCGGCGGGACGAATACGCTGGGTGGAGGCGTCTTTCGGCTCGCCGGTACCGGGATCGGTGCTGGTCGGCGGCAGACGCCCGGACCACGCCGCCCAGGTGGTCTTGACGCAGCGAGGAGGGACTTGTGACGGCATCCGGGCAGCAAAGCTCGTTCGGCTGGCTCATCACGGATTTCGCGCGCCGGGTTCCCGGTGCGGCGCACGCCGTGCTGGTCTCCGCGGACGGGCTTCTCCTCGCGCCGTCGGACGGGCTGCCGCAGGAACGGGCCGAACAGCTCTCCGCGGTCGCCTCCGGCCTGATCAGCCTCACCGCCGGCGCGGCCCGCTGCTTCGACGCGGGCGGGGTCAACCAGACCGTCGTCGAGATGGAACGCGGCTACCTCTTCCTCATGTCGGTCGCCGACGGCTCGTCACTCGCCGTGCTGGCCGCGCCGACCTGCGACATCGGCACCGTGGCCTACGAGATGACGCTGCTCGTCGAGCGGGTCGGCCAGCAGATCACCCCTGAGCTGCGGGCGCAGCTGCAGGGCGGCGTACGTGGGTGACCGATGAAGATCAGCGGATTCACCGAACCGGACCCTTCCGGCTGGGACTCCCTCTACCAGGGCAGCGAACGCGAGGCCTTCGATTCGCCGAGCCGCTTCGAGCTGAGCTCGATCAGCACGGTCATGCCGCGGCGCCCGCCCGCGCCGCCTCCCGAGCCTCCTCCGCCGATGCCTTCGCCGATCCGCCAGTCGCCGCCGCGGCCCGCTGACGTCGCCCCCGCTTCGGTCTACCAGCCGCCGGCTTCGGGCTCCCGGGTCCGGCCCTACACCCGCACCGGCGGGCGCACCCGCACCGCGCACGACCTGGCGCTGGAGGCGCTGGTGTCGACCAGCGAGGACGGCCGCCGGTACCGCGGCGTGCGGACCCCCGAACACCGGCAGATCTGCGACCTGTGCCTGGACACCCGCTCGATCGCGGAGATCGCCGCGCATCTGCGGCTGCCGCTGGGCGTGGTGAAGGTGCTCGTGGGCGACATGGCGGACGCCGGTCTCGTGCTGATCCACCAGACGGAGCTGATCCTCGGCGACTCCTCTTCGCGCGCCTTCATGGAACGGGTGCTTCAAGGCCTTCGCGCCCTCTGACACCTCCCGCATTTAGTCCTCTAAATGCGCTCGTGCGGGGTTATTTTTGCCGGGCGGAGTGTCCTGAAGGCCACCTTCAGGACGTTAGATGTCTCAAGGGTGGCCTTCAGGACATCGCGTCTGTCCAGGGCATGCGTCTCGCCACGCCGCATTTAGAGGACTAAACGCGCGGCGGGAACACACGAGATCTAGTGCCCCAGTGCAAGGCACCCTCAAGTTGACTACTTTGCGGTGATATATCAGTGCTGTCGGTAGCGACCTGAGCCGCTTCCCGATAGAACCACGGTCGTCCGTGAAGGGGATCTCAGCGTGACGCCGGTCTTTTCGATCTGCGTTAACCTGGTCGAGGAGTAGCCGGTGGGGTACTGGAGAAAGCATCCTAGGAAGGATCTGGAAGCTGTTCTGGAGCACTTCCATCAGGCAGGATGGAGGATCTCGGATCCGCCGACCTACTACACCGTCCGATGTCCTTTCGGGCAGCACCAGCGTTGGATCCATCTGACGCCGAGTGGTGCCAACTACGGAAAGAACGCGGTGTCCTGGCTGCTTCGTCAACCTTGCTACCAGATCGAGGGGGGTTACTGATGGGTGTGACGGTTCACGCGCATTGGGTGTTCATCGCCGATGGCGATGGTGATCTCTTCGGTTACTGCGACAAGGTGATGCGCGCGCTGCTCGAACAAGAACGTTGTCTCGACGGTTTCGTGGACAGTGCGGTTTCCGCGGACGGCGGACGAGCGGTGATGGAGATCGAGGCCGACGTCTCCGGCGACGACCTCTCCCATGCGATCGCGAAAGCCCATGCCGCCGTCCGGTCCGCTCTGCATTCGGTCGGGATCGGGACGCCGGACTGGCCGACGCACGGCGAAGCCATGTCGATGGTGCTGAAGGACCTCCGCACCGAGCAGCTCGCGTAGCCCCCACGCCGCATTTAGAGGACTAAATGCGGAGTGCTCAGTCCTCGACCAGGGCGGCCGACGTGATCCGGTGAAGCGGGTAGCGCTCGTTGTCGGTCCCTTCGAGGACCCCGCCGCCGACCCGCAGCGGCCGCACGACCCGCTGGCTCGCCGTCCCGCGTGAGTCGACGAACCCGATCCACACCTCGCGACGTTCGATGGTCGCCTGGGACAGCAGCGCCAGCGTCGCGGACGTGTCTCCGGCGCCGCCTCCCTGCGGCGCCCGCACGGTCTCGCCCCGGCGGCGCGCCGAAGCGGCGTCGCCCGCCCGGACGTGCGCGACGATCTTGCCGACCTGATCGTCGGTCAGCCCGGCGGGCTCTCCAGGCGCGCGACGCGCGGCACGCGCCTTCGCGGGCAGGCGACGTCCGGACGGCCTGATGTCCATGACGCGTCCGTCGGGCCCTTCGGCGGCCGGAGCGAACCCGGCGGCGCGGAGCGCGTCGAGGACTTCGGCGAGCGGGTACGCGCTGATGAGCACTGTCGGCGCGATCATGCGCAAGCCGTACTCCGTCGCGACGGGGCTGCCCATGACCTCGGCGAGCAGAGACGCGTCGTCGCAGCGCAAGAACGACTCGGCGGCCCCGCCGCGCAGCCGTCCGTGCCGCCGGGCGACGTCGTCGATCAGGTAGCTCAGCGATTGGGGCACCGGCGTCGCCGACTTCGACGTGAACAGCTGGTGCAGTTCGCCCGCGGTCCGCCCGGTGTCGAGCGCGCGCCGCACGGACGTCTCGGTGATCCGGTACACGGTCGCGTGCCCGGCCGATTCGATGTCGGCGACGGCGGTCATCTCGGCGGCGAGTTCGGCTTCCAGCGGCCCAGGCGCGACCACGGTCAGGTCGGCCTGCACCAGGACGTGGTCCACCGGCCGCGGCAGCGCGTCGAGCATCGCCTCGATCGCCCCGGGGCGGTCCTCGGCCAGGAGCGCCCGGGTCGCCGTGGTCAGCCCGCCGAGGCCGATCAGGCCGAGCGCGGCCCCTTCGGCCATCGTCCAGCGCACGGTCTCGTCCCGCAGCCGCCCGCCCCGCCGCGGCGCGCGCCAGGCGAGCGCGGCGACCAGTTCGTCGGTGCTCTTCACTCCGGCGCCTTCGGGCAACGCCGCCAGCGCGAGGAGGATCCGGCGCCGCGAAGTGGGCGCCAGCGGACGGCGCAGGTCTTCCGAAAGCGGCGCGATCGGCTTGTCCTTCGCGTCCCGTCCGCCGGCGAGTCCGGGCAGCCGGGGCAGCTCGAGCCAGGCCTGCGCGACCGTCATCCAGCGCTGCGCGGTCGGCGAGGCGAGCCACGAATCCGTGAGCGTCGTCGGCACCCATTCCGGCGTGGTCGCTTCGCTGTCGGCCACCAGACCGGCGCCGACCGCGATCTCCGCGAGCAACGTCACCCGCGCCTCGTCGACATCGAGATCCTTCGCGAGCTTCTTCAGCTCGCGGACTCCGAGCCCGCCGGACTTGAGCACCGGCGGTGGCGTCTCCGACCAGGCTCGAAGCATGTTTTCGGTCTGGCGCAAGAACTCCATCGCCTCGCCGGCCGCCGTTGTGTCCACTGTGGACCGGCTGTGGGGATGCACGGGGAGTTCCGGTTCGCGCAGCGACGCCTGCTCGAACACCACCCCGCCGCGCAGCGCGATCCCGATCTCACGCGGCAGCTCGACGGTCTGGTCGTCCCGGCGCAGCAGCAGCCCCCTGGCGAGCAGGCGCTGGACGGGGTTCTGTGCCCGCTCCAGCGGGACGTCGGCCGACGCGTCACGGGTGCGGCCGATCGGCGGGCCGGCGGCCAGCGTCGTCAGCAGGGCTCGTTCGTCCTCGCCGACCTCCGCGAGCGCGGCCTCGATATCCGTTCCGGCGAGCGCGGGCGAAGACGACCCGAGCCCGGCGGGGAAGGGGCCGAGCGCGTCGCGGGCGGAAGGCGGGACACGCAGCGCGTCGTCCTCGCCCCAGACCAGGGCCCGCTTGCGCAGCAGTGCCAGTGCTTCGCCGATCTCCGTTCCCGCGAGGCGCGCGACCTCGGCCGCCGCGACCGGGCCGGTGTCCGCCCCGGCCAGCAGCAGGGCGTCGAGGACGGCGAGGGTGAAGGTGTCGAGGTCTTCGCAGGCGCGCGCGACGGAGCCCGGCGTGCCAGCCCGGGTGGCGAGCACGATGGTGTCGGACGGGGGCGGCGTGGACAGGTCGCGACGCGTGCGCAGCAGTGCGGCGAGGGCGTCGTCGGACTCCTGGCGCAGCCAGTCCGCCAGGGATGGCGCGGGCATAGACGACCAGGATACCGGGCGGGTGGTGGCCCGGCAGCCGCGTTCGGGCAGACTGTCCCTCGAGAACGGCTTGACCATGCTCTGGAGGACGTTGTGGCGAAGGGCGATAACAAGAAGCGCGCGGGCATCGACCCCACGTGGCCCGGTGAAGACGGGGAGCACCCCGTCACCGAGCTCGCGTCCGATCGGCAGGGCGCCTTGTCCCCGTTCGGCGACGTGACCTTCCCGCTCGAGAGCGTGCCGTACGTGCACCCCGAGACCGAGATCAACCGGTAGAAGTTACTGGTCGGTCACCCCTGCGAGGGTTCGTGGCGGTCGTCACGGGAGTAGGTTTTCGATCGACCTATTCGAGCTTTCCTCAGCGGGGGTAGTGCCATGCCGGTTCCCGGTCCCGGATATTCGATCACCGTCCGGGTGGAGGCCCCCGCGTCATCCACCGCGGCGGGTGATCTGACGACCGCCGTCGGCCGGGTCGGCGGCGTGCTGACCGCGTTCGACGTCGTCGAGTCGCACCCCGACTCGATCGTCGTCGACATCAGCGCCAACGCCCTGTCGGAGAACCACGCGCAGGACATCACGCAGACCCTGGACTCGTTGCCGGGCGTCCGCGTGCGCAAGGTGTCCGACCGGACGTTCCTGATCCACCTCGGCGGCAAGATCGAGGTCAGCCCCAAGGTCGCGCTCCGCAACCGTGACGACCTGTCCCGTGCGTACACGCCGGGTGTCGCCCGCGTCTGCCAGGCGATCGCGGCGAACCCCGAGGACGCGCGCCGCCTGACCATCAAACGCAACACCGTCGCGGTGCTCACCGACGGTTCCGCGGTGCTTGGCCTTGGCAACATCGGCCCGGCCGCCGCGCTGCCGGTGATGGAGGGCAAGGCGGCCCTGTTCAAGAAGTTCGCCGACGTCGACGCGTGGCCGGTCTGCCTGGACACCCAGGACACCGAAGAGATCATCATGATCGCGAAGGCGCTCGCGCCGGTGTACGCGGGCATCAACCTCGAGGACATCGCCGCGCCGCGCTGCTTCGAGATCGAGAAGCGCCTGCGTGAGCAGCTCGACATCCCGGTGTTCCACGACGACCAGCACGGCACCGCGATCGTCGTGGTCGCCGCGCTGCGCAACGCCCTGCGCGTGGTCGGGAAGAACATCGAAGACTGCAAGATCGTCGTCAGCGGCGTCGGCGCGGCGGGTTCGGCGATCATCCGCCTGCTGCTGCGCAAGAACCCGGGCGACATCGTGGCCGCCGACATCGACGGCATCGTGCACTCCGCGCGCGGCAACCTCGACGAGAACCTGACCTGGATCGCCGGGCACACGAACAAGGAGCAGCAGGCGGGCACGCTGCACGAAGCGCTCGTCGGCGCCGACGTGTTCATCGGGGTCTCCGCGCCGAACCTGTTCGGGGCCGAGCAGGTCGCGACCATGAAGTCCGACGCCGTCGTGTTCGCGCTGGCCAACCCGGACCCGGAGATCGACCCGCTGGAGGCGCAGAAGCACGCCGCCGTGGTCGCCACCGGCCGGAGCGACTTCCCGAACCAGATCAACAACGTGCTCGCGTTCCCCGGCGTCTTCCGCGGGCTGCTCGACGCGCAGGCGCACCACATCGACGACTCGATGCTCCTCGCGGCCGCCGACGCCATCGCGGACGTCGTGGACAACGGCAAGCTGAACGCCTCGTTCATCGTGCCGAGCGTGTTCGACAACGCCGTCGCCCCCGCGGTGGCCGAGGCCGTGAAGAAGGCCGCGAAGGCGGAGAAGGCCGCCCAGTCGTAGGACGTGGTAGCAAAGGTCCCTTGCTCCATTCGGCGGCGCCGTCGTGCCGTGAAGGCGTCCTTCACTACCTTGAGGGTCAGGGGCTCGGCAAGGTCGAGATAGCGCAGGCCTGGGTTCCGAACGTTGACAGGGCGGGCACGGGCATCGAGTGTCCACGGGGCACTCTCGGGCACCTGAATGTCCCATTTGTGCATTTATGTACGGTTATTCGTGGGGTCGTGAGTGGTAAAGAGGGTTAGAACGACCAAAAACACTCACGACGCCCACGCCAAGACGCACAAAACGCCCGAATCGGGCACTTTGGTCTCGATTCGTGTCCCTTGTGGACAGCAGAGATCCGGATCTCTGCTTCCGCGAACGCCTCTGTGCCTCATGGCAGCGGCACGGACCAGCAGCTATACGACTTTGCCGAGACCCTGCCCCTCAAGGTAGGGAAGGAGGCCTTCACGGACTCTGGGGCCGCTCGCCCGAGGCGCGAGTGGTAGCAAAGGTCCCTTGCTCCATTCGGCGGCGCCGTCATCACTGAGACCGACTCCGAGGCCGACTTCAGGGTGACGACTCCGCCGATGGCCCGCTCATAGGCTCGACTCCGACCAGGAAGTCGATCATGAACGGGGGCTGGGATGACTCGCTCTGTCCTGAGCAGGTTCGGGGCACTCACCGCCGCGGCGGTCACCATGGCGGTACTCGTACCGGCCACGGCGTCCGCCGCGGTTTCGTCGGTCAGCTGGGGGCCGTGTCCGGAGGACGTGGCCGCGCCCGGCGTGCAATGCGCCACCTTGAAGGTCCCGCTCGACTACCGGAACCCGGGCGGGAAGACCATCGACATCGCCGTATCCAAACTCGCCAGCACCAAGCCGGCGAAGCGGCGCGGCATCATGCTCACCAACCCGGGTGGCCCCGGCGGGCCAGGGCTGACCATGCCCGCCGGGCTGCGGTCGGCGGGTATGCCGTCGAGTGTGCTCGACGCGTACGACATCATCGGCTTCGATCCGCGCGGGATCGGCCGCAGCACGCCGGTCACCTGCGACCTCAAGCCAGAGCAGCAGGTCAGCAACGTCCCGCCGTACGCGCGTGACGCGGCGGCGGTGGCGGAGCGCGCGAAGTACGTCGAGGGCGTCGCGAAGCAGTGCGGTGACTCGGCGACGGCCGCGAACCTGCCGTACATCACCACGGCCAACACCGCCCGCGACATGGATCGCATCCGGGAGGCCCTGGGCGAGGAGAAGCTCTCGTACTACGGCGTCTCGTACGGCACGTACCTGGGCGCCGTGTATTCGACGCTGTTCCCGCGGCGCACCGATCGCATCGTGCTCGACAGTGCGACCGGTCCGGGCGGGCTCGACACGACCGGATCACGTCGGCTGGCGGAGGGATTCCAGGACCGCTTCCCGGACTTCGCGAAGTGGGCGGCGGCGCGGCACGCGAGCTACGGGCTCGGCCGCACTCCGCAGCAGGTGACGGCGAAGTTCTACGAACTCGTCGCCAAACTCGACGGCGGGGCGGTCCCGGGGGTGGACGGCGCGGCCTTCCGGGCGGGCACGTTCGGCTCGCTGTACTCGACCAGCTCCTTCCCGGTGCTGGCACAGCAGTGGCAGGCGCTCGACACCGAAGGCGTCGTGAAGCAGACCGCTCAGGCTCAGCAGCTCGACGTGGGGCAGCTGCTGTCCGCGCAGCTGCACGTGGTGTGCAACGACGTGAACTGGCCGGAGAAGGTCGCGGCCTACCAGCGCAACGTCGAGAAGGACCGGGTGCGGTACCCGATGTTCGGCGCCGCCGCGGCGAACATCTGGGCGTGCGCCTACTGGCCGTCCGAGCCGATCGAGCCGCAGGTGCGGATCGGCGACCGGGGCCCGTCGAACATCCTGGTCGTGCAGAACCTGCGTGACCCGGCGACCCCGCTGAGCGGGGCCAGGGAGATGCGGCGCGCGCTGGGCGACCGGGCGCGGATGGTGTCCGTCGACGACGGCGGGCACGGGGTCTGGCTGAGCTCGGAGAACGCCTGCGGCAACAACGCCGTCAACCGGTTCTTCGTGGAAGGCAAGCGTCCCGGGCACGACACGGCCTGCGCCGCGGACAACGGCGGGCTCTTCGCTTCGATGACACCGGAGCAGCGGCAGGAACGGGAGAAGGCCCTCGGCGAGGTTCGCTCGAAGCAGCGGATGTTCTGAGGACTAGCCTGCTTGGCGTGAGTGAACTCAGCCACGTCGACCATACGGGCGCCGCCCGTATGGTCGACGTTTCCGGCAAGACGCCCACCGCCCGCACCGCGCTGGCGGGCGGCACCGTGCACACCACGGCCGAGGTGCTCGGCCTGCTGGCGACGGACGGGCTACCCAAGGGCGACGCGCTCGCGACCGCCCGGATCGCGGGCATCATGGGCGCGAAGAAGGTGCCCGAGCTGATCCCGCTCTGCCACCAGATCGCGTTGTCCGGGGTGAAGGTCGAGTTCGTCCTCGACGAGACCGCCGTGCACATCACCGCGACCGCGAAGACGAACGACCGGACCGGCGTCGAGATGGAGGCGCTGACCGCCGTCGCCGTCGCCGGGCTGACCCTGCACGACATGATCAAGGCCGTCGATCCGGCCGCGACCCTCGACGACGTCCGGCTGATCCGCAAGGACGGCGGCAAGACCGGGACCTGGGAGCGGCCGTGAACCGGGTCGCGAGGGTGATCGTGGCGTCGAACCGGGCCGCGAAGGGCGTCTACGAGGACACGACCGGCCCGGTCATCACGGACTGGCTCGCTTCACGGGGCTGGGAAGTTCCCGCGCCCGTCGTCGTCGAAGACGGGGAACCGGTCGGCGAAGCCCTGCGTGCCGCCGTCGCGGCCGGGGTACAGGTGATCGTGACGACCGGCGGCACCGGCATCTCGCCGACGGACCGCACCCCGGACGTCACCCGCGCCGTCCTCGACTACGAACTCCCCGGCGTCGCGGACGCGATCCGCGCCGCCGGACTGCCCAAGGTGCCCACGGCCGTGCTCTCGCGCGGCGTCGCGGGCGTCGCGGGCCGGACCCTCGTGGTGAACCTTCCCGGTTCACGCGGCGGGGTGAAGGATGGCCTGGGCGTATTGGACGGGATCCTCGACCACGCCGTCGACCAGCTGGCGGGCGGCGACCACCCACGGGAGGCACAGCAGTGAGCGTTCGGGTCGCACGGATCGCGGTGGTCGACGAGCCGCTCTCGGTCGAAGAACACGCCCGGCTGGTGGATGACGCGGCCGCGGGCGCCGTCGTCACCTTCGGCGGGGTCGTCCGGGACCACGACGGCGGGCGGTCGGTGGAGAGGCTCGCCTACGAAGGACATCCCAGCGCCGCCGACGTGCTCGCGGAGGTCGTCACGGACCTCTCGGGGAAATGGGAAGGCGTGCGGGCGGTCGCCGTCAGCCACCGGCTGGGCGCGCTGGCCATCGGTGACGTCGCGCTGGCGTGCGCCGTGGCGGCCGAGCACCGTGGGCAGGCCTTCGCCGCCTGCTCGGAGCTGGTCGACGAGGTCAAGGCGCGGCTGCCGGTGTGGAAGCACCAGCACTTCAGCGACGGCAGCGACGAATGGGTCAACTCGCCGTAGGACCTGCGGAAAGCATCAGGTCTCGTGAGTGGTAAGGACGGTTCTAACCGTCCTTACCACTCACGAGACCCGGCCGATGGTGCCCGGACACGACAAAGCCCCACCGCCGGGGGAATGGACGCGGTGGGGCCTTGTCAGCCGTGACGTGGCCGCGCGGGGAATCCCGCGGGCATCACGACTTACTGGTGCTCAAGAGCTCACTTGGTGGCGAGCTTCTGGCCGACGACGATGAAGTCGGCGTTCGGCACGTATTCCTTGTTCAGCTCCTGCAGCTTCTGGTAGCCGCCCTGGACGTTGAACTTGGAAGCGATCTTCGACAGCGTGTCGCCCGCCACGACGGTGTAGTCACCGGCCGGGTTCGAGTTGGCGACGTTCGCGGCCGGGGCCGGAGCCTGCTTCTGGACCGGCGCGGTCGACTTCTTCGGGGTCACCTTCTTGGTGGCCTTCGGGGCGCTCGACTTGGCCTTGGCGGGGCTGGCGGAGCCGCCCTTCTTGCCACAGTGCGGCCACGCGCCGATGCCCTGGCCCTGGAGGACCCGCTCGGCGACGGCGATCTGCTGCTCACGCGTGGCGTTGTGCGCGCTGCCGGTGCCGCCGTAGGCGCGCCAGGTGCTCTGCGAGAACTGCAGACCACCGTAGTAGCCGTTACCGGTGTTGGTGCTCCAGTTGCCGCTGCTCTCGCACTGCGCGATGGCGTCCCAGTTGGTCGCCGACGCGGGGGTCGCGGCGATTGCGAGGGGAGCGCCGACCGCGACACCCGCAATGGCGACGCGGGCGATGTGACGGGTGGCGGCGGACATCTTGCGGTGCTTGCCTCGGTAAGACATGTGAGTAAATCTCGCTCCCTGCGCCTACGAGCCTGTGCTGAGGGAAAGACCCGTGGGTCCTGGCCGGCCGTCTCAGGCCGGCTGACTTCGCCTGACGCACGACGCGTCGGCTCGGTCCCCTCGTCCCTGTCCGGAAATGCTTTCGCTCGGGGTTGGGTCCGGGAATCCGTTGGACAGGGCTCGGCGCTACGGGTTCCCGGTGTTGCGTGGTCGGTCGGGGCCAACCGAAAAGCGACGGTACGTAACGAACGGCCGGGACGGAAATTATTCGAGCTGTGACCTACATCACAGTAACAGCACGCAACCCATAACGATTCGGGTGTTTTCGCAGGTCAGCGGGCCGTTATCTGGCCGTTTCCTGACCGAGATAATTCACAGATCGTGAGGCTTGCATCACGTGGATTAAGGAGTGACTGGCCCATTCGTGCGCCTTCGCGCGCGAATGGGCCGCGCACTTTAGCGAGACCTCAAGAAGTTCGCCAGCCCTGGCAGGTCATCCGTATTCAGGTGGTCGACCCCGGCGGCGACCAGCTCTTTCCACAACGCGTCACGGCCGGGCCCGGCGGCGTCCGGCGTCGCCCAGAAGCGCACGCGCTGCCCCGCCGCGTGGGCACGCTTCACCAGGTCGTGCAGTTTCGCCCGCTCCGCGGCGGGGAAGGCGCCATCACCGGTCCAGGTGAAAAGCCCCGTCCAGGAGTCCGAGACCAGCGGGGTGACGCGGGGGTCCGAGCCGATGCCGAGATCGTTCTGGTCCTTGATCCGGCCGTCGTAGAAGGCGAGCCGGAACTTCTGCCCGAGCATCACGTCCTTGGCGCGCCCGCCGGAGATGACCGCGGTGACGGCCCGCTTCTTCACGTGTCCGAACGCATACAAAGAGAAGAGGAAGGAGTAGCGCGGGTCGTGCAGCCGCTTCTCCAGCGCCGAGTAGGTGCTGTTCGCGTCGCCCTTGACGTCGATCAGCAGCTGGAACTCCATCCGCTGCCGGTAGACGCCGACGCCGTGGTTGGCCAGCACGCGCTTGCGCAGCGGCTCCAGGTAGAGCGACTCCAGGGTGCGGTCCGGGCGGGTGTCCGCGAGGTCGTGGGCGACCAGCAGCTGCCCGTCCACGAGGAAGATGTCGGCCTCGACGCTGGTGAAGCCCTGATCGAGCGCGTCCTGCAGCGGACGGGTGTGCTCGTAGTCGTTGTGGCTGTGCGCCTGCGGCAGCGGCTTGACGCCGCGTTCATGGGCGGAGGCAGGCGCGGTCGCGAGGCTCGTGGCGGCGACCGCGGCGAGCAGCGCGGCGAGGATGCGGCGGGGAGTGATCACTGGCGCATCCTCGGCTGCTTCGGCGACCGGACGGTGAACTCGAGACGGCGAGCAAGGGACCTTTGCTACCACTTTCGAGATTCGCGCAGGTCAGCGGTTCTTGGGTGGGCGGCTCTGGCCGGCGACGTACCCCGGGGTGGGCTGCCCGTCGCGCACGGGCCGCGGCGACCGGGACGGCCGGCAGGTCAGCCGCCCGCGAACGGGGGCAGGACGTCCAGTTCGGCCGAGTCGGTCAGCGGCCGCGTGAGATCCCGCACCGCGACGCCGTCCAGAAGATAGGAGACCGCGTCGAGCAGCTTCGCCAGCTTCTCCGGGTGGAGTTCGCGCAGGCGGGCGACGGCGTCGGCGACGCGGGCGCCGTCCGGCAGGGTCACTTTCTCCTCGTCGAGGCCGACGGCCGCGCGGGCCGACGCGAAGTACCGCACCACGATGGTCACCATGTCAGCCGCCGATCGCGCTCATCGGCCGGATCGGCTGCGCGAACCCGGCCTCGTTGATCTCGTGTCCGGCGAGCTTGCCCCACATGGTCGCCCGCCAGGCGTCCGCCACCTCTTCTTCGCGCGCGCCCGCGCGCACGAGGGCGCGAAGGTCCGTCTCGTCGTTGCTGAACAGGCACGAGCGCACCGCGCCGTCCGCGGTCAGCCGGGTCCGCTCGCAGGCACCGCAGAAGGGACGGGTCACCGACGCGATCACGCCGACGTCGCCAGGTCCGCCGTCGACCAGCCACCGTTCGGCGGGCGCCCCGCCCCGCGCGGCGGGGAACGGCGACAGCGTGAACTCCTCGCCGAGCATGCCGAGGATCTCCTCGGCGGTGATCATCTCGGCGCGGTTCCAGCCGTGCTGCGCGTCCAGCGGCATCTGCTCGATGAAGCGCAGGTGGTAGCCCTCGGCGAGACAGAACTTCAGCAGCGGCACGGCCTGGTCCTCGTTCAGCCCGCGCATGAGCACCGCGTTGACCTTCACCGGGTCCAGCCCGGCTTCGCGCGCGGCGGCCATGCCGTCGAGCACGTGTGAAAGCCGGTCGCGACGCGTGATCGTCTCGAACAGCGCGCGGTCGACGGTGTCCAGCGAGACGTTGATGCGGTCCAGCCCGGCGCCGGCGAGCGCCTTCGCGCGTTTCGCGAGCCCGATCCCGTTGGTGGTCATGGAAAGCCGCGGCCGCGGTTCGAGCGCGGCGACCCGCTCGACGATCTTCTCCAGTCCTTGGCGCAGCAGCGGTTCGCCGCCGGTGAGCCGGATGTCGGTGATCCCGAGCCGCTCGACGGCGATCCGCAGCAGCAGCACGAGTTCGTCGTCGGTCAGTACGTCCGCGCTCGGCATCCATTCGAGCCCTTCGGCGGGCATGCAGTAGGTGCAGCGCAGATTGCACTTGTCGGTGAGCGACACCCGCAGGTCGGTCGCCACGCGGCCGAAGGTGTCGATCAGAGCGGGATTGTCCGGCCTGGGCACGCTGGGGCGACCGCGTGTACCGGGGACACGGGGAAACCCGAGATCGACTGCTGTCATTGACACCAGACTAACCCCGAAGCGGCAGAAAACCGACTGTCTAGAATTCGGCACGCACCGAATCGGAAGGATTTCCGGATGGCGAAATATCCGCTCTCGGCGGAGGAAATGGCCCGGTTCGCCCATCTCGGCAGGGAAAGCAGCACGCTGACCGTTCTCCGGCACGCGCGGATCGCCGAGCGGATGGGCCTGTCCGCCACCGACCACAAGGTGCTCGAACTCGCCGGACAGGCACCGGGACCGTTGACAGCGGGCAGGATCGCCGAGCTGACCGGACTGTCGACGGGCGCTGTGACCGGCGTCATGGACCGGCTCGAGAAGGCGGGGCTCGCCCGCCGCGTCCGCGACACCGCCGACCGCCGGAAGGTGCTGATAGAGGTCGTTCCCGGCGCCATGGAGCCGTACGCGCCGCTCTTCGAATCCGCGTACACGAACATGAAGACGGTGCTCGAACAGTTCTCCCCCGACGAGCGGAAAGTGCTGGAGCGATTCCAGAGCGCGGTGCTCGACGGTCTCCGCGACGAACTCCCCGGCAACGCGTAGCTTTTCCGCATCTGCGGAAGTAATCTGCCAGGCATGCCGCAATTCCGGTTGTCCGAGGCCGCCCGTCTGCTCGGCGTCAGCGACGACACCGTCCGCCGCTGGGTCCGTGCCGGCCAGCTGACCGCGTTCGACGATTCGGCGGGCCGCAAGGTCGTCGACGGCGCCGAGCTCGCCGCGTTCGCCAAGGCGCAGGCCGAACAGCCCGAGGATCCCTCGGCCGTCGGCCGCTCCGCGCGCAACCGCTTCGTCGGCCTCGTCACCGAGGTCGTCACCGACAAGGTGATGGCGCAGGTCGAGCTGCAATGCGGCCCGCATCGCGTGGTCTCCCTGATGAGCGCCGAAGCCGTCCGCGAACTCGGGCTGCGGCCCGGTGTACTCGCGGTCGCCGTCGTCAAGGCGACCACCGTCGTGATCGAAACCCCGGAAGGAAGCCGATGAGGAGACTCGTCCCCGCCCTCCTCGCGCTGGCGCTGGCCGCGACGGCCTGCGGTTCGGATCAGCCCGTCACCGCGACCATCGAGCAGAGGACGCTGACCGTGTTCGCGGCGGCGTCGCTCACCGAGTCGTTCGGGGTGCTGGGCAAGCGGTTCGAGGCACAGAACTCCGGGGTGAGCGTGAAGTTCAGCTTCGAGGGCTCCTCGGCGCTGGTCCAGAAGCTGATCCAAGGCGCCAAGGCGGACGTGTTCGCCTCCGCCGATCAGGCCAATATGGACAAGGCAGCCAAGGGCGAGGTGCTCGACGGGCAGCCGTCGGTGTTCGCCACGAACCGGCTCGCCATCGCGGTCGGCAAGGGCAACCCCAAGGGCATCAAGGGGCTGGCCGACCTCGCGAAGGACGGGCTGACCGTGGTCGTCTGCGCGCCGCAGGTGCCGTGCGGGTCGGCGGCGAAGAAGGTCCAGCAGTCGTCCGGGGTCACGCTCGAACCCGCCAGCGAGGAGCAGGACGTCAAGTCGGTGCTCGCGAAGGTGCAGTCGGGTGACGCGGACGCCGGGCTCGTCTACGTCACCGACGCGATGTCGGCGGCCGCGAAGGTGGACAAAGTGGACTTCCCCGAGGCCGCGGGCGCGATCAACGAGTACCCGATCGCGGTAGTGAAGGACGCTCCGCAGGCTCAGCTCGCCGGGCTCTTCAGGAGCTTCGTCCTCGGCGAGGAGGGCAAGAAGGAATTGGCGAAGGTCGGTTTTGGCACGCCGTGACCCCGCGTTTCGTCCTCTGGGCGGGGATGTGGGGGGGGTGCGCCCCACCCCACCCAAACAAGTCGACAAAAAGGCCCGCGGGGGGGGGGGGGTGGGGGTGGGGCCCGGCCAA
>NZ_JBHXIB010000038.1:36009-47176 GCF_042723975.1 Amycolatopsis sp. NPDC058340 | reverse complement strand
GGCCCCCGCCCGGAATGCCCCCCCCCCCACCCCCCGCTAGGACCCATCAACGCGGTGGCCGCCCGCCCACCCCCGCAATAAAGAGGACGAAACGCGCGCGGTGGGGTGCCGTGGGTGCTGTGGCCGCCGGCGATCTGCGCGCTGGCGCTCGTGGTGCTGCCGGTCGTCGGCCTGCTGGTGCGTTCGGACCTGACGCGCTTCCCGAGCCTCATCACCTCGACGTCGTCGCTGAACGCGCTCAAGCTCTCGCTGCTCACCGCCGGACTGTCCACTGTGGCCTGTGTGCTGCTGGGCGTCCCGCTCGCCGTGGTGCTCGCGCGTTCGGGGGCGCACGGTGTCCGGGTGCTGCGCGCGGTGGTGCTGCTCCCGCTGGTCCTGCCACCGGTCGTCGGCGGGCTGGCGCTGCTGTACCTGCTGGGTCGCAAGGGTTTCCTCGGCATCCTGGTGACCTCGCTGACCGGGGAGCAGGTGCCGTTCACCACGGCCGCGGTGGTCATCGCGCAGACGTTCGTCGCGATGCCGTTCCTGGTGGTCAGCCTCGAAGGGGCCCTCCGCGGCGCCGGTGACCGGTACGAACGGGTCGCCGCGACGCTGGGCGCCAAGCCGTGGACGGTGTTCCGCCGGGTCACGCTGCCGCTGCTGCTGCCCGCGCTCGGCTCGGGCATCGTGCTCAGCTTCGCGCGGGCGCTGGGCGAGTTCGGCGCGACGATCACCTTCGCCGGAAGTCTCGAAGGGGTGACCCGGACGCTGCCGTTGGAGGTCTACACCCAGGCCGAGGTCGACGTCGACAGCGCCGTGGCGCTCGCGTTGCTGCTCATCCTGGTCGCCGTCGCGGTGATCGCGCTCGCCCGGCCGCGCGCGCTCGAAGGAGTCCGCTCGTGACCCTTTCGGCCGAGATCGTCCTCAGGCGCGGCGAGTTCACCTTGGACGTCGGCTTCGAAGTCCCCGACGGCGGCGTGCTCGCGCTGCTCGGCCCGAACGGGTCGGGGAAGTCCAGTGTGCTCGGCTGCCTCGCCGGGCTGCTCCGGCCCGACCGGGCACGGATCACGCTCGGCGGGCGTGGCCTGGCGGGCCTGCCGCCGCACGCGCGCGGGATCGGCCTGCTCTCCCAGGACGCTCTGCTCTTCCCTCACCTGTCCGCTTTGGACAACGTCGCCTTCGCGCCGCGCTCGACCGGAGCCGGGCGTGCCGAGGCGAAGCGGCGCGCGCGGGAGTGGCTGACCGAAGTGGACGCGCTCGAACTGGCCGGACGACGGCCCGCGCAACTCTCCGGTGGGCAGGCGCAGCGGGTCGCGATCGCGCGGGCACTGGCCGCCGAGCCGGGGCTTCTGCTGCTCGACGAGCCCTTCGCGGCTCTCGACGTCGACGCGGCGCCTGCCATCCGAGGGCTGCTCCGCCGGGTGTTGCGTTCCGGTCCGCCGACCGTCCTGGTCACGCACGACCCGCTCGACGCGCTGGCGCTGGCCGATCACGTCGCCGTCCTCGACGGCGGCCGGATCGTCGAACGCGGCGAGACCCGCAAGGTCCTTTCCGCGCCGCGTACGGCGTTCACCGCGCGGATCGCCGGGCTGAACCTGGTGCCCGGCGTCGCCGCCGAAGGCGGTTTGCGCACGTCAGGCGGGCTGTTGGCGGGAATCCCCGCTGAGGACGTCGTCGAGGGCGAAGCGGCCGTCGCCGTCTTCGCGCCCAGCGCCGTCGCCGTGTACCTGCCGGACGGTGAGCACCGGGGCAGCCCGCGCAACACCGTCGAGGGAATCGTCGACGCGCTCGAACCACACGGGCCGGTGATCCGCGTCCGGGCCCGCGGCGACGGCTGGGCGGCGGGGCTCGCCGCCGACCTCACCCCGGCCGCGGTCGCCGAACTGGCGCTCGAACCCGGCACACCGGTCAATCTTTCGGTCAAGGCGGCGTCCGTGGCTGTTCACGCCGTCTCGGATCATTAGGGTGGGCGATATGAACGAGCGCCGTTGGACATACCTCAGCGACATGGATGGCGTGCTGGTCCAGGAAGAGCACCTCATACCCGGCGCGGACGAGTTCCTCAAGGAGCTGCGCACCAACGACATCGGCTTCCTGGTGCTGACCAACAACTCGATCTACACCCCGCGTGACCTGCGGGCGAGGCTCGAACGGACCGGTCTCGACATCCCCGAGGAGGCCATCTGGACCTCCGCGCTGGCGACCGCGAAGTTCCTCGCGTCGCAGCGGCCGAACGGCTCGGCGTTCGTGATCGGCGAGGCCGGGCTCACCACGGCGCTGCACGAGGTCGGCTACGTGCTGACCGAACGCGACCCGGACTACGTCGTCCTCGGCGAGACGCGCACGTACAGCTTCAGCGCGATAACCCGCGCGATCAGGCTGATCGAAGGCGGCGCGAAGTTCATCGCCACCAACCCGGACGCCACCGGCCCGAGTATGGAGGGCTCGATGCCCGCCACCGGCTCGGTCGCCGCATTGATCGAGAAGGCGACCGGCCGCTCGCCGTACTACGTCGGCAAGCCGAACCCGCTGATGATGCGCTCCGCGCTGCGTCGGCTCGGCGCGCATTCGGAGTCGACGCTGATGATCGGCGACCGGATGGACACCGACGTCCACTCGGGAATCGAGGCCGGTTTGCAGACGATCCTCGTGCTCACCGGTATCTCCACGCGGGAGAGCGCGGAGCACTACCCGTACCGGCCGACCAAGATCATCGACTCGATCGCCGATCTGGTCGGGCGCACCGGCGACCCGTTCGGCGAAGGCTGAGTTGTTCGTGGTGAACCCGCGTCCGCGATCGACGTCGGCAGGGCGCGGCGCCGTCACCCCGTCACTGGGAGAGGTCAGGGCGCCCTGCCACCGCGATAGCGGGGCCTTCGGCCGGGCCGGGTTCACGCGTTCGACCGGTTTCGCGGGCCGTCTTCAGCTTCGCTAACAGGCTGAGCGACACGACGGCGGGCGGAGGGCTTATCGTCAGACGATGCACGACGATCAGCCCACGTCCCCGACCTATGTGGTCGGTGACGTGCACGGACACCGGGACGAGCTGGCCGAGGCGCTCCGGGAGAAGGGGCTGCTCGACTCCGACGACGACTGGGCCGGCGGTGAAGCGACCCTCTGGTTCCTCGGGGACTTCGTCGACCGGGGGCCCGACGGTGTCGGCGTCATCGACCTGGTGATGCGGCTGGAACGCCAGGCCGCGACGGCGGGCGGGCATTGCGGGACGCTGCTGGGCAACCACGAGATCCTGCTGCTCGGGATGTACCACTTCGGCGACACCGAGGTGCCGTCCGACTTCGGGCCGCGCAGCTTCGCCCGCAGCTGGGAGATCAACGGCGGGCTGCTCGAAGACCAGGACAGGCTCACCCCGCAGCATATCGAGTGGCTGACTTCCCGCCCGATGCTCACGCTGGCCGCGGATCACCTGCTGATGCATTCGGACACGCTCGAGTACCTCGGCTGGGGCGAGGACATCGACGGGATCAACGCGCGTGGCCGCGAGATCCTCGAAGGCAGCGACATCGAGGCCTGGTGGGACGTGTGGCGGCGGATGACCACGCGGTACGCCTTCCGCGGCCCGGAGGGCGCCGACGTCGCGCAACAGCTCATGGACCGGCTCGGCGGCGAGCGGATCGTGCACGGGCACAGCGTCATCGCGGACCAGCTGGGGATCCATCCCGCGCAGATCGAGGGACCTTATCTCTACGCGGGCGGGAAGGCGCTGGGGATCGACGGCGGGTTGTTCGTCGGCGGCCCGTGCCTGATCATCCCGCTGCCTTGGGAGCCCGAGGACTGAGCCGCCGGGCTCGTGAGTGGTAAGGACGGTTCTAACCGTCCTTACCACTCACGAGCGTCAGGACTCACGGAAGTTCGACGATCTCCTTGCCCAGCGGCATCAGCGACACCGGGATCATCTTGAAGTTCGCCACGCCCAGCGGGATCCCGATGATCGTGATGCAGAGCGCGACCCCGGTCAGCACATGCCCGATGGCGAGCCAAAGCCCGGCGAAGATGAACCAGATGACGTTGCCGATCGTCGACGCGGCCCCGGCGTCGCGCCGGTCCACCACGGTGCGGCCGAACGGCCAGAGCGCGTACGCCGCGATCCGGAACGACGCCAGCCCGAACGGGATGGTGACGATCAGGATGCAGCAGATGATGCCGGCGACGACGTAGCCGAGTGCCATCCACAGGCCGCACAGCACGAGCCAGATGACGTTCAGGATCAGGCGCATCAGACGTGCAACTCCCCGCTGGCCACGGTGACCGCCTGCCCCGAAAGCAGGACACGGTCGCCTTCGAGACTCATCCGCACGATGCCGCCGCGTGCCGAGGCCTGCTCGCCGACCAGCTTGTCGCGGCCGAGCCGGGCGGCCCAGTACGGCGCGAGGACACAGTGCGCGGAGCCGGTGACCGGGTCTTCGTCGATGCCCACGCCCGGAGCGAAGAACCGGGTCACGAAGTCGATCCCGTCCACGTCGCCCGGTGCGGTGACCATGAGCCGTCCGTTCCAGTGCGCGCGCAGCGCGGCCAGGTCCGGGGCGAGCGAGCGCACCACGGAAGCGTCGTCGACCACCGCGAACAGGTTGTGCTT
The DNA here is from genome assembly GCF_042723975.1 of Amycolatopsis sp. NPDC058340. Taxonomy (NCBI): domain Bacteria; kingdom Bacillati; phylum Actinomycetota; class Actinomycetes; order Pseudonocardiales; family Pseudonocardiaceae; genus Amycolatopsis; species Amycolatopsis sp. NPDC058340. The sequence continues at coordinate 42,603 of NZ_JBHXIB010000038.1, read as the reverse complement.
GCTGCGCCCGACGTACTCGAACTCCAGGCCCGGCAGGATCGACGACAGATCGTCGTCCGACTCGCGGGGCGGATCCGACGGGAAGTCCATCGACACCCAGCCGTCTTCGGCGCGGCAGCGCAACTCGCCGCTTTTCGTCGTGAAGGTCTGCTCGCCGCCGAGGACGTGCGTGGTCGCCAGCGTCGCGTGCCCGCACAGGTCGACCTCCGTCTCCGGCGTGAACCAGCGAAGCGACTTCGGGCCTTCGCCTCCGACCTCGACGAAGGCCGTCTCGGCGTGCTTCAGCTCGGCGGCGACGGACTGCATCCAGCCCGCGTCACCCGGAGCGTCCAGCAGCACCACGCCGGCTGAGTTACCGGCGAAGGCTTCGGAGGTGAAGGCGTCGACGATGTAGAGGCGCATGTCCTCGACGATATCGGCCACCGCCGGGGCGGGCCTCCGGGTTTCCCCTGAGGTGGTCTCCACTTGCAGGTGGCCGCCGTCACGCCGCGTTCCTAGACTCGACGCGTCGATGCCGCCGAACGCAGGAGTCTCCATGCCTGACGCCCCCGCCTTGCCGAGTTACGCATCGGGAATCTCGGACACCCCGCTGCTGGGGGACACCATCGGCGACAACTTCGATCGCACCGTCGCCGCCTTCGGCGACCGGGACGCGCTCGTCGACCGCGCGGCCGGGAAACGCTGGACCTACACCGAACTCGCGGCCGAAGTGGACGCGCTCGCGCTGGGCCTGCTCGACCTCGGGATCGCCAAGGGCGACCGCGTCGGCATCTGGTCGCCGAACCGGTGGGAGTGGACCTGCGTCCAGTACGCGACCGCGAAGATCGGTGCGATCCTGGTCAACATCAACCCGGCGTACCGCTCGCACGAACTCGAATACGTGCTGAACCAGGCCGGCATCAAGCTCATCGTGGCCGCGAACTCGTTCAAGACCTCCGATTACGCGGGCATGATCGCCGAAGCGGGGCCGAAATGCCCGGCACTGGAACACGTCGTGCTGCTCGACAGCCCGGAGTGGCCGTCGATGCTGGAGATCGGCCGCAAGGCCGACCGCGCGCCGCTGGTGAAGCGGCAGGCCGAACTCTCCGCGGACGACCCGATCAACATCCAGTACACGTCCGGCACCACGGGTTTCCCCAAGGGCGCCACGCTCAGCCACCACAACATCCTCAACAACGGCTACTTCGTCGGCGAACTCTGCAACTACACCGAAGCCGACAAGATCTGCATCCCCGTGCCCTTCTACCACTGCTTCGGCATGGTGATGGGCAATCTCGCGGCGACGAGCCACGGCGCCTGCATGGTCATCCCGGCGCCCGCGTTCGAGCCGAAGGCCACCCTCGAAGCCGTCGCGGCCGAGAAATGCACGTCCCTGTACGGGGTTCCGACGATGTTCATCGCCGAACTCGCCGACCCGGACTTCGCTTCCCATGACCTGTCGTCGCTGCGGACCGGGATCATGGCGGGCTCGCCGTGCCCGGTCGAGGTGATGAAGCAGGTCATCGACCGGATGGGCATGGCGGAGGTGTCGATCTGCTACGGCATGACCGAGACGTCGCCGGTGTCGACGCAGACCCGCGCGGACGATTCGGTGGAGCGGCGGGTGTCGACGGTCGGCCGGGTCGGGCCGCATCTGGAGGTCAAGGTCGTCGACCCGGAGACCGGGCTGACCGTGCCGCGCGGCGAACCGGGCGAACTCTGCACTCGCGGCTACTCGGTGATGCTGGGTTATTGGGAACAGGCCGACAAGACGGCCGAGGCGATCGACGCGGCGCGGTGGATGCACACCGGCGACCTCGCGATCATGGACGCCGACGGGTACGTCAACATCACCGGCCGGATCAAGGACATGGTCATCCGCGGCGGTGAAAACCTGTACCCGCGCGAGATCGAGGAGTTCCTCTACACCCATCCCGACATCCTCGACGCGCAGGTGATCGGTGTCCCGGACGAGAAGTACGGCGAGGAACTCATGGCCTGGGTCCGCATGCGCGAGGGCACGGAGCCGCTGACGGCCGAAGCCGTGCGGGAGTTCTGCGAGGGCAAGCTGGCGCGTTACAAGATCCCGCGCTACGTCCACGTCGTCGAGGAGTTCCCGATGACGGTGACCGGCAAGGTGCGCAAGGTCGAGATGCGGGCGGAATCGATCAGCATCCTCGGGCTGGAAAAGGCGGCGGCGACCAAACACGCCTGACACTTCGAGGCAACCTGTCACAGCCTCGACGCGTGTTCCCTTCGCGGTGGACCCGAACCACCGCGAAGGGGAGAACGTCATGACACTCAAGCGAAGCAGAAGAGTTCTCGCTCTGGCCGGCTCGCTCGCGGTGCTGCCGCTGATGCTGCCCGGAGTGGCGGTCGCCGCCACCGCGCCGATCGATCTGGGCACGCTGCCGGGGGATCAGTACAGCGAGGTCAACGCGGTCAACGAAGACGGCGTCATGGTCGGTTCGTCGACACCGCTGGAAACCCAGATCAAGTACCACGCGGCGAAATGGGACGCGCTGGGCCGGATTTCCGCGTTGCCCGGTCTCGGTGGCGAGCAGAGCAAGGCGACGGACGTCAACCGCGGTGGGGTCGCGGTCGGCTGGGCCCACAAGGACGCGGACTGGAACCAGGCGGCGGTCAAATGGGCGCCCGACGGCACGGTGACCGCGTTGCCGTACCTGCCCGGCGGGGATTACGCGACCGCGAACGCGATCACCGACGGCGGTGTGATCGTCGGCGCCGGACGTGCGGCGGACGGCACGATGCACGCGGTGCGGTGGAATCCGGACGGCAAGGTGGTGGACCTCGGCGGGCTGCCCGGCGGCACCTACGCGAACGCGGAATGGATCACCCCGGACGGCAGGACCGTCGCGGGGATGGCCTCCGACGCGGCAGGGAAGAACCACGTCGTGCGCTGGGATCTCGCCGGTGTCATCACCGATCTTTCGCCTGGCAATCCGTACAGCACCCCGGAGGACATGAACGATTTCGGCGTGATCGTCGGAAGCGCCGAAGTGAACGGCAATCCGAAACCCGTGCGGTGGGAACGGGACGGGCGGATGACCTGGCTCGACTGGCCGGAACGGGATCCGGGCTGGGCGCGTGCGGTGAACAACGCCGGTGTCGCGGCCGGCGGCGGTTACCTGGTGTTCGGCACGGAGAGCCCGGTGAAGTGGAACCGCGCGGGGACCCGTACGACGCTTTCGACCGCGCGCGGACTGGGTTACGACATCGACCGGCTCGGCACGGTCGTGGGCCTGGAGAACAACATCGCGACGAAGTGGGACGCGGCAGGGACCCGCACGGTCCTCGGCGCGCTGCCGGGCGGCTCGTACAGCGTCGCCACCCACATCGCGCCGAACGGGACCATCGTCGGCTTGTCCGACAACGAAAACGGCCGCACGCACGCCGTCTACTGGCTCGCCGGGTAGGGGGCTGAAGGACGCTTTCCCCCGTGTGATGCGGGGAAAGCGTCCTTCAGCTCTCCCTAGGCCGCGGAGTTGGCGGCGGCCGCGGCGATCGCCTTCGCGTCTTCTTCGCCGAAGGTCTCTTCGAGGTTCTCCGGCGAGTAGTCGAGGTCGATCTGCTCCACCGGCATCCCGCGCGCGGACTCGATCGCGCCGAGGCGCCGCTGTGCCCGGTCCGCCGCGTACTGGATGATCTCCTCGGGATCGTTGTCGAACGGGATCTCCTCGAACTGGTCCTGCACCCACTGGATCATGCCCAGCGCGTGGGGGAGCAGCTCGCCCATCCGCTGCTGCACCGCGTCCCACAGCGAATCGTCCGCGGCCACGTGACGGCGGCAGGTGAAGGTGCCCCACGCCATGTGGCGGCGTTCGTCGTCGCCGATCCGGCGCACCAGTTCCTGCATCCCCGGCAGGATGTCGTGCTGGGTGCAAATCAGCTGCCACGAGTAGTACCCGGTCAGCGCGAGACTGCCCTCGATGACGTGGTTGTAGGTGACACTCGCCCGGATCTGGTTGAGCGGGCTGGGATCGTCCTCCAGCGCCCGCAACGACTGCGGCAGTTCTTCGTAGAAAAGCTTGCGGTAGTGGGGATTCTCCGCGACGTACGGATGCAGGTCCTCGGTCAGCCCGACCGCGTCCATCCAGCGACGGAACACCTCGGTGTGCTTGGCCTCCTCGAAACAGAACTGCGTCAGGTACATCTCGTCGCCGAAGCGGCCGGTCGCGGACATCGCCCGCATGAACGGCTGGATGTCTTCGGTGACCGCCTCTTCCCCCGCGATGAACTGCGCCACCAGATAGGTCGTCGACCGCTGCTGTTCCGGGTTGAGGGAATCCCAGCCCTCGCGTTCACGGGAGAAGTCGATGTCGGCCGGGTTCCAGAACTTCTTGTTCCCCTTGACGAACAGCCGCAGCGGGAACGAGTCCCAGTTCAGCCCGCCCTTGCGCAGTGAGGAAAAACCGGTCCGCAGTTCGGAGAGCGTGTCGGTCATGATGTCCCCTTCGAATCGGTGGTCAGCGCCCGTATCGCGGGTGCCAGCACGGCGACGACCGCCGCCGCCGCCTCGTCGGCCGAATGCGTCGGCATGACGAGATGGGACAGGGAAAGCCGCACGACGGTCTCCGCCAGCAACGTGGCGGATTCCCGGGAGAGCGACGGCTCGAACTCGCGGTACTGCCCGGCCGCGACCTCGGTGGCCGCGGTCAGGATCGGTTCGCCCTTGGTGGTGAGCAGGGGGAGAAGGTCCTCGCCCGCTTCGGTGCCCAGCGTGGTGGCGACGAGCCGGTTCTCGCGGGCGTGCTCGATCGTGTACACGACCGCCTCGCGGATCCCGTCGCGCAGATCCGGCGCGTCCTGGACACGCAGGCGGATGCCTTCCAGGAACTCCGAGGTCGTCCGGAGGACCACGGCCTCGGCGAGCGCGCCCTTGTTGCCGAACTCGTTGTAGACGGTCTGCCTGCTCACGCCGGCGCGGGCGGCGACGTCCGCCATCCGCAGGGCCGTGTAGCCGTGTTCGGTGAGCAGTTCGGTGGCCGCGTCGAGCAGCGCCTCCCGCAGAGAGGCCTTGGTCCGATCGGAGAAGCTCGTGATCTCGCCCACACTTTCAGCTTGACACAGATCACACGCATGTCAAAGAAGTTGACGGGTGTCCGTCCGGTGTAAATCTGTCGGTGGTGGCGGCTACCGTGATCGTGTGGGCATCACCGTGGGGTTCGACCTCGACATGACACTGATCGATCCGCGGCCGGGCATGGTCGCGGTGATGAACGCGCTCGGCGTGGAATCCGGTCTGCCGCTGGACGGCGAGTACTTCGCGGCCAACCTCGGCCCGCCCCTCGACGCCAGCCTGCGGGGTTTCGGCGCGCCGGAGGAGCGCATCCCGGAGCTGGTGGCGCGCTTCCGCGCGATGTATCCGGACACGGTCGTGCCGGTGACCGTCGCGATGCCCGGGGCCGCCGAAGCACTGCACGCGGTCCGCGCGGCGGGCGGGCGCACCGTCGTCGTCACCGGCAAATACGGGCCCAACGCGAAACTTCACCTGGACGCGCTCGGGCTGGAGGTCGACGTCCTGGTCGGAGAGCTGTGGTCGACGGAGAAGGCCGCCGCGCTCACCGAGCACGGCGCCCGCGTCTACGTCGGGGACCACGTCGGCGACATCCGCGGCGCGCTGGCGGCGGGCGCGGTCCCGGTCGGGGTCACGACGGGCCCGTGCACCAAGGAAGAGCTGCTCGCGGAAGGAGCCGACGTGGTGTTCGGCTCGCTGACCGAGTTCCCCGGCTGGTTCAGCTCTTTCGGCGAGCCTCGCGGATCAGGGCGATCAGGCCGAGGGCCAGCCCCAGCGGAGTGATCACGCCCGCCGCGGCGGACAGCCACACCGGCAGGTTCTCCAGCCCGGCGGCGAACATGACGAAAACCGCTGTGACGGCGATCATGCCGAGCGCGAACAGGCCGATGCCGATGCGCATGAGGATCGGTTTGCCGGGCTTTTCGGGGACGGCCACAGCGGCCTCCTTTACTGCGGTCTCCATGACGAAGAGGGTATCCGCCGGTATCCGCTTCTCCACAGGGCGTGTGGCGAGATACGCTTATGGGACGCGCGCCCTGGGTACGCCCCCGGGCGCGTTCGTTGTGAGCGGGACAGCAAAGGATTGGTGAGAGAAGTGCCGACCGGCAAGGTCAAGTGGTACGACGCGGAGAAGGGTTTCGGTTTCGTCACCCAGGATGGGGGCGCCGACGTCTACATCCGCAAAGCCGCGCTGCCACAGGGCGTCGAAGGGCTCAAGGCGGGCCAGCGCCTCGAGTTCGGTGTCGCCGACGGCCGCCGCGGCCCGCAAGCGCTCTCCGTCCGGCTGCTGGACCCGCCGCCCTCGGTCGCCGAGGCGCGCCGTCGCCCCGCCGAGGAGCTGCACGGGCTCATCGAGGACATGATCAAGCTGCTCGAGCTCAAGGTGCAGCCGGATCTGCGGCGCAACCGCTACCCGGACCGCAAGAACACCAAGCAGATCGCCGAGATCATGCGCGCCGTCGCCCGGGACCTCGATCCCTGATCCGGCACCCCCTCCGGCCCAAGCGCGTGAAGGCCCCCTTCCCTCGGGAACCCCCACGGGATGGGGGCGTGACCCCCCAACGGCGTGCGTTGTC
>NZ_JBHXIB010000038.1:0-35999 GCF_042723975.1 Amycolatopsis sp. NPDC058340 | reverse complement strand
GCGCCCCACCCCCCCCCCCACCACCGTGCCCAGCGCCCCGCCCGGCGCCCCCGCCGGCCCGGCGCCCCCCCCCCCCCGCTTCAGGGTTGCGTTGTCCGCGCCACTCACGACCACCCGCACCGATCGGTCGCCTCATGTGATCGGCGGCGGAACACCCGAGTGCGGCCTCCAGTCACGCGAGTCACGTCCCTGATCACGCGAGTCACGCCTCCGCGCACGCCGCACTCTGTGTTCCAGTCCGTGAAGGCCTCCTTGAGGGACCCAGAGTCCCTCAAGGAGGCCTTCACGGACTTCTCGGGCCGGCGCTCGCGCGATTCAGCAGAGGATCGGGGCCGCGAGTGGTAGCAAAGGTCCCTTGCTCCCTCAGGCGGACGGCGGCTCGACCTGCAGCGACCAGATCGCCGTCGTGAGCGCCTCCGCGTCCTCCGGACGCCCGGTCCGGCTGACCACCGAAGCCTGCGCCACCTCGACGACGAGGATCTGGTCGTCGGGCCGGGGCGTCGTCACGGTGTAGGCGAACCGGTCCAGCGACGTGATGATGTCCTGCTTGAGCTCCTGCGGCTCGCCCTTGCCGTTCACGTACTGCACCGTGACCTTCCACGGCGTTTCCGCGATCGCGCTCGGCACCGAGATCTGCACCGGCTTCCCCGGCCGGATCCGCAGCTTGCCCGCGGCGTCGGGTTTGGTGGTGCACTGGGCGGTCTTGATGTCGCACGACGCCAGCGGGGCGACGTTCACCGTCTTGCCGTCGGCGAAGAAGGTCACCTCTTCGGGGCCGGGGGCCGTGCAACCGGCCACCACGAAACCACCCGCCGCGAGCAGGGCCAAAATACGAAGTCGCCGCATACGGTGAAGATTACGAGCCCGGCCGCCACCGGGAGTCACCGGGCTGCGAGGGGACCGGCGATTCGCTGGTCGGCTCCGGACGCAGCGGCCGGTCGCCGCCGAGACCCGGGACCAGCGAAGTCCCGCGCCGGACCATGAACGTCTGCGTGAACCCGACGGCCAGCAGGATCGAAAGCACCAGGAAGCCGATCCAGTAGGTCGGCGGCAGCAGCAGGCCGACGGCACCGCCGAAGCACCAGGACATCTGCAGCACCGTCTCCGACCGCCCGAACGCCGACGCGCGCGACTCTTCCGGCAGGTCCTCCTGGATGACGGCGTCGAGGCTGATCTTCGCCAGCGCGCTCGCGGTCGCGCCGACGAGCGCCACGATCGCCGCCGTCGCCAGTCCAGCCGCCACGGTCGCGATGATCGCGATGCCGAGACAGGCTCCGACACACGCCAGGATCACCTGATCCGGTTTGCCGAAGTGCAGCCGCGAACCCAGCGCGTTGCCGAGGAAACCGCCCACCCCGGCCGCGGCGCCGATGATGCCGAGCAGCAGCAGCTGCTCGAACGGGCTTTGCCCGCTGCCTTCGGCCTGCGCCTTCACCGCGAACGCGGAGAACATCATCAGGAATCCGGTCAGCACGCGGACGGTGCCGTTGCCCCACAACGAGACGACGATCTGCCGTCCCATCGGCTGCCGCTGTTTCTTGACCCGTCGTTCGGGATGCGCGGACAGCGACGCCGGCACCTCGCCCTCGGTCTTCTCGACCCACGACGGGATGCGCATCGACTGCACCGCGGCGGCGACACAGATCAGCATGGTGAACCACAGCGCGCCCTGCGAACCCCAGATCGCGTTGACCCCGCTCGCCAGCGCGCCGAACGCGCCGGCCGCGATCAGGCCGAACACGGTCAGCCGCGCGTTGGTCTTGGACAGCGTGATCTCGGGCGGCAGCACCCGTGGTGTCACGGCGGCCTTGAGCACGGTGAACGACTTCGAGAGCACCATCATGCCCAGCGCCGCCGGGTACAGGAGCCAGTCGTCGAAGTGCAGCGCCATCACGATCGCCATCAGTGCCTGCCCCGCCGACGACACGCACATCGCCAGCCGCCGTCCGCGCTGGATCTTGTCCAGCGCCGGGCCGATCACCGGCGCGACCAGCGCGAACGGGGCGATCGTGATGAGCAGGTAGAGCGCGACCTTGCCCTTGCTCTCCCCGCTGGTGGCGGCGAAGAACAAGGTGTTCGCCAGCGCGATCGCCATCGCGGCGTCGCTGGCGTAGTTCAGCATCACCGCGTACGTCAGCGAAGTGAGGCCCGATTTGTCGGCGCCGTCGGCTTTCGTCGCGCGCTGGAAGGCGCCGACGGCCTGCCCGGTGAGCTGACGGCTGCGCATCGCCGCGACCCGGGTGACCGTGATCTTCTTCGGCATCTTCGGCAGGGCGCCCGCCCGGGGCGGGACCGCGGTCGTCGGATGCCCGTGGGGCTGCTCTTCGGCGACCCGGGGCTCGCCCGCGTAGCCGCCGGTGTCGTAGTGCTCGTACTCACCGCTTCCCGGCGGGTGCTCGTCGTAGAACCCGCCCGGACGACGCCGGACGGGTTCGGTCTGACGCTGCGAGGGATCCGGATACGGCCGCGCGCCACGGGGAGGCGTCCTCGGCGGCGGTGGCTGGTGGTGCCCCATCGGGATCGCGCTGGTACGCGCCTCGTCGGCGGTCGGCCCGGCCGGATGCGGCTGGTACTGGGGCTGGTGCGGCGGGTGGGGGCGCGGCGGCGGGGGCGGCACCGGCTGCTGATCGACCCTGGTCGGCGGCGGTGCGGACCAGCTGCGTGCCTGGGCGGCGCCGGGCTCCGGCGTCCACTTCCGCTTGCTCTTGCGGCCACGCTCCTTGCCCGGCCGGCCGGAACGCGTGCCGTCGGGTCCAGAGTTCGAGCCGAAGATTCCCACGCTTCAATCCTGCCTTACGCGGGTCTCGCTTCGCGCGTTCACCACTGCTTTCTCCATCCATGCCCCCGCCGCCACCCTCAAAGGAGAAGCAAGCTTCGCTGTTTTCGACCTAAGCCGGGACGAATTTCACGCGGAACATCCTCGGCCAGAGCTTCCCGGTGATCAGGAATTCGTCGGTGCCTGGCACCGCCGCGATGCCGTTGAGGACGTCCGCGGCCCCCCGTTCCCCGGGAGCGAGCAGCCCGGAAGCGTCGATTTCGCCGGTGACCCGTCCGGTCGAGGCGTCGATCCGCAGGATCCGGTCGGTCTGCCAGACGTTGGCGTACACGGAGTCGCCGACGCATTCGAGCTCGTTCAGCTGGTCACGGCCGACATCGACACTGCCTGTCGGCGCGAAGGACACAGGGTCGCGGAAGGTCAGCTTCGACGAGCCGTCGCTCATCACCAGCTTCCCGTCGCGGTGGCACAGCCCCCAGCCCTCGCCGGTGTACGTCACCCGCCTCAGCTCGGCCAGCGTCTTGGCGTCGCGTTCGATCGCGATCCCGTCCTGCCACGTGATCTGCCAGGCCGTCGCCCCGAGCACGGTGATGCCCTCGCCGAACAGGCCGGGCAGTTCCTGCCGGACCGTCGGCGCCGCGCCCGCCGGCCCGGCCCGCATCGACGACTTCCCGACCAGGCCGGTGCCCTCGTACAGCGTCTCGCCGGAGAACTCGAGGCCCTGGGTGAACGCGGCCGGATCGTGGGGCAACGTCGAGAGCACCCGCACCTCGAGTTTCTCGGGCGCGGGCGGCGCGGCGTCGCTCACCGGCGCGGCGGCGCAGCCACCGAGGACGGCGGCCAGCAGGAGCGAGGTGGTCATCAGCGTGCGCACGCGGACAGCCTGACACGGACCGCGATATCGCGTGCGGCAGAATGGGGGCATGACCCTGCTGTTGACCCTGGACGACGGCTCCATCCAGCGCAAACTCGCCGAGGCGGTCGATCTGGCCCGCGCGGCGGTGCTGGAGGACGCCGGTGCCGAACAGGTCGGCGCGCACGTCGGCGTGGACCGGGAGGACGCGGTCTCCGCGAGCCACCTGTTCGAGGCGACCGTGACGGGGTATCGAGGCTGGCGCTGGTCGGTGACGGTCGCGCTCGCCGGTGAGGACGAGCCGATCACGGTCAGCGAGGTCGTGCTGATCCCGGGGCCGGACGCGCGCGTCGCCCCGGCGTGGGTGCCGTGGGACCGCCGGGTGCAGGCGGGCGACCTCGGCGTCGGCGACATCTTCCCGGTGGAGAAGGACGACCCGCGGCTCGTCCCGGCGTACCTGGAGTCCGACGACCCGGCGGTCGAGGCGGTCGCCAAGGAGACCGGTCTCGGCCGGGTCCACGTGCTGTCCCGGCACGGCAGGCTCGACGCCGCCGCCCGCTGGCACAGCGGTGAGTTCGGCCCGCGGTCGGATATGGCGCGCAGCGCGCCGGACGTCTGCGGGAGCTGCGGGTTCTTCGTGCCGCTCGCCGGGTCGCTCAGCGCGGCCTTCGGCGCGTGCACCAACGACATCTCCCCGGCGGACGGCCACGTCGTCGACGTCGAGTACGGCTGCGGCGCGCATTCCGAGATCGAGGTCGAGGTGACCTCGTCGGTGCCGGTGGCGGAACTGGTCTACGACGACTCGCTGATGGATTTCGAGCCGGCTCCGGAAGCCCCTGCCGAGACCCCCGAACCCGAGCCCGCCGAAGCCACGGTGGTCGACGAGTCCGAGGCCCCGGTCGCCGAGACGCCCGAGACCGCCGAGGTCCAGCCGGAGGTCGAGCCCGAAGCCGCCGTGCAGGAGACCGCCGACGAAGCACAGGTCGAGGCCGAAAGCGCCAGTGAGCACTGACCCGTTCGGCACCGAGCGGCTCCGCGCCGCCGTCCTGCGGGCGTGGGCCGATTCGCCGACGCGGTTCACCGAGGACACGAACACCGAGAACGACCTGCGGGTCGGTGGCTACCGCGACCGGCTGTTCGTCGAGCTGGCGCAGAACGCCGCCGACGCGGCCTTGGCCGCCGGTGAACGCGGCACGCTCCGGGTGTCCGTTGTGGACGGTGAGCTGAGGTTCGCCAACACCGGCGCGCCCCTGGACGCCCGCGGGGTCGAATCCCTTGCCTCCCTTCGAGCTTCCGGCAAGGGGGAGGAGACCGTCGGCCGGTTCGGCGTCGGGTTCGCCGCCGTGCTCACGGTTTCCGCCGAGCCGAGGATCGTTTCGGTGACCGGAGGCGTCGCGTTCTCCGCGGAACGCACGCGGGCCGAAGCCGATCGCACCGGTGACGTTCCCGTGCTGCGGCTGCCCTGGCCGGTCGCGGACGGCGAACCGCCCGTGCCCGAAGGTTTCACCACCGAGGTCCGGCTCCCGCTGCGCGAGGGCGTCGACGTCCAGGCCCTCCTGGCGGACCTCAAGAACGACATCGGCGATCTCCTGCTCACCTTGCCCTGGCTGGAGAGCGTGGAGGTCGAAGGCGGTGTGTGGCGCCGCTCCGATCTCGGTGACGGCGTCGTCGAGCTCGCCTCGCCGGACGGTTCCGAGCACTGGCAGGTGCATCGCGGCGAGGTCGTCTGGGCCGTCCCGCTGGACGGATCCGGTTCGCCCCGGCCGCTCGGTGACGACGTCCTGCACGCGCCGACCCCCACCGACGACGAGCTTTCCCTTCCCGCGCGGTTGATCGCGACGCTCCCGATCGAGCCGTCCCGGCGCCGCGCGCTGCCGGGGCCGGAGCTGACCGCGGCGTTGAAGAACGCCGCGCGGGAATACGTCGATCTCGTCTGTTCCTTGCCCGGCAAGGAACGTCTGGCGCTCGTCCCCGGCGCGGGCTTCCCGCGTTCCACTGTGGACGGAACGCTGCGCGAGGCCATCCTCGAAAATTTCACCGATTCGCCCTGGCTTCCCGCGCAAGCGGGTGACGACCTGCCGGGGCGTCAGGCGCGTGTCCTGTCGGTGGACGTGCCGGGGCTGGCTCCGTTGCTGGCCGATCTCGTGCCCGGGCTGATCTCACTGTCCGGTGTGGACCTTCGCGCGGTCGGCGCACGGTCGCTTTCGCCCGCTGAGGCCATCGAGCTGCTGACCGGGGCGCAACGCGAGCCCTCGTGGTGGCGTTCGCTCTACGACGTGCTGCTCCCGGCGCTCGAAGCGCACGACCTCACCAAGGACGATCTCGGCGCGTTGCCGGTGCCGATGTCCGACGGCCGCACCTTGCCCGGCGTCCGCGACGCGCTGCTCGTCGGCGGCTCCGCGGAACTGCTCGAACTTCTGTCCGATGTGGACATCATCGGGTTGCGGCTGGTGCATCCGGCCGCCGCGCACCCGTTGCTGGAACGCTTGGGGGCCAAGCACGCCGAGGCGGGCGACCTGTTGGAAGCCGACGCGCTGAGCGCGGCCGTCGAGCGCAGTGTCGAAGACGTCCGGTCCGGTTTGGACGGGATGGCGCTCGCGGGCGCGGTGCTGCGTCTGATCGCCGAGGTCGGCGACGAAGCCCCGGAATGGGCGGGCGCGCTGGCCCTGCCGAGCGAGGACGGCTGGCGTCGCGCGGACGAGCTCGTCCTCCCGACGTCGCCGCTTGGCGACATCTTCGACCCCGAGGTGTTCGAAGAAGACGGCGCTTTGTCCGTGCTGGACGAGGAATTCGCCGAAGACTGGCCGACGGCAACGCTGGTCGCGGTCGGCGTGCTCGATTCGTTCGCGATCATCACCGACGACGAACCGCTCGAACCCGAACACGGGCTCCCCGAGGAACACGAGTGGTGGGACTCCCGGGAACGGCCGCCGTCACGAGTGCTCGCCATACGCGATCTCGACCTCGTCGGCGACGACGCCTGGCCGGAGGCGCTGCGCCTGCTCGCGGCGCGTCCCGAAACCTGGCGTGCCCTCACCGAACCCGGTGGGCACACCGGCTGGTGGCTCGCGCGCTACGCGTTGCTGGACGGGCACGCGCCGCTCGATTGGCGGATGCCGGAGGCGTCGGCGCTGGCCGGGCTCTACGACGTCGTGCCGGATTCGGGGCTGAGCAAGGAGATCCTGCTCGCCGCCGGGGTCCGGACGGAGCTGGGAGCGGACGCCGAAGACGTCGAGGATCTGCTGGAGCGGCTCGGAGACCCCGCGCGCAAGGTGAGCCCCGGGCTAGCTTCCCGGGCGCACGCGGCCCTCGCCGAGTACACAGTGGACGTTCCTGCGCCGGACCGGGTCCGCGCGGCGGACGGCTCGGCCGTCGACGCTCGCGACGCCGTCGTGCTCGACGTGCCCTGGTTCGCCGCGGTGCTGGCGCCGGAGCGGATGGTCGTCGCGGCGAGCGGCGCCGCCGCGCTGGCGGAACTGCTGGACCTGCCGGTGGCGAGCGGTCTCGACGCCAAGGTCACCGAAGACGGTGAATACGTGCCGTGGACGGAGCTGTCCGCGCTCCGGCTGGCCGCCGATCAGCTTGGCGTCGAACCGCCCGAGGGTGGCGTGCTGCTGCACGAGGCGCTGACGGTGACCTTCGAGGACGCGGAGCACGAAGTCGCCTGGTGGTCCGACGGCAGGCTGCACGCCGCCGACACCCCGGAAGGCCTCGGCCGGGCCTTCGCCTGGGCCACCGGCCGATGGGCCGACCGCCACGTCCTGACGGCCCTGCTCGACGACCCCTCGCCTGCTGCCCTCCTGAACTGACGCCTTTAGTCCTCTGGATGCGGTCCTTGCACACGCAAGTACCGCATCCAGAGGACTAAAGGCGTTGGGCGCTCTTCGAGCCTCGGCGGGCGGCGGCGCGCTGCCACGCGATGATCGCGAGACCGATGAAGCCGAGCACGACGCCGGAGAACGCCGTCTGCACCCAGATGCCGTCGGTCACAAAGAACAGGACCACGGTCGCGACCGCCCAGAGCGAGGTACCTACGATCACGACCGGCGTCAGGTCGGTCAGCCGCTTCGGCAGCTCCGGCGTTGGCCGCAATGAACCGTTTACTTCCCCGGAATTGATCGATTCGCCCACGTGGGGAAGGGTACCCGGCAACGGGCGAAGGGTGGTACGCGATGGCGGAGCAGCGCACCCGGTCCACACTGGACCGGTTCTTCAAGATCAGCGAGCGCGGCTCGACACCGGGGCGGGAGATCCGCGGCGGGATCGTCACCTTCTTCACGATGGCCTACATCGTGGTCCTGAACCCGCTGATCCTCGGCAGTTTCTCCGCCGAAGACGCGGGCGCGCACAAGGACGTCCTCGGCAACATCCTCCCCGTGCCGCAGGTCGCCGCGGTGACCGCGCTGGTCGCCGGGGTACTGACGATCATCATGGGCCTGGTCGCGAACTACCCGTTCGCCATCGCCACCGGCCTCGGCATCAACAGCCTGATCGCGGTCACCTTCGCCTCGCAGATGACCTGGCCGGAGGCGATGGGCCTGGTGGTGATCGAGGGTCTGGTCATCGTCCTGCTGGTGTTCGCGGGTATCCGCACGGCGGTGTTCAACGCCGTCCCGCCGCCGCTGAAATCCGCGATCGCCGTCGGCATCGGCCTGTTCATCTGCCTGATCGGCCTGGTCGACGCCGGCTTCGTCCGCCGCGTCCCGGACGACGCGAAGACGACCGTGCCGGTCGGGCTGGGCATCAACGGTTCGATCGCCACCTGGCCGACGCTGGTGTTCGTCGTCGGTCTGCTGGTCACCGGCATACTGGTGGCGAAGCGGGTCAAGGGCGCGATCCTGATCGGCGTCCTCGCCTCGACCGTGCTGGCGATCGTCGTCGAGGCGATCACCAAGGTCGGCCCGTCGAAGGGCGTGAACCCGCAGGGCTGGAACCTCGGCTACCCGGCGCTGCCGGATCAGGTGCTCGGCCTGCCGGATCTCTCGCTGGTCGGCGACATCTCCTTCGGCGCCTGGACGCGGCTGCCGATCATCACCGTCGTGCTGCTGGTGTTCACCCTGGTACTGGCGGACTTCTTCGACACCATGGGCTCGATGACCGGCCTGGCGAAGGAAGGCGGCCTGCTCCCGCCGGACGGCAAGCTCCCGAACGTCGGCAAGGCGCTGTTCGTCGACGGCACCGCCGCCGTGGCGGGCGGGTTCGCGTCTTCGAGTTCGAACACCGTCTTCGTCGAGTCCGCGTCCGGTATCGCCGAGGGTGCCAGGACCGGGCTCGCGAACGTCGTCACCGGCGTGCTCTTCATCGCGGCGATGTTCCTGACCCCGCTGTATCAGGTCGTCCCGGTCGAGGCCGCCGCTCCGGCGCTGGTCGTCGTCGGCGCGCTGATGATGAGCCAGGTCAAGGAGATCGACTTCGCCGACTTCACCGTCGCGCTGCCCGCGTTCCTGACCATCGTGGTCATGCCGTTCACCTACTCGATCGCGAACGGCATCGGCGCCGGCTTCGTCAGCTACGTCGTCATCCGCGCGGTCACCGGGAAGGCCAAGGGCGTGCACCCGCTGATGTGGGGTATCGCGGCCATGTTCGTGGCCTATTTCGCGGTCGGGCCGATCCAGGCCGCGTTCAACTGACCAGCGGTTATGTCAGCCGTGGGCGATCTAACGGGCCGATGATCCGATCGTGAGGTATGCTAACTATATGTCCGGAGACACGCACGAGCGCTCACTGGCGAGCCGCCTGCGTCTCGCGGTGGTGCGACTCAATCGACGGCTACGGGCCCAGCGCGCCGGTGACGGCATCTCGCTGACCCAGGTGTCCGCGTTGTCGACGTTGCACAAATGCGGTGCGCTGACCCCTGGCCAGCTCGCCGCGAAGGAAGGCGTCCAGCCGCCTTCGATGACGAGGGTGATCGCCGCGCTCGAGGAGATGGGTTACGTCGAGCGCAGGCCGCATCCGACGGACGGCCGCCAGGCCATCGTCGAGCTGTCGGACCGCGGCCGGGCCTACGTGATCGAGCAGATCACCGCGCGGGAGATCTGGCTGGACAAGCAATTGGCGGAGTTGAGCGCCGAAGAACGTGAAGTGCTCTCTCGCGCCTCCGAGATCATCGACAGGATGGCGGGGAACTAACAGCGGTGACGACCACGGGTAGCGAAACACAGTGTCCTTCCAAGACCTCCGCTACCCGGGAACCCGCTCCACCTCCGCCTCCCGCGCGCGAGAAGCCGCGCGGGAGCATGTTCTCCTCGCTGAAGGTCCGTAACTACCGGCTCTTCTTCACCGGCCAGGTCATCTCGAACATCGGCACCTGGATGCAGCGCATCGCGCAGGACTGGCTGGTGTTCACCCTCAGCGGCAACGACCCGATCGCGCTCGGTATCGCGGTCGCGCTGCAGTTCGCGCCGACGCTGTTCCTCTCGCTGTGGGCGGGCGTGCTGGCCGACCGCGTCGACAAGCGGCGGCTCCTGATCGGCATCCAGATCGCCGTGCTGACGCAGGCGGTGGTCCTCGGTGCCCTCGACCTGAGCGGGATCGCGGCGCTCTGGCACGTGTACCTCCTCTGCTTCACCCTCGGCGTGACGGCCGCGCTGGAAGTGCCCGCGCGGCAGTCGTTCGTCGCCGAAATGGTCGGCAGGGACAAGGTCACCAACGCCGTCGCGCTCAACTCGTCGATCTTCAACATGGCCCGTATCGTCGGCCCGGCCATCGCGGGTTTCGCGATCACCTGGGTCGGCACCGGCTGGCTGTTCATGGCGAACGCGGTGAGCACGGGCGCCGTCATCACCGCGCTGGTGCTGATGAACCCGGACAAGCTCTTCCGCGGCCCGGCCATCCCGCGCGAGAAAGGGCAGCTCGTCGAGGGGCTGCGCTACGTGCGGCGTCGCAGCGATCTGATGACCGTGATGGTGCTGGTGTTCTTCGTGAGCACGTTCGGCATCACGTACTTCACGTCGCTGCCGATCGTCGCCGCGAACGTCTTCCACACCAACGCCGACGGTTACGGCCTGCTGTCGACACTGGTCGCCGTCGGCACCTTCACCGGCGCGCTGATGTCTGCCCGCCGCAACAGCCGCGGCGGCCCGCGCGTGCGGCTGCTGCTGGTCTCGGCGTTCCTGCTCGGCGCGTTCGAGGTGATCACCGCGTTCATGCCGACGTACCTGACCTTCGGCCTCGCGCTGATCCCGCTCGGCTTCGCCACGATCACCTTCCTGAACACGGCGAACGCGCTGGTGCAGACCGCGGTCAGCCCGGAGATGCGCGGCCGCGTGATGGGCCTGTACGTGCTGGTGCTGATCGGCGGCAACCCCATCGGCGGACCGATGACCGGCTGGATGGCCGACGCCTTCGGCGGCCGGTCGCCGTTCTACATCGGCGGCGCGATCTCGGCGGTCGCCGCGGTGGTGTGCGCCGTCGTGCTGATCCGGCGTGGCGGGGTGAGCCTGCCGGTGCGGCGGTTCGGGAACGGTCTGCGGGTGCTGAAGCGGGAGCGGGTGTGAACCGGCTCGGCGTCGAACCGTCGGTGACCCGGTGGAACGATGGCGAGGCCCGGTTCCTCGACTGGACGATCGACGGCGTCGCGCTGCGCGAGATGGTGCCCACTCAGCATCTGACGCCACTGTTCCTTGACGACGAGCGGTGGCGGGAGGCGGCGGTCGAGACGCTTTCCCGTCTCCTGGGCGGTCTGCCGGGCGATTTCGACGACGGCAGGGTCGCGCTGCTGATGTGTCCGCTGTGCGGCGATCTCGGCTGCGGTGGATTCAGCGTCGAGATCGTCTTCGGCGACGACGTGGTCGAGTGGCGGGCCTTCGGCTGGCAAACCGACTACGAGCCGTTCGACGACCCGGAGGAGTACCGGTTCACCGGCGCCCGTTTCGAGCGGAAGGCGTACGAGACGCTTCTCGGCGACCTGCTGTCGAACTACCGGGCCTAACGGCCGAGCAGCGGCGGCACCATCTTCTCGGCGAGTGCCACGAGATCGCCGGTGCCCTTGAACTTGAGCGTCTGCCCGGCCGGATCGTCGGTGAGCTGTACGACGACGCCTCGCCCGTCGACTTGGGCAGGCAGCCCGGCGACGGTCGTGGTCGGGACGACGGCGGTGGACCGCTCGCTGTAATCCGCGGTCACGCCGTTCAGCTCGCATCCGGCGAAGAAGTTCGGCTTCGCGTTGTCCGGCGGCACACCGAGCGCGCGGCCCAGCTCCCCGCACAGCAGCCACGAGATCACCGGGAGCGGCTTGTCCTTGATCGGGCCGGGTTCGATCTTCTCCAACGGGATCTCGCCGTTCTCGCCGATTTTCGGCAACTTCGGCCCCGGTGGCGTCGCGCCCGCGATCAGCGCTTCGGCGAGCGCTCTCGCCTTCGTCTCGGTTTCAGGGCCCCGCACGATCCGGCCGCGGATCGAGACGTGCAGTACCGGCGAGGCGCCGTTGTGCGGCGCGACCTCGACGAGTTCGACGCCGAGGCTGGTGCCGTCCTTGTCCGTGGCGATGACCGCGAGCTTGCCCGCGACCGTGGTCTTCGTGGGCACGCCCCGGCTCGTGTCCTCGGGCAGCGCGGGGATCATATGCGCGCTGACGTCGAGCTGCGCGGTGACCGCGTGGCAGGATTGGCCGGCCTCGCGAAGCGTACGACCGCCGAGGATCTCCTCCCAGCGTTGCTCCGGGATCGCCTGGCACAGCACCTGCGCGCCGGTTTCGTCCGTCAGCGCGGCCACCATCTCGCCCGCCGGCATCGTGACCGGGCGGAGTTCCTGGCCGGACTTGGACGGCCAGACCGCGGGGAGCTCGGCTTCCGGCTCGTCGTCCCGGCTCAGCAGGGTGATCGCGACGACGATGCCGGCACCGAACAGCAACAGGACGCTGACCAGCGCGCAGCCCGCCCAGATCCACATCGGACGGTCGGTCTTGCGCGCGATGGCGCGGTAGTCGTTCGGGGTGGCCACGGGGGTGAAGCTAGTCCGTCGGGCACCCGCTGTCCGGCGAAACGCCAACCCGATGGGCGGATCCGCGGAGTGGGCGTTCGGGGAGGGGTGCGGTAAACCGGCGAAGTGGACCCAGCAGCCTTCCGGACGGTCGGTTGCTTGTACGCAAGGAAGACGATCTCGTTCCCCTCCCGTGGGGGAGGACGAAGGACCGCTGGAGGGAATCGTCCCGAAGCGCATCCGGCGATGCTTCGAACCATGAACACCACAACGTTTCGCAGCGTCCCAGGCGTGCCCGGCTGGGCGAAGTCGGCGGCGCACACCGTCGCGCTGGTGAACGTCCCGTCCGGCCTGTGGCGGCTGGGGCTCGCGGCCGGGATCCCGTTCGGCCTGGCACAGTCCGAAATGGACGTCATGATGACGCCCGGCTGGGGCTCGCTGTATCTCGTGTTCCTCGCCGTGTTCTCCGAGGCCGTCGCCTTCCTGGCGCTCGGTCTCATCCAGCCGTGGGGCGAGACCTGGCCGAGATGGCTTCCGTTCGTCGGCGGCAAACCCGTTTCCGCCCGCAAGGTGGTGGTCGTCTCTTCGCTCGGTGCGCTGGCCACGACGATTTACGGCGGCTTGTTCGTGTACACGACCTTCAACGCCGACCTGGCGGGCGAGCCTTGGGCGTACTGGCTGGTCGTCGTCCTCTACGCGCCGTTGCTGCTTTGGGGGCCGCTGCTCGCGGCGGTGACGTGGCATTACCACCGGCGCCGTGCTCAGGGTTCGTGAGCGTTCCCTCGACGATGGAGGATTTGGGACACTCAACGTCCCAAATCCTCCATCGTCGACACCGGCACGCCCGGGACCTCGCCGCGGAACCGCAGGATCTGCCCGCCGAGCCCCGTGAAAAAGTCCGCCGTCACCCGGAAGGGTGAGATCGGCATCTCTCGGCCGAACCCCTTGTCGGGGCAGATGAGGTTAGGCTAACCTCATACATGTCCGCTTCGTGGTGGGAGCGGCAGTCAGTTCGGGAACGGACGAAGCCCCGCAACCGGGTTACCCCCGGAGGCGGGGCTTCGTTCATTCCGGAAGGGTTCATCGTCGATGACCGCGCCGATCAGGTCAAGGCACCCGGTCGAGTGCGATCCCGAACTCCTTCCGGTAGGCGTCCAGGATCTTCTGGTCACCCGAAAGCCTGGTCTCCTCGCGGACGCCGTGGGTGGTGACGATCAGCTTGTCACCCGCGAGCGTGACCCGGCCGTGTTTCGTCGGCAGCGAGCAGGTCGGCCCCTGCGTGAAATGTGAGTCCGGGGAGGTCGCCTGCCAGAACGCCGTCGGGACGAACTCGTCCAGCGTCCGGGGCCGCCGCTCGATCCGGTACTGGGGTTTGCCGTCCATGAGGACGTCGATGTCGCCGTGGGGCGCGTCGAGCACCAGGAACTCGCCGTCCGGGTCGGCCTGCGCCTCGGTGGCGGACAGCCGCAGCGGGAACCGGCTGAACCGGCCGAAGCCGACGTCGGCCAGCCACGGCTCCTCCAGCTCGACGCGGACGACGGCGTGGTCGAACGGCGGCCCGAGGGTGCCGTCCGGCCGGAAGACCTTCGCCGCCTGCAGGGTGACGTCGAAGCCCAGCTCTTCCAGCAAGGCGGCGAAGAGCCCGTTCAGCTCGTAACAGAAGCCGCCACGGCGCCGGAGCACGATCTTGCCGAACAGCGCCTCGGTGTCCAGGACGATCGGTTCGCCGAGGTGGATGCTCAGATTCTCGAAGGGCACCACCGCGAGGTGGCGTTCCTGCAGCATGCGCAACGCGGCGACGTCCGTGGTGGCGGGGCGGTCGAGCCCGAGTCGGTCGAGGTATGCGGCGACGTCCATGCGCCCACCTTGACACCTCGACTTCGCTGGAGGTCAAGAAACGAAGAACGGGGCCCTCCCGGAAGGAGAGCCCCGCTTCGTGGTGAGAAGTCAGCCGAGCAGCAGGCCGTTGCCACCGGCGACGGCGTTGTCGAACCGCTTGGAGATCTCGGCCCAGTTGAAGATGTTCCAGAGCGCCTTGACGTAGTCCGGCTTCACGTTCTTGTAGTCCAGGTAGAACGCGTGCTCCCAGACGTCGACCAGCAGGATCGGCGTGGTCGGGAGAACCAGGTTGTTGTGGTGGTCACGCAGCTGCTGGGTGATCAGCGTCTTGCCGATCGGGTCCCAGGAGAGCGCGGCCCAGCCGTTGCCCTGGATCGTGGTGGCGACCGCGGTGAACTGCGCCTTGAACTTGTCGAAGGAGCCGAACGCCTCGTCGATCGCGGAGGCCAGCTCGCCGGTCGGCTTGTCGCCGCCTTCCGGGGAGAGGATCTTCCACCACACGACGTGGTTGGCGTGCCCGGCGAGGTGGAACGCCAGCGTGGTCTGCAGGCCGACGATGTCACCGAAGTTGCCGGCCTCGCGGGCCTCGGCGATCTTGTCGAGCGTGTCGTTCGCGCCCTTGACGTAGGTCGCGTGGTGCTTGCTGTGGTGCAGCTCGTTGATCTCGCCGGAGATGTGCGGCGCCAGGGCGCCGTAGTCGTAGTCGAGATCGGGGAGCACGTAGCGGGCCATCGGCCCTCCTTCTGTCTTCGACACAAGTTTCCAAGGACGAACTTAGTCGTCTTCACCCGTTTGCGGCGACCGGGGGCGCCGCGTTTCTCCCCAGGTGGAACGACCCGTTCGTAGCGGCTGTACCCGGTGGGGCCACCGCCTGAAACCCACCTTGCTAGCTCCAGTTAGCTGGAGGTCAAGGCGATGTGACGGCGGTCATCACGCCAGATAGGGCAACCCCACCAGGTGATAGGAGGCGATTACCCCGAGGAAGGCGAGCAGGGCGACGGAAACCACCGTGTAGGTGATCCTGGCGGGCGTGTTCCACCAGCCGCGGACCCAGGCGAGCACCGCGCAGACGACGGCGGCACCGGTCAGGAGCAGGACGGCGTTCGGCAGGAGCAAGGTGACGCTGAGCAGCGGGGAGTGTCCGGACGTCAACGCCACGGCGGCGGCGCTCAGATCGCTCATGAGCAGGGCGAAACCGGCCGTGAACAGCAGCACCGACAGCGCCGCGGACCAGGCGGCGACGGTCGCGAACCGGGCGCCCGAGGGGTTCCGCTCCCGGCCGCGCCGGACGAACGCGCGGATCGGCCACCACACCAGCGCGCCCAGCAGGAGCAGCAGCGCGATACCGAGGATCAGGAGATGCGTGGAAGGCGAGCCGAGCCACGACACGCGTTCGTAGGAGGAGTTCGGGTCGTCGCCCGCGAAGAGCAGGACCTCCCCGCCTGCCTCGCGGAACGCGATCCGCTCACCGGCGGCGTCGGTGAACAGCCCCGGTTCGGTCTGCGTCCAGCGTCTGGTCCCCTCGCCGAGACCGGAAGTAGTCAGCAGGCCGTCGCCGTCCGCGGTCACCGTGACACCGCCCGCGAGCGCGCGGACCTTCGTGAAGCTGTCGTAGTCCAGACGGGTGTTGCCGTAACTGCCTTCGAACCTCGAGACATCGCCCGCGAGTTTCACGGGCGCGGGAACGGGAGCGGCGGGCTGTAGCCGGTCGACGAAGGCCTTCAGCACCTCGGCGGTCACCGCGGCGGCGTCGCCGGAGAACGCGCCACCGTTGAACGCCAGGTACACACCGGTGTTCTTCTCCGGGATCAGTTCCAGCACGCTGAAGAACCCCGGTGAGTCACCGGTCTTCTCCACCAGGCGCAGACCGTTCAGGTACCGCTCGGAGAAGCCGAACCCCATCGCGGGCAGCCGTGGGTCGTTGCGGAACCGCGCGCCGTGCAGCTGGTCGAGCAACGGGCGGCTGAACACGCCGGGGACGAGGTTCGCGGACAGGTAGCGGCCCATGTCGGCCGGGGTGGCGACGTTCCCGTCACCGGCGGGCGGCTCGGGGCCGAAATTGGCGGGCGGGACGACCTGTGCGGAGCCGTCCCAGCGGTAGCCGGTCGCCAGCGGGACATCGGGCGTGGGCTGGGCGACGCTGCTGTCCTTCATGCCCAACGGTTCGAAGATGTGCTGCCGCACATAGTCCGAATAGGACTGTCCCGACGCGAGCTCCACCAGATGCCCGGCCAGCGCGTAGCCGTAGTTCGAGTAGAGGGCGACCTCGCCGGGCGGGCGGATCCGGGTGGGCATCTCGGTCGCGAGGTGCTCCGCGAGCGCGGGCAGCTTCTCGCCCCGTGGCGTGAACATCCGGTACACGCGGTCCTCGAAACCCGCGGTGTGGGTCAGCAGCGCGAACAGGGTGACCGGGCGGCCGGGGAAGGTTTCGGGGATCTTGAACGACTTCAGGTACGTGTTGACGTCGGCGTCCAGTGCGAGCTTGCCCTGCTCGACCAGCTGCATCGCGGCGGTCGCGGCGATCGACTTGCCGACGGAGTTGATCAGGAACCCGGTGTGCTCGGGGTCCACTTTGGCTTGAGTGTCCACTGAGGACACTCCGTAGCCCGCCGAGAACACCGTCTCGCCACCTTCGACGACCACCACGGCGGCGCCGGGGATGTGGTGCTCGGCAAGGCTTCGCGGAAGGATCTCGTCGAAGACGCCGGCCGCGGACGCGGGAGTCGTCGCCGCTTGGGCGGCGGGAGCGGTCAGGACCGTCGCGACGGTCAGCAGGGCGGCGGTGGCCGCGATTCGGAACATACCTGGAAAGTTAGGGATTTCCCCGGGGTGAGGGGATCCGGCGGGCCGCCGATCGCGGGGTGGGGCCGTCCCTACCCCGCGACCGGCCCGCCATCAGGAGAAGGAGACCGGGATGAAGACGTCCGAGTTCCGGTCGTTCGAGGCGAAGTGGTCGCGGCGCGAGACGATCGCGCACGTCACCGAAGGATTCGAGCAGTCGAGACCGGAGTTGACCTCGGCGATCCGGATCTGCGTGGTGAAGGTGCCGTTCGAGGCGATCGGCGAGGAGCCGCCGGGGAAGTTGGTGACCCAGGCGGACGGACCGACGCCGGTGCCGCCCTGGCCGTCGCCGCCCGCGCACGGGCTCGGCTTGGTGCCGTAGCTGAAGTCCTCCGGAACGGCGCACAGCGCGACGTAGTAGCCCTCGGCGGAGCTGTAGCCGCTGCCCGTGATCGTGATGGTCTCGCCGGCCGCGGCGAGGCCGGTGGCGTTGGAGGCGGAGAGGGTCTTGCCGTTGTTGGTCGCACTGCCCGGCGCGGCCGAGGCGGGGGCGGCGAGCGCGGTGACGGCCGCGGTCGCGGCGGTCGTGACGAGTGCGGCGCGGAGCAGGACCGATCTCTTCGACATGAAGGTTCCCTTCGATCACAAGGAGGTCACAGGCTTAGGTTAGCCTTACCTATCTGTCGGTAAATATGGTTAGCCTTGCCTAATGTTGTCAAGGGGGTTGCTGCCCACGGTCGCTCTACTCTCGGTCATCGTTGTCAGCGGATGCTCGGCACCGCCGTTGGCGACCACGAAAGCCGCCGAGACCGGCGCGGACCTTCGCCCGCTTTCGCAGGTCAAGCCGTTGGCGGAGCCCAAGAATCACGCCGGACCGACCACCGCGCGGCTCGCGCGGGCCGACATCACGGGCGACAAACCGGCGGTCCAGCACCTCCCGGCGACCATCACCGATCACCAAGGCACCCAGGTCACCGTCGCCGACACCAGCCGGATCCTCGCCTTCGACATGTCCGGCACGCTCGCCGCGACCGTGTTCGGGCTCGGCCTCGGCGGCAACGTCGTCGGACGGGACGTCTCCACCGGCTTCCCGTCGGCCCGGAACCTGCCGCTGGTCACCGTGAACGGCCACCGGCTCAACGCCGAGGCGATCCTGGCGCTGCGGCCGACCGTGGTGATCACCGACACGACACTCGGCCCCTGGGACGTGGTGCTGCAGTTGCGCGCGTCCGGCGTTCCCGTGGTCGTCGTCGACGCGAAACGCTCGATGGAGAACGTCGGAGACATCGTCCGCCAGGTCGCCGCCGCGCTCGGCGTGCCCGAAGCGGGTGAAAGCCTCGCGACCCGGCTCGCGGCCGACGTCGAGGCCAAGAAGACGGAGATCGCGAAGCTCGCTCCCGCCGATCCGGGCCGCAAACTCCGCGTCGTCTTCCTGTACATGCGCGGGCAGGCGGGCGTGTATCACCTGTTCGGCAAGGGATCCGGCGCCGATTCGCTGATCGGCGCGCTCGGCGCGGTCGATGTCGCCACCGAGGCGGGGATCGAGGGCATGCGCCCGGTCAACCCGGAGGCGCTGGCCAAGGCCGGACCCGACGTGATCCTCATGATGACCAAGGGGCTCGAATCCGTCGGCGGGGTCGACGGCGCGCTCCAGGTGCCGGGCGTGGCGCAGACACCCGCGGGGCGGCATCGCCGCATCGTCGACATGGCGGACTCGCAGATCCTGAGCTTCGGCCCGCTCACCGCCGGCGTGCTCGACGCGCTGGCGCGGGCCCTCTACGCCCCTGGCGACGCCGGATGAACCGAGGATTCCAGGTGACGGCGGTCTTCGCCGTGCTCATCGCCGGTGTCGTCGCGGTTTCCCTCGTTTCCGCGGGCAGCGGGCAATACGGCGTTCCGCTCTCGCAGGTCTTCGATTCGGTGCTGCACCGGCTCGGGCTCTCGGAAACGCGGCTGGACCCGTTCGCCGAGGGCGCGCTGTGGCAGGTCCGGTTCCCGCGTGTGGTGATGACCCTGCTGGTCGGCGGGGTGCTCGGGGTTTGCGGCGCGCTGATGCAGGGCGTGTTCGGGAACCCGCTCGCCGAACCGGCCGTGGTCGGCGTCTCGTCCGGCGCGGCCGTCGGCGCCAGTCTGTCCATTGTGGCCGGTTGGACGTTCTTCGGCGCGTTCACCACGCCTGCCTTGGGTTTCGCGGGCGGGCTCGTCACCACACTGCTCGTCTACGCGCTTTCGCGATCGCGCGGGCGTTCCGAGGTGGTCACGCTGATCCTGACCGGCGTCGCGGTCAACGCGGTCGCGATGGCGATCATCTCGTTCCTGATGTTCGCCGCCGATCAGGCCGCGCGCGAGCAGATCGTGTTCTGGCAGCTGGGTTCCCTGGCCGGTTCGCGCTGGCCGTACGTGGTGACCGTGCTGCCGCTGGTCGCGGTCGGCGTCGTCGTTTCCCTCGCGCTGGCGCGGAAACTCGACCTTCTCGCGCTCGGGGAACGACAGGCCCGGCATCTCGGCGTGGACGTCGAGAAGCTGCGGCTCGGCGCGGTCGTGGTCGTCGCGCTGATGGCGGCCGCGGCCGTTTCGTACTCGGGGATCATCGGGTTCGTCGGCCTGATCGTGCCGCACGCGCTGCGGATGCTGCTCGGCCCAGGACATCGCGTGCTGATCCCGGCGAGCCTCTTCGGCGGCGCGTTGCTGCTCGCCACGGCGGATCTCGGCGCCCGGACCTTGTTCACCTACGCCGATCTCCCGATCGGCATGCTGACCGCGCTCGTCGGCGGGCCGTTCTTCTTCTGGCTGCTGCTGCGCACGCGGCGGCGTTCGGGAGGCTGGGCATGAACGGTGCCGAACTCGACCACGTTTCCTATACGGTCGACGGAAAGACGCTGCTTCGCGAAGTATCGCTGCGGGTGCGCCCTGGTGAGGTCCTCGTGGTCGTCGGACCGAACGGCGCGGGCAAGTCGACCACGCTCGGTCTGCTCGCCGGAGACCTTCGGCCGGACTCGGGACGGGTCCTCGTCGCTGGAGCCGAACTCGGTACCTGGAGCGGGATCGAACTCGCGCGACGGCGCGCGGTCCTGCTCCAGCAGAACACGGTGACCTTCCCGTTCACCGTGGCCGACGTCGTGCGGATGGGCCGGACCCCTTGGCGGGGAACGGAAGCCGAGGACTTCGACGACACCGAGGTCGAAGCCGCGCTGAAGGCGACCGGGATGACCGAATTCGCCGAGCGCCGGTTCACCACCCTGTCCGGCGGCGAGCAGGCGCGGGCCGCGCTCTCACGGGTGCTCGCCCAGCGCGCGGGAATCCTGCTGCTCGACGAACCCACCGCGGCGCTGGATCTCCGGCACAGCGAGGAAATCCTGACGCTCGCGACCGCACGGGCCGAAGCGGGGGACGCGGTGCTCGTCGTCCTGCACGATCTCGGGCTCGCCGCCGCGTACGCGGACCGGGTCGCGGTGCTGTCCGGCGGTGAGCTCGCAGCCGAGGGCACGCCCGCCGAAGTGCTGACGGAGTCGTTGCTCAGCGAGGTCTACCGGCATCCCGTGGAGGTCTTAGTCCATCCCCGCACCGGGAAACCGATCGTCCTGCCCCACCGAGCGGCCGAGGAGCGCCGATGAAACAGCTGATGAGAGTGGCCGTCGCAGCCGGGCTGCTCGTGATCGCCGCACCCGTGCCCGCCTCCGCCGCGGGCGCGGCCGTGACGTTCTCGCCCGGCTCCGCGGATCCGGAGTACGCGACCTCCTTGCAGGTCAAGGGAACCGGATTCCAGTCCGTGCCGAAGGGATACGGCGGGATCTACCTGCTGTTCGGCTGGGTCGCCGACGGCGCGTGGCAGCCGAGCCAGGGCGGCGCGGCCGGTGCCACCTACCGGTACGTCAAAGACAAGGAAACCAAGGACAACAACGGTTTTCAGCGGTTCATCGCCTTTCCCGGCAGTGACACCGCGTCCGCGGCCAACGGCGAGATCGCCGCGGACGGGACGTGGTCGGCGAAACTGGTGATCCCCGGCGCGCGGTTCAAGGCCGCCGACCGCGCCGGGAAGATCGTCGACGTCGACTGCCTGAAGGTCCGATGTGGACTGATCACGGTCGGGGCGCACGGCGTCGTCAACGCGAACAACGAGACCTTCACGCCGGTGACGTTCGCGGTCCCGAAAGCTCCCACGACACAGGCTGTCGCGCCGCCACCGCCCCCTCCGTCTTCGCCGGTGCCGCCGCCATCCTCCAGCGCGGCACCGGCGTCCTCTTCGGCACCCCTTGTGTCCACTGTGGAATCCCCGCCCGCGCCGGCGCCTGCCGTGCTGCCCGCCGCGCGGAGCGGGGAAACCGGCTCGTGGTGGTGGATCGCCGTCGTGGCGGGTGTGGTGCTGATCGCCGCGCTCGCCGTCCCCCTGATCAGGGCCCGCAAGCGGACCCGCGACGCGGAAGGTGAATGAAGTGTCCTTGCGAAGATGGGGTGCCGTGCTGGCGGGCGCCGCGCTGGTGGCGGGAGCCGCCGTCACCCCGGCGCTCGCCGCCGGCCCGTTCACGCCCAAGGTGACCGTGACGCCGAGCGCCGGACTAGACCCGGTCGGCACGAAGATCGTCGTCAAGGGCACCGGTTTCGATCCGGCCGCCAACGACGGCAAGGGCTTCGGCCTCCGCGTGGGCCCGGCGAAGGCCGACGTCCGCGACCGGGCCGGTAAGGACTTCCAGGTCAGCCGTCTGATCAAGAAGGGCGCCGTCGGCAGCCAGATCCCGGTGGACGACGACGGGAACTGGGAGTATTCGGTCACCGTCAAGGCCGAGTACGTCGCGAGCGGGACGACCTACAGCGCGAAGACGCAGCCGTTCAGCGTCTTCGTCTTCGGCTGGGACACCCCGGTGCTCACGTGGGACAGCACGATCCCGTTGACCTTCACCGGGATCGGCGACACCGCGACCGGTTTCGCCTGGGGACTCCGGCATTCCTGGCGGAACTACATCACCCGGGGTGGCGGCACCGTGACGTCGTCCGACGGGGCGACGCTGGACACCGCGGCACCGAATGTCGAGCCGTACCCGTACAAATGGAAGTACGGATCGTCCACAGTAGACTCTGGCAAGGGCACGGTCTCCTACACCGGCCAGGTCACGTACACCTTCGAGGCGCATACGATCTGGGACTTCACCATCGCCGACCCGCGGATCACCTTCGGCGGCGACGGCACCGGGACGCTCACCGCGAAGATCGGCTATGCCTTCTACGGGACCAAAACCGCGCCCGAGAAGGTGCGGGCGCCGTCCGACGTCGTGCTGGCGGACCTCAAGCTGAAGGCTCCGGCGCAGGCGGGGGACAATGTCGCCGTCGACATCGAGTCGGCGAAACTGACCGCCGCGGGCGCCGCCGCGTTCGCCGACTTCTACAAGGCGGGTGACGCTCTCGACACCGGGCGGCTCGTCTTCCCCGGCAAGAGCGGGCCCGCGCCCACGTCGAGCACGGTTCCTTCGAGTTCGGCTCCGGCTCCTACGACGACGACCTCCGCGGCGTGCGTGCTCACCTCGGATTCGGTGAAGCAGGGAAACCTGTTGTGGGGCTTCAAACAGAGCTTCCGCCGCTATGTCGGGACCGGATCGGGCACGTCGATCACCGCTTCGGACGGTGTCGAGATCACCGACATCGACAAGATCGAAGGAACGGGGCCGCCGAGCGGGGCGTACCGGTGGGGTTTCGAAAGCGCTCAGTACAAGTCGGCGGCCGAGTTCACGACGCAGTTCCGGGGCAAGGTGACCTTCGCTTACCCGGCGCATTCGTTCGAGCTGTCGATCGGGCGGCCGAAGGTGGTCGTGGCGCAGGGGAAGGGCAAGCTCTACGCCGATGTGGAACTGAAGACGACCAGCGGGGCGCCGTCGCCGTCGATCAACCAGCCGGGTGTCGAGCTCGCTTCGCTGGACCTCGCGGCGGCGAAGACGACCGAAGGGACGGGGGCGCTGAGCGTCGCCGGGATCAAGGTCACCTTGGGCAACGCGGAGGCGTTCGCGAAGTTCTACAAGGTCGGCGAGGTTCTCGACGAGGCGACGGTGAGCTTGGGTGCTTCGTGTGCTCACCTGCCCGCGCCCGGAGCCTCCGGACCGGGCGCCGGGCCGGGTGCCTCCGATGACCTGGTGCCGGACGTGAAGTACCGGCCGAATTCGGCGCTGGCGTCCACCGGTGTCGATGGCGGCGTCTGGCTGCTGTGGGGCCTGGTGCTGCTGGGCGCCGGGGTGGGCCTGGTGACGGTGGTGACGCGACGCAGGAGAGCGTAGGGGCACGTCTCGTGAGTGGTAAGGACGGTTCTAACCGTCCTTACCACTCACGAGGTCAGGCGGCCCGGTACTCGTCCAGCTCGCTCGCCAGCTCGTCGAACACCGCGATGTTGCACTCGAAGGCCACGATCGCCTCCTCGATCAGCCGCGCGCGTTCGTCCTCGGTCCACGGCGCCGCGTTCAGCTGTTCGCGGTAGTTGTCCCGGAACTTCGGGGCACTGCCAAGCTGGTCGAAGTGGTAGAACAACGAACCCGCCTCGTTGAGCTCGTACTTGCGCTCCAGCAGCCGCCGGATGACCTGGCCGCCGGCGATGTCGCCGAGGTAGCGCGTGTAGTGGTGGGCGACGAACCCGCCGGACCAGTCCGACGCCTCGGCCACGCGCCGCGCGTAGCGCTCCGTCGACGGCAGCGGCCGGATGGTCTCGCGCCAGTCCGGGCCGACGAGGTGTTCGAGGTCGCGTTCGAGGCTGGGCAGCCGCCGCAGCTCCTCGAAGACGAACTTGCCTGCCACCGGGTCCTTCGCCAGCTTGTCCGCGGCCTGCTCGATCGCCTGGTAGATGAAGTAGTACTGGATCGCCAGCCGCGTGTACCCGTCGCGCGTGAGCTCGCCGCCGAGCAGCGCGTTCATGTACTCGGAGTGGTTGGCCCGCTCGTGGGCGGGCAGGGTGGAGGCGCGCAGGGCCGCGGAGAACGGCCCGGATTCGACGTCGGTGGTCACCGGCATGGACAGAGCCTCCAAGCATCGATCTGACATGCTGTCAGAAAGAGCGTAAGGCACAACCGCGGGTTAGGCTACCCTAATTTACGGGTTTTCCGTCATCCCGACCGCTCTGAGCACGAAGCGGACGGCTCCCTCGATCGCGTCGTCCAGCCGTTCGGGTGGTACGTCGACGACCTGACGGCTGCCCAGCGCGGCGGTGATCATTGGGATCAGCACGTCGGGATCCTCGTCCGGCACCCCCTCGGCGAGGATCTCGCGCAGCTGACCGGTGATGGGGTCGGCGTGCGCGCTGATCCGCCGGTACGCGGCGGGCGCCAGCGCCGACGCGAGCGCCGTCCCCGGCGGCAGGTGGTACTCGGCCAGCACCCGCAGCTGCAGCCGGACGAACGTCGAAAGCTTCTCGACCGGGGTGTCGGCGGTCGCGACGGCCGCCGTCAGCCGCTCGACGTACCGCGTCGCCTCGTCCTCGACGAAGGCCACCAGCAGGCTTTCCTTGTCGGGGAAGTGGTTGTACATCGCCGTCCGGCCGAGGCCCGCTTCGGCGGCGACACCCGCGAGGGTGATCGCGTCGAACCCGCGCTCGTACAGCTGCCCGCGCAGGACGTCGAACACCCTGCTGCGGACCTCGCGCCGGTGCTCCTCCAGCGAGCGGCCGATGATCTTGGGCACGAGCCACCTCCCTGGGAGGAAACTCTAGATGGTCGGCAGGCGTGACTCACGTGATCAGAGCCGTGACTCGCGTGATCAGAGGCGTGACTCGCGTGATTGAGCACCGCACACCGAGTTCGGCGCTCAATCACGCGAGTCACGGCTTCAATCACGCGAGTCACGGCCGGCTAAGCCTCCAGGGACCAGGTGTGCACCGGTGTCTCCGTGGCGGACAGCTCCAGATACCGGCCGAGCATCCGGTTCAGCGCGGTCTCCCGCTCGGCGCCGCGCTCCTCCGCGCGCAGGACGTACTCCCGCTGCCACGCCGCGCCGGTCCGCCTGGTGAGACACCGCTGCTCGATGATGCCCAGATAGCGCTCTCTCGCCTCGTCCGAAACGTCCGATCGGCGCAGTCCCTCGTGCGCCAGCGGCAGCAGGACCCGCAGCACCAGCTCGTCCGGCGGGATCCAGCCGATCCCCGGCCAGTACAGCTGCGCGTCGAAACCCCGGCGCGCGCCCGCGTACATGTTCTCCTCGGCCGCCTGGAACGACATCTGTGTCCACACTGGACGGTCGGCCTCGGCGAGGGCCCGCTGCGCGCCGTAGAAGAAGGCGGCGTTCGCGACCATGTCGACGACGGTCGGGCCGGCGGGCAGTACGCGGTTCTCCACCCGCAGATGCGGCAGGCCGTCGACGACGTCGTACACCGGCCGGTTCCAGCGCCAGACGGTGCCGTTGTGCATCCGCAGTTCGGTGAGTTTCGGGGCCTGCCCGGAGTCGAGCGCCTCGATCGGGTCTTCCCGGTCGGTCTCGGGGAGCAGGCCGGGGAAGTACCGGACGTTCTCCTCGAACAGGTCGAAGATCGACGTGATCCACCGCTCGCCGAACCACACCCTCGGCCGAACGCCCTGGTTCTTCAGCTCTTCCGGCCGGGTGTCCGTGGCCTGCAGGAACAGCGGGATCCGGGTCTCGTGCCAGAGCGTTTTGCCGAGCAGGAACGGCGAATTCGCGCCCACCGCGATCTGCACGCCCGCCAGCGCCTGCGCCGCGTTCCAATGTGCCGCGAACTCCTCCGGCGCGACCTGCAGATGCAGCTGGACGGAGGTGCACGCGGCCTCGGGGAGGATCGATTCGGAGTAGCTGCGCAGGCGTTCGGGTTGCCTGCCGGGCAGGGGCGCGCCCTCCATCGAGAGCACGGTGCGCTCGCCGCGAGCGGCGAAGATCCGGTCATTGAGCAACGAATAACGAGCGTTGTTGGTGAGCCACTTCTGGTCGAAGTGCTCGTGCCGCAGCGTCGGGAGGATGC
Source organism: Amycolatopsis sp. NPDC058340 (assembly GCF_042723975.1). Lineage (NCBI taxonomy): Bacteria > Bacillati > Actinomycetota > Actinomycetes > Pseudonocardiales > Pseudonocardiaceae > Amycolatopsis > Amycolatopsis sp. NPDC058340. Next base: position 9,896 of record NZ_JBHXIB010000038.1, on the reverse strand, counting down.
CGATCATCGCCAGCGACGCGCCGGATTCCTCGGCCTTGCGTGAAGCGGCGGCCAGATACGCGTTGAGGTCGTCCTCCAGCTGCAGCGCGGATTCGCCTGCCAGCGGCCGCGGCGGCACGTTGAGCTCCAGGTTGTGCTGGCCGAGCTCGGTGGTGAACGACGGATCGTTCAGCGCTTCGAGCACCGTGGTGTTCGTCATCGACGGGCGCAGCTCCGCGTCGACGAGGTTGAGTTCGACCTCGAGGCCGATGTTCTTGCGCGGGAAGGAAAAACTTCCGTCGGTGAGCATGCGGGCCAAGGTGTCGAGGCAGCGCTGGACCTTTCGGCGATAGCGGCCGCGATCCTGCGGCTCGGAGGGGTCCGCCGAAAGATTCTTACCCATGTTCGTCGAGCTCCTCATTGGCCACGCTCCGCGGGATCCAGGCGGGACTGCCAGGCGGCCCAACGGTTTCACGCATCGCTGTCGCCCGGCTAGCGGCCAAACTGGTGCTCTCTGTCACTAGGGGTTAACTGACAGCAAAATACCTCCGTTCGTACCACCTACCCCTCGACGTTCGGACGCAAACGCCGCGCAGGGGACGGATGACACACTCTCCTGGTGGCCGAACTGATCACCATCGACGACCCGGGCGACCCGCGGCTCGACGATTTCCGCGACTTGTCCACAGCCGATCGGCGTCCCGATAGGCCGGGTGGGCGTGGCCTTGTGATCGCCGAAGGCACCGTGGTGGTCGAGCGCCTGCTCAAATCCCGCTATCCGGTCCGCTCCCTCCTCGGCGTGGAACGGCGATTCCGCGAATTGGGCGGCGACCTGGACGCGGTCGACGTCCCCGGTTATGTGACTTCGGCCGAGACGATGGCCGACGTGGTCCGCTTCCACCTGAACCGCGGGATCCTCGCCGTCGCCGACCGGCCCGTCCCGCCGCCGACGGTGGAAGACGTCGTCGACGGCGCACGCGTGCTCGCGGTACTCGAAGGCGTCGGTGACCACGAGAACCTCGGCTCGCTGTTCCGCAACGCGGCCGCGCTCGGCGTCGACGGGATCCTGCTCGGCGCCGGCTGCTCGGACCCGCTGTACCGGCGCAGTGTCCGCGTCTCGATGGGGCACGTCCTGCGTGTCCCGTTCGCCACCTTCGGGTCTTGGCCCGGCGACCTGGAATTGCTGCGAGACCGCGGTTTCCGCATCGCCGCCCTCACCCCTCGTGCGGATTCCGTTTCGCTGCGCCAGTTACGCGACCAGACACCGGGGAGGGTCGCGTTGATGCTGGGCGCGGAGGGCCCCGGCCTGACCGAGGAGGCCATCGCCGCCGCCGACGTCGCCGTGCGGATCCCGATGCCGGAAGGCGTCGATTCGCTGAATGTCGCCACGGCTGGCGCGATCGCGTTCTACGAGACGCGTCCACCGCTATCGTGAGCACCCGAGCGATCACGAGGAGAACCCATGGAATTGCGGATCCGTGAGGGACGCGCGGTGCTGGCCGGGCCGGGCGGCGACAGCGCGCGTGAGGTGGACCCGCACTCACTCGCGATCGGTTCGGATCTCGCCCAGGCGTTGCACGAATGGGCCAGGGTCGCCTCCGCCGTCGGCTCCTCCGGCACCGAAGCCGCTTCCGTGGTCTCCCAGCGAGGCCGCCAGCTCGCCCAGCGGGTCGCCGCCACGATGGGCACGTCGGTGCGGTTCGTCGACCCCGTCTCCGGCGACGGCGTCATCATCGACCCGCCCGCCCCCGCACCCCGCAACGAACTCGCGCGCCGCCTCTTCGGCACACCGGACCCGGCCGGGGAGCCGACACCGTGGCTGACCGGCCTGACGGTCTCGGCGTTCGTCGCGGCCGTGGTCGTCGTGGCGATGCTGGCACTGGCGAACACCCTCGCGCGCGAGACCAACGGCTGGCTCGCGCTGCTCGCGTCCGCCGTCGTGACCGCCGGGATCACTCCGTCGCTGTGGCTCGCACGGCGGGTGCCGATCGTGCGGTGGGCGTCCTTCGGCGCGGCCGCCGGCATCGTGATCGCGTGGATCGGCGTGCTGATCGTCGTCTTCTAGAGATCGAAAACGGTGTCGATCGGCTCGTCGTGATCATCCTCGACGGGGACCGGCCGCGGCGCGGGCTTCCCGGTCAGCGCCCGCCGGATGGTCGCCGTGATGAGCTCGCCGAGCGCGCTCGCGTTCGACGCCATCGCCTTGTCGGTGAGCCGGACTTCGCCGATCACGCCGCCGGGACCGACGGTCACCGTCACCACCCCGTCGGGGGAGGTCACCTCGCTGAATTCACCCGCCGCGGCGAGCGCCTTGGCGTTCTCGGCTTTGCGTGCCTCGATCTCGCGCAGCCGCCAGCGCATTTCCTCGATCAGCTGTGGATTGCTGAGCTCCGCCATGGTCATTCCTCCGTGCTGCCCGGGCGAAGGCTGTGCGCCACGCGGGACGCGGCCTCGGCGACCGCGGGCCACGCCTCCATCGAATCCGCGGTCACCGCGAGGATCACGACGCCTTCGCCAGTGGGCAGTGGAACCTGGAACTCCGCCTTGATCCGGGGCTGGACCAGTTCGTCCGCCCGCCCGGTGAGCTCAGGCGGAAGCCGGAATTCGCCGACCTCGACCGCCGCCAGGGCGGGACCGAGCGGTAGCCGGACCGCACGAACATCCGCCTGCGGGTGATTTCGCCGATAGACGTTCAGCAACGCACTCGTCATCACTTCGCCGTCCGGTTCGGCCGGACCGGTGCGGACGGACGGCAAGCGGACGGTCCCGAGAGCCAGTGTGGCCACGTGCTCCGGGCCTTCGCCGACGGCGAATCTGCCGAACAGGCGGACGCCGTTTTCCTTGAAGTAAGGGGTCAACGACCTCAGGTGAGCGCTGAACTCTTCGGCATCCGTCCCGGTGGCCTCGGCCACCTTCTGGCCGAGGGCCTTCGCGATCCCCGCGTTCGCTTCGTCGTCGGCCGTCACCGGCATGCCGATGAAGCCAGGCGGCAGATCCAGGAGCAGGCCGGTCTCGGTAGAGGTCATGGATCAGCTCCAGGCCTTGTCTTCCGCGCGTTCGCGTCGCCGCTCCGGGGTGTTGTCCGCGGCGACCCCCGCTTCGGCGGCGTTGCCCACCGCGACGGCTCCCCACAGGATGGGCAGCCCGTTGAAGATCGACGCCGACGCCATGGCGGCTTGCCCGACGTCCTTGGGCCACCAGTAGTTCTTGAAGTCGTCGATCGGTCCTTCGAAGCTCAGCCCGGCCACTTCGGTACCCGCGTCGGTCTGGAACTGCGCGCCCACCAAACCCAGGCCGAGGGGCTTGATCCACGGACTGTTCGGGAAAAGGGCGCCCAGGCCGGAGGTGGCCACCCCAGCCAGGTCGAAGGCGATCGTCTCCGGCGAGACGTCGGCCCCGGCGAAGGCGGCCGTGGCGTGACCCGCGGTGGCGACGACCCCGAGGCTGGTGCCCACGGCGGAGACGACGTCACCAGCCGGAGGTGGAATGAACTCCCCGGCGAGGCCGAGGACGTTGCCCGCGTCGCCCACGACGTCCGACACCTTCGACAGGACCTCGGCGTTGTCTTGAACGGTGTCCCAGACCGCGTCCACCACATCGGCGGTCAGATTGATCAGATCCTTGGCGACGCCGGTGACCGCGTCGACTACGTCGTCCAGAAGATCGGGCTCGTCGGGTGCGAGTTCCTTCGCCTTCCGGAGCAAGTCCGCGACGCGAGCGGCGACCGAGGTGTGCTGGGTGAGCAGTTCCTTCGCGGCTTCCTGCACCTCCACGCAGCCGTCGATGGCCGCTTGGAGTTGACGTCCGGCGTTGTCGAGAAGCGCCTGCGCGATCTGCAAGGACTGCTGGTCGGTGAACGTCTGGTTGGCCAGTGCGAAGTCCGGGTTGGCACGAGCCTGCTCGGCGGCCTGGGCGGCAGCCTGGGCCCGGCGCTCCAAGTCCGCTGCTTGACGCTGCATTTCGCCGAGGTCGCGAGCCCAGCCTTCGAGTGCGTAGGCGGCTTGCGCCATCGAACGCGCGGCACCCTCCAAGTACTCGGGCAGCGGACCGAGACGGCGTGCGAACGCTTCGCTCGCTTCGCCGGTCCAGATTCCCTGCTTGGTGGCGATCTGGCGGAGCATGGTGTCGGCCTCTTCGAGGTCGCGGCTGACCGTGCGGTACTTCTCGGCCAGATCTCCGACGCCGCCGACGTCACCGGGAGCCGGGTCGAAGCCGAGTGCGGGGTACTGGTTCCCGGTCACTGACCGCCTCCGAGGATGTCGGTGATGCCGCCGGTGTAGCCGCCGCCGACCGGGCCGCCGTCGTCACCGAGCGGGAATCGCGGCGAGGGATCGGGGCCGCCGGTGCCACTGGGTTTCGGCGGGCCGTCGGCAGGATCGGTAATCAGGTCACCGAGCTTGTCGAGGCCCTCGCCGAACTCTTCTTCCATCTTCTGGTACTTCCGCTGAGCGGCCTTCAGCCTCTCGGTGACGCCTTCCGCGGCTTCTCCGAGCCTTCCGATACCGAATTCCCAGGCTTCCTCGAAATCCATGCCGGATTTCGCGAGATCCGGGTTGCCGAGCGCGCCCCATACGCCTCCGCCGGCGAGTTTCTTGTTCGCGTCCGCCATCCGGTCGGCGCCGGTTTCGAGATCACCGATGAGCTTTCCCAGCTCGGCGATCTTCACCGCGTACCCGGCCATGCCGTCCTCCCCTTGAATCGGTGCCGAAGGACTCAGGGCCGTTCGACCGTTCCGGAATCTGACGATCGTTCGTTCACCCGCGTTCCCCGGACGAAGACGATTTCGTTCTGCCATTCGTATTTGCCCCGGCGCCAGGCGGTGTAGAAGTAGCCGAAACCGGCGGCCATCTGCGCCGCGAGCTCGGGATCGAGCCCGCTGACGATCGTGTTGACGTGGACTGCCGGGTCTCCGGCGGTGAACCGGTTCGCGAGCCACCCGACGCGGGTGGACCGCGGCACCAGGTAGATCCAGAGCGCGGCGGCCACGATTCCGGGGAGCAACAGCGCAACGCCGAGGTAGAACAGCCATTCGTGCGGGGTCAGCTTGCCCACGAGCATGAGGACGCCGCACAGCAGAGCCGCGAGCACGCCGGTGAACAGGGGAAACTGCGAGGAGCCCGGGTAGAACCCGCTTCGGTGCCTGGGCGGCGCAGCCGGGTCGCGCCGCAGCAGGAGAAGCCTGTCGGCACTGGTCGCGAGTTCCCGGGTGATGACCATGCCGTTCTGATGTGCGAGTTCGGCGACGTACCGGCGGGCCAGCTTCACGTGCCGGAGGCTGAGCCAAGCCTCGTTTTCGCCGCGGATCCGCCGGAGCAGAGCACGTTGCCCGGCGGGGTCCGGTTTCGGCTGCCAATGGTCATAGAGCCGCCCAGGAAAGCTGTCCGGCGCGTACTGGAAACTCAGGAGGTTCGGATCGGAAGGCGGGATTTCGACATATCGCCGATCGGCGGCCATTTGCCGGATCACCTGCGGATCCATTGCCCATATCGAGGGCGAGACATGGACGACGGGACGGCCGTCGAAGTGCAGATACCGCAGTGAGCCCAGCCGACACGCCCACTCGACGCCCAGCGAGACCGGCTGGATGCCTTGTTGCGACAGATACACCGATGATCACCCTCCCCGGCGCCGAGGGTAACCGAGTCACACCCGTTTGTAGAACTTGAGACTCGGCCCGCCCGCTTGTGTCGCGGACTGCCCGTAAAGCTCGTAACCGTGGTATGCGGCGATCTGCACGACCAGGTCGGCGGGGAGCTGATAGGAGCGCATCGAGAATTCGACGTGCGGGCTGCCGTCGAATTCCCGCGCCAGCCAGCCGACGCGGGTGGTACGCGGGAACAGGCTGGTGCTGAACGCGGCCGGGATGGCACCGGCGAAAGCCGCCATGAACAGGAGGCTGACGATGGGGGCCTCGTGGCCCGACGGCATTCCGACGATCACCGCCGCGGCGCTGAGGAGGACGAAGACGGTGACGGGTGCGATGTAGTTCAGCCAGGCGTAGCGGAACCGGAATCCGGTGGATGCGGGCAGGGGTAGCCGCGGTGGTGACGGGTCCCGGCTGAGAAGGAGGACCCGGTCGCTCGGATCGGTGAAGGCGGCCGCGACACGCAGGCCTTCGGTCTCGGCGACTTCCGCGACGCGCCGGGCGGAGAGGTTCGCGTGCTTGACGCTGATCCAAACCCGGTCGGAACCGCTGAGATGGTTCAGCAGCCAGCGTTCACGGTCTTTGTCCGGTCTGTCCGGCCCGTCGAAGGTGGGGACCGGCGGGACGTGCTGAGGCGCGAACTGAAAGCTCAGGCAGCCCTGGAACATCGGCGCGATTTCTACGTAGCCGCGGCTTCGGGCGATTCCGCGGAGAGCGTCGGGATCGATCCGCCATTCCATCGGCGAGACGTGCGTGTACGGCGTTCCGGTGAAAACCTGGAAACGCAATCGGACAGCGCGTGCGTACCAATCCTGCATGAATCCCCCCTGGCCCGAGGATACTGAGAGCCATGACCGGTGACCCGCTCGATTCACTCAGACGGCTTTGTCTCGCGCTGCCGGAAGTCTCCGAGCGGCTCAGTCACGGCGAGCCGACCTGGTTCGTGCGTGGCAAGAAGACGTTCGTCATGTACGCGGACCGTCATCACGACGACAAGGTCGCCTTCTGGTGCCCGGCGCCGCCCGGGGCACAGGAGGAACTGGTGGGCGCCGAGCCGGAGCGGTTCTTCCGGCCGCCGTATGTCGGCCATCGGGGGTGGCTCGGGGTGCGGCTGGACACCGACGTCGACTGGACCGAGATCGACCGGATCGTCACCGACGCGTATTGCCTGGTGGCGCCTAAGTCCCTGATCGCGCAGGTCCCCGGACGCACGTAATGGCCCCTCCACCGGAAGGGGCCACTACGTGCGGATTCAACCTCGTTGTGATCGGACGCCCAGAAGGACGTCTTCCCAGGATGGAACGATGGGGTGGTTCTTCTTCCCCTTCGCCCGTGGAGCGGGTTCGGCCACTTCCTCCGGCTCGTCAGCCGGAAGTGGTGGCTCGGCATCTTCTTCGGGCTCGGCTATCGGCGCGTCGATCACCTTCGCGACCGGCTCGTCCGGGACCGAATCGAGAGTGGGCTGGACGACCGCGTCCTTGCCGGGTTCCAGTGCCCGCACCGTGCGCGGAGCGCGGTAGGCGTTGGGGTTGAGCAGGACTTCGGCGTTCTCGTCGAGGGCCTGCACGGTGCCGCCGTGCGCGCCGGGCGCGAACGACCAGTGCGCGCGGTTGTCCGAACGGCCCGCCTTCCAGCTCAGCACGACGACCCACTTGCCGTCGTCGCCTCGCCAGGAATCCCAGGTCGCCTGGCTGTAGTCGTGGCCGCGCTGCCCGAAGGAGTGCGCGACGACCTCGCCGAGCGTCTGGACGTCGGGGCCGTCCTCGCGGACCGGATGTGCTCGCTGGGCGAGCTCGGCGGTGCGGGATCGTTCGAGCAGGACGGGGTACGCGAACCGCTCGACGCGCTGCACGGTGACGCCGGCGCTGCTCGCGACCTGCTCCACGGACTCACCGGCCCGGATTCGTGCCTGGATCTCGCGTGGCCGCATTTGGCTCTCCAACTCGATTTCGATCTGGCCGAGGCGGGTGATGTCACCCCTCGCCGCCGCTCGCAGCCTCTCATCCGCGGGGAGCAGGAAGCGCGTGCGGCTCGCCGGGTCTTCGCACACGATGGACTTACCGTCCTCGTGCAGCCCGACCACCCGTAGCGCTCGCATTCTCGCCTCCCCGATTCTTCACCTTTGTGGGTGTCCACGTTAAAACGGCGCGTCGCCTTGACGTGTGAGGCGCGCCGATGTCATGTGTCCTGCTCACTATTTTGTTCATGACGGCAAGGGGAATTCTGCGGCAGCGACCGGCGGCTCGCCGTGTGACGCGCCGGACACGCACAGTCACGATCGGGGGAATCTACGGCAGCCGTACCCGGACGACCAGTCCGCCGCCGCGGCCGCCCGGTTCCGCGCCCGCGGTCCCGCCGTGCGCCTTCGCGATGGACCGGACGATCGACAGGCCGAGCCCGGCGTTGCGGGAATCGCCGGTGCGGTCGCCCGAAAGCCTCCGGAACGGCTCGAACAGGGCTGGTACGGCGTCCAGCGGCACCTGCGGGCCGGTGTTGCGCACCACCAGCGCCGGATCGCCGCCGATGTCGACGTGGATCCAGCCGCCCTGGCGGTTGTAGGTGATGGCGTTGTGCACGAGGTTCGTGACCAGCCGCTCCAGCAGCACGGGGTCGCCGGAGACCGTCCGCGGCCGCAGCCGCGACTCCACGGTGACCCCCGCTTCCTCGGCCATGGCCGACGCCGACCGGATCACCGTCGCCGCGACCTCGTCCAGCCGGACGGGGGCGCGCGCGGCCAGGCCGCGGTCGCTGCGGGCGAGCACGAGCAGGCCCTCGATCATCCGTTCGCTGCGTTCGTTGGTGTAGATCAGGTGCTCGCCGAGTTTCCGCACCTCGGGGCTCGCGTCGGGATCGGCCATCGCGACCTCGACCAGCGTCCGCTGCACCGCGAGCGGGGTCCGCAATTCATGGGAAGCGTTGGCGACGAAGCGTTTCTGGCTGTCGAACGACACGGCGAGCCGGTCGAGCATGCCGTCGAAGGTGTCCGCGAGCTCCTTGAGTTCGTCGTCGGGGCCGTCGAGGTCGATCCGCCGGTCGAGATTCTCGACCTCGAGTTTCCGTGCCGTCGAAGTGATCGCGTGCAGCGGCCGCAGCACGCGGCTCGCCATCAGCCAGCCGAGCAGCACCGCGAGCGCGCCGGCGATCGCCAGCGCCACCAGCGATTGCCACAGCAGGGTCGAAAGGACGTCGGAGCGGTATTCGGTGATCGACGTCGCGACGAGCTGGGTGGCTTCGGCGCGCTGCGCGGGCATGATCGTGGTGTCGACCGGATACGGCCGGGCCATTTCGAGCTGGACCCCGGCGGTCGCCCCGTTCGCGAACGCGGCCGAGTCCGGCAGGGTCGAGCTGACCAGCAGGTAGTTGACGATGAGCAACGCGAGCCCGACGATCAGGAACGCGCCGCCGTAGAGCGCCGTCAGCTTGGTGCGGACGGAGAGCCGGATCGGTTTCACGACCCGAACCGGTAACCCGCGCCGGGCACGGTCTCGATCAGCGGCGGTTCACCGAGTTTGCGCCGCAACGTCATCATCGCCACCCGGACGGCGTTCGTGAACGGGTCGGCGTGTTCGTCCCATGCCTTCTCCAGCAGTTCTTCCGCGCTGACCACGGTCCCTTCGGCGCGCATGAGCACCTCCAAGACCGCGAATTCCTTGGGGGACAAGGGAAGGAACCGGCCGTCGCGGGACGCCTGATGCCGGGGCAGGTCGAGGACGACGCCGCCGCGTTCCAGTACCGGCGGCAACGCCGGCCGCGCGCGCCGCGAGAGCGCCTGCACCCTGGCGACGAGTTCGGCGAACGCGAACGGTTTCGTCAGGTAGTCGTCGGCGCCGAGGCCCAGCCCGGCGACCCGGTCGTCGACGTCGCCCGCGGCCGTCAGCATGAGGACCCGTGCTTCGCCGCCGGTCCCGATCACCGCGGCGCAGACCTCGTCGCCGTGCACGACGGGGAGATCCCTGTCGAGCACGACGACGTCGTAGCCGTGCACCCCCACCCGGTCCAGGGCCTGCGCGCCGTCGTAGCAGACGTCGACGGCCATGGAGAACCGTCGCAGGCCCTCGGCGATCGTGTCCGCCAGGAGCCGCTCGTCTTCCACCACCAGCACTCTCACCTGGCCAGTCTGCCCCGGGAGGGGGTAAGCGGGGGATAAGCGCGGCTCAGCCGACCGGGTGGCGGCCCGGGTTGCGAAAGCCACTCAGTGTCAGGGTGGTTGTGCTGCTCGTGTGAGTGGTTAGGGTCCGGTCTTGGTCGCGTGGTGACTCTGAAAGCCACTGCC